>JBDZUN010000138.1:0-9209 GCA_040255145.1 Hyphomicrobiales bacterium | reverse complement strand
TCAACCAGCATCAGGCTGCCGATGCCGCCGAGGAATACGAGATAGATCAGGGAAACGGCCAATTCCCCCTGCCCGATCCGGCGCAGGGCGGCGAACAGCATGATGCCGGCGGCCGTGCCGCCCAGGCCGCCGGCCAACAGGACGGCAGCCATCTTGACGTCGATATTGTTGCGCGGCCAATGGATCAGGACGCCCGATATCGACGACGCCGCGATCTGGTTGGCGCCCGACGCGACCGCGACGCCGGGCGGAACGCCGATGAACATCAGGAACGGCGTAACCAGGAAGCCGCCGCCCACGCCGAACATCGCGGCAAGGAAGCCGACCGCGGCGCCCAGGGCGACGAGCAGCAGCGGGTCGACCGAGAGGCCGGCAATCGGCAGATAGACGTGGAACATGCCCGCCGCGCATCCGGGGCCGGTCCGAAAGCCGCTGGGCCCCGGAACCGGCAGTAGCACGGCCGGGGCGGCGGCGCAAAGCGGCAATCCGCGCCACCCGCCGGCATCCCGGCCGTGGCAACGCGGTGCGCATGGGCGCGCTATCGGCCGGGCGGCGGCGGCAGCGCCGAGGATGTACCGCCGAGGCCGGGCGGGATCATCAAGCTGCTGCCGCGGGTTGGATCCAGCGGGCTGTTCACGGGATTGAGCGGATCGGGCGGCCCGTTATCGTTCAGCTCCGGCCCCGGCGCACCCGCCGGGGCGTCGCCATCGAGCGACGACGAAGGCAAGGCGGTGAGCGCGTCATTGACGCTCCCCGCCGCGCGGTCGCCCGGCGCGGGCCCACCGACACCGGAGCCGGCGGCGGCGAACGGATCGTTGATGCCGAGATCGCCATGGACGCCGGTGACGGCGACGCCGGAAGCGTTGCCGGTCGCCACGTGCCCGCCGCCGTCCGCACCGCCCGAGCCAGGTTCGCCGCCGGGCTGAATGCCGACCATCGAGGGCGCGCCCATGCCCGCGGGGCCGCCCATGCCCCCCATCGACGAGCCGCCCATGGTCTGCGCCGCCGCCGGCGCGGCGGCCAGACCGAGCAGCGCCGCCAACGCCACGCCTTGGTGCCAATGCGCTTTCATGTCGAACTCCCAGCCATCCTGTTCCAGCCTCTAACCAACGTAATGGACAATGTCCAACCCGATCCAGCCGGGGCGCTGCGGCATGCCGACCGTATCGTTCGCGCCCGCGCCGCTCTATGCTAAAAACGATCGTCGCCGAACCGACGCCCCGCAACAGGACACGCCATGCTCGAGATCGAAAAACCCACCTGGATGAACGAGGAGCTCGAAATCCTCCGGACATCCGTGCGGAAATTCTACGAGCGCGAACTCCTGCCCCACGACGAGAAATGGCGCAAGCAGGGCTACGTCGACCGCGACGCCTGGCGCAAGGCCGGCGAAGCAGGACTGCTATGCGCCTCGATCCCGGAAGCCTATGGCGGCGGCGGCGGAACCTTCGCGCATGAGGCGGTGATCAACGAGGAACAGCTTCGCCTCGGCATCACCAGCTTCGGCAACAGCGTCCATTCCGGCATGGTGGCTCATTACATCAACGCCTACGGCAGCGACGAGCAGAAGCGCCGCTGGCTGCCGAAGATGGCCAGCGGCGAGCTGGTCGGCGGCATTGCGATGACCGAGCCGGGCACCGGCTCCGACCTGCAGGGCGTCAAGACAACCGCCCGGCTGAACGGCAACGAATATGTCGTCAGCGGGCAGAAGACCTTCATCACCAACGGCCAGACCTGCAACCTGATCATCGTGGTGGCGAAGACCGATCCGGCCGCCGGCGCCAAGGGCACATCGCTGGTGGTGGTCGAGACCGACGAGGTCGACGGCTTCCGCCGCGGCCGCAACCTGGCGAAGATCGGCCAGAAGGGCCAGGACACGTCGGAACTGTTCTTCGACGACGTGCGGGTCCCGACCGGGAACCTGCTCGGCGCGCAACCGGGGCTTGGCTTCTCTCAACTGATGAACCAATTGCCGCAAGAGCGCCTGATCATTGCGCTTTTGGGCGTGTCGGCGATGGAAGCGGCGCTGTCTGGGACGGTCGAGTACGTGAAGGAACGCAAGGCGTTCGGCCAGCGCCTGATCGATTTCCAGAACACGCGGTTCAAGCTGGCCGAGCAGAAGAGCATCGCCGTCATCGCCCGCGTCTTCGTCGACCGCTGCATCGAGCTTCACCTCCAGGGCCAGCTCGACGCCATCACCGCCGCGATGGCCAAATGGTGGTGCACCCAGATGCAATGCGATCTGGTCGACGAATGCCTTCAGCTCCACGGCGGCTATGGTTATATGCTGGAATATCCGATCGCCCGGTTCTATGCGGATGCGCGCATCCAGAAGATCTATGGCGGCACGAATGAGATCATGAAGGAGCTGATCGCGCGCACGCTTTAGCCGCGCCGCCGACGGCTCGACACGCGCGCGGCCCGCGCGCCACGAAGGAGAGGCCCATGCCGGATTGTTTCGTCTACGACCACGTTCGCACCCCGCGCGGCGCCGGCAAGAAGAGCGGCGCCCTGCATGAAGTCACGGCGCTTGAGCTGGCGACCCAGGCGCTTCAGGCCGTGCGCGACCGCAACGGCCTCGATACGACGGTCGTCGACGACGTCGTGCTGGGCTGCGTCGATCCGGTGGGCGAGGCCGGCTCCGACATCGCCCGGCTCGCGGTGCTGAACGCCGACTATGCCGAGACCACGGCCGGCGTGCAGATCAACCGCTTCTGCGCCAGCGGCCTCGAAGCCACCAACATGGCCGCCGCCAAGGTAATGGCGGGCGAGGCCGACATGACCATCGGCGGCGGCGTGGAATCGATGTCGCGCGTCGGCATGGGCGCCTCGGGCGGCGCGTGGTCGACCGATCCGCACCTCGCGTTCGGTGCCTATTTCGCGCCGCAGGGCATTGGCGCCGACCTGATCGCGACCCTGAACGGCTTCAGCCGCGACGACGTCGACGCCTATGCTGTCGAAAGTCAAAAACGCGCGGCAAGCGCCTGGGAAAACGGCTATTTCAAGAATTCCGTGATCCCGGTCAAGGACGTCAACGGGCTGACCATCCTGGGCCGCGACGAGCACATGCGCCCCGGCACCACCATGCAGTCGCTGGCGTCGCTCCAACCGTCGTTCGAGAAGATGGGCGAAAGCATGGGCTTCGACGGCGTCGTGACCCAGCGCTATCCGACGGTCGAGGCCGTCAATCACGTCCATCACGCGGGCAACTCGTCGGGTATCGTCGACGGCGCGGCAGCGGTCCTGCTGGGCAGCAAGGAGGCCGGCACGGCCCAGGGCCTGAAGCCCAGGGCGCGCATCCGGGCCATGGCTTCGATCGGCTCCGAGCCGTCGATCATGCTGACCGGGCCGGTCGGGGTCGCCAAGAAGGCGTTGCAGCGCGCTGGCATGACGGTCGACGATATCGACCTGTTCGAGCTGAACGAGGCGTTCGCCTCCGTCGTGCTCTACTTCATGCAGGAAATGAACATCCCGCACGAGAAGATCAACGTGAACGGCGGCGCCATCGCCATGGGCCATCCGCTCGGCGCGACCGGCGCGATGATCCTCGGCACCGTGCTGGACGAGCTGGAGCGCCGCGACCTCAAGACCGCCCTGGTCAACCTGTGCGTCGGCGCCGGCATGGGCACCGCGACGATCATCGAACGGGTCTGAATCCAAGCCCCTCACCCGCACCATCCCACGGGAGAACGGGATTCGGTCGTCATTGCGAGGAGGCCGAAGGCCGACGAAGCAATCCAGATAATGACTTGAAACTGGATTGCTTCGCTCCGCTCGCAATGACGGGACAGCCTTTCTCTTCCGCCGTGGAGAGGGTGAGCGGCGCATGCTCGCCGGGTGAGAGGGAATTCCCAAAGCACGCAGGAGAAAGAGCGCAATGGAAAATATCGGATACGAGGTCGACGGCGACGGCATTGCGCTTCTGACCTGGGACATGCCCGGACGGTCGATGAACGTGCTGTCCGAGGCCTCGATGCGCGACTTCGCCGAGGCGGTCGAGAAGGTCATCGCCGACCCGAACGTCAAGGGCGCGGTGCTGACCAGCGGCAAGCCGGCCTTCATGGCCGGTGCCGACCTGTCAATGATGGAGGGCCAAGCCTCCGGCTCCGGCGCCCCGAAGACGCAGCAGGAACGCGCCCAGGCGCTCTATGAACACAACCTGAAATTCCAGCACCTGCTGCGCCGGGTCGAGACCGGCGGCAAGCCGTTCGCCGCCGCGATCAACGGCACTGCCCTGGGCGGCGGGCTGGAGGTCACCCTCGCCTGCCATTACCGGGTCGTGGCGGACGATCCCAAGATCCAGCTCGGCCTGCCCGAATCCAAGGTCGGCCTGCTGCCAGGCGGCGGCGGCACCCAGCGTCTGCCCCGCCTGATCGGCGCGCAGGCCGCCCTGCCGCTGATGCTAGAGGGCAAGAGCGTCACGCCGCAAAAAGCCCTTGAGCTGAAATTCGTGCATCAGGTCGCGCCGCGCGAGCAGATCGTCGCCGAAGCCAGGAAGTGGATTCGCGAAGTCGGCAAGGCGGAACAGCCCTGGGACGAAAAGAATTTCCGCATGCCGGGCGGCACGCCGCACCAGAACGCCTCGAATTCCGGCTTCTTCACGGTCGCCAACGCGACGGTACACAAGAACACCTACGGCCTCTATCCGGCGCAGCAATACATTCTGTCCTGTGTCTATGAGGGCATCCAGGTGCCGATCGACGCCGGCCTGCGCATCGAGACGCGCTATTTCACCAAGCTGCTGATGGACCCGACCTCGCGCAACATGGTGCGGTCGATGTTCCTGTCGATGCAGGAGCTGAACAAGCTGGCGCGCCGGCCCAAGGGCATCCCGGAATTCAAGGTGCGCAAGATGGGCGTGCTGGGCGCCGGCATGATGGGCGCCGCGATCGCACACGTTTCCGCCCGCGCCGGCATCGAGGTGGTGCTGATCGACCAGGACCAGGCGGCGGCCGACAAGGGGCGCGCCCACGCCGAGAAGATGCTGGCCAAGGATGTCGAGCGCGGCAGCCTGCAGGCCGAGCAGCGCGACGCGATCCTCAAGCGCATCGTTGCGACCACCGACTACGCCAAGCTGTCCGACGCCGACCTGGTCATCGAGGCGGTGTTCGAGGACCGCGCGATCAAGGCCGACGTCACCAAGAAGGCGGAGGCGGTGCTACCCGAGCACGCCCTGTTCGGCTCCAACACCTCCACCCTGCCGATTTCGGGCCTCGCGCAAGCGTCGAAGCGGCCGGGCAGCTTCATCGGCGTCCACTTCTTCTCGCCGGTGGAGCGGATGCAGCTGGTCGAGATCATCCGCGGCAAGGAAACCTCGGACGAGGCGCTGGCCAAGGCGATGGACTACGTCAAGGCGATCCGCAAGACGCCGATCGTGGTCAACGATTCCCGCGGCTTCTACACCAGCCGGGTGTTCGCGACCTACATCAACGAAGGCATCCACATGCTGGCCGAGGGCGCCATCCCGGCGCTGATCGAGAATTGCGGCAAGATGACCGGCATGCCGGTGGCGCCGCTGGCGCTGACCGACGAGGTGGCGCTCGACCTGGTTTACAAGATCCGCAAGCAGACGCAGGCGGATATGGGCGGTTCCTACGAGGAAACGGCGGCCGACCGCATCGTTGCCGAGATGGTCGAGAAACACGGCCGCGTCGGCAAGAAGGCAGGCAAGGGCTTCTACGATTATCCGAAGGAGCCGGGGGGCCGGAAGCGGCTGTGGCTCGACCTTGCCAATATCGTCCAGCAATCGGCAGACCAGCCGTCGCCCGAGGATTTGAAAACCCGGTTCCTGACCATCCAGGCGCTGGAAACGGCGCGCTGCGTCGAGGAAAACGTCGTCACCGACCCGCGCGAGGCGGATGTCGGCGCGATCCTGGGCTGGGGCTTCGCGCCATGGACTGGCGGGCCGCTGTCCTACATCGACACGATGGGCGCCGCTGCCTTCGTCGCGCAGTGCGAGGCGCTGGCGCAGAAGCACGGCAAGCGTTTCGCGCCGAACCAGCTTCTGCGCGACATGGCGGCCAAGGGCGAGAGCTTCTACAAGCGCTTCGCGCCGCAGAAGCAGGCGGCTTGAACGGCAAGGTCGTCGCGGGCGGGCGATAGTGACGAAGCAATCCATTCCCTCGGCTGTCGTCCCGGGCCAGCGGTAGCGAGACCCGGGACCCATCGTGCCGCGATATGGGTCCCGGATAGCCGCCCTGCGGCTTCCGGGACGACAACCAAAGTTGTTGCTTCGTCGTCGTCTTTCCACGCAATGACGCCGATACTGCGGTAAGCCGCCGTGACGATCGAGCAGGACCAGCCCTACTTCCTGCCGCGACGCCTGATCGGCGGCGACGAGGCCGAACGGGCGGTCGCATCGGGCGAGGCCCTGTGGCTGGCCGGCGGGCCGCTCGCCTTCACCCATGTCGAGATCCTGCGCCGGGGCACATCCGCTGAACCGGCGTATCTCTTCTCTGTCAAAGGACTGGAGATCGCCTCGGATATAGCAGAGGGGCATTGGCGTGCCTGGTGCGAGCTGGCGTCGGCCCCCCGCCCGGTCTTGACCGGGCTGGACCTGAGCGCACCGATCCTGATGGGCATCGTCAACGTTACGCCAGACAGCTTTTCCGACGGCGGCCAGCATGGTGAACCCGAGGCGGCACTGGCCCACGCCCGGACCCTGCTCGCGGAGGGCGCCGACATCCTGGATATCGGCGGCGAATCCACCCGCCCCGGCGCAATGCCCGCGAGCCCGGAGCAGGAACGCGCGCGCGTCCTGCCGGTGATCCAGGCCCTGGCGGGCGAGACCACGACGCCGCTTTCCGTCGACACCCGGAAGGCGCGCATCATGCGCGAGGCTGCCCGCGCGGGCGCCGCCATGGTCAATGATGTCTCCGCGCTGCGGTCGGACCCCGACGCGCTGTCCGCGGTCAAGGAGACCGGCGTCGCCGTCGTGCTCATGCACATGCAGGGCGAACCGGCGACGATGCAGGACGACCCGCGCTATGACGACGTGCTGCTGGATGTCTACGATCACCTCGCGGCGCGGGTCGCGTCGTGCGTGGCCGCCGGCATTCCGCGCAAGCGGATCGCGGTCGACCCCGGCATCGGCTTCGGCAAGACCTTCGCGCACAACATGCGGCTGATGCGCAACCTGGCGCTGTTCCACGGCCTGGGCTGTGTGGTGCTGCTGGGCGCGTCGCGCAAGGGGTTCCTCGGCCGGCTCGGCGACGGCGCGCCGGCCGACCGGCGCCTCCCCGCCTCGCTTGCCGCCGTCCTGGCCGGGCGGCGCCAGGGCATTCAGATGTTCCGCGTCCACGATGTCGGGGCGACGCGGCAGGCGCTGGCGGTCTGGCGCGCGACCGAGGAATAGTGCGGCGCAGCATTACGCGAAAAGCGTGACTTGACCCTATCGCCGGACGCGCACACCCTAGGCCGAAAAAGGGGTGGCATATGGCGAGTTCCAAGGTGCGCAAGCTGTTCGGCACCGACGGTGTCCGCGGCACCGCGAACAGCGATCCGATGACGGCCGAGACGGTGCTGCGCGTCGGCATGGCGGCGGGGCGGATCTTCACGCGGGGTGACTACCGGCACCGGGTGGTCATCGGCAAGGACACGCGCCTGTCCGGCTACATGCTCGAACCGGCGCTGACCGCCGGCTTCATCGCGGTCGGCATGGACGTGGTGCTGCTGGGCCCAGTGCCGACGCCGGCCGTCGGCATGCTGACGCGTTCCTTGCGCGCCGATCTGGGCGTCATGATCTCCGCCTCGCACAACCCGTTCCAGGACAATGGCATCAAGCTGTTCGGTCCCGATGGCTTCAAGCTGTCGGACGCCGTCGAGGCGGAGATCGAGCACCTCATGGAGAACGGCCTGGACAAGCAGCGGGCGGCGCCCGCGCACCTTGGCCGCGCCAAGCGGCTGGAGGACGCGCAGGCGCGCTATATCGAGTTCGTCAAGGCGACGTTCCCGCGCCGGCTGAGCCTGGACGGCATCAAGGTCGTGATCGACTGCGCCCACGGCGCCGCCTATCGGGTGGCGCCCGAAGTGCTGTGGGAGCTGGGCGCCGACGTCGTGCCGATGGGCGTGGAGCCGGACGGCCTGAACATCAACGCCGGCTGCGGGTCGACGGCGACCGACGCAATGTGCCGCGCGGTGCTCGAGCACGGCGCGGATCTCGGCATCGCGCTGGACGGCGACGCCGACCGCGTGCTGATCGCCGACGAGACCGGGCGGCTCGTCGACGGCGACCAGCTCATGGGCCTGATCGCCCAGTCGTGGCACAAGACCGAGCAGTTGAAGGGCGGCGGCGTGGTCGCAACGGTGATGTCGAATCTGGGCCTGGAACGCTTTCTCGGCGGGCTGGGCCTGACGCTCGTCCGCACGAAAGTCGGCGACCGCTATGTTGTCGAGCACATGCGCGAGCACGGCTTCAACATCGGCGGCGAACAGTCCGGCCACATCGTGCTGAGCGACTATTCGACGACCGGCGACGGCCTGATCGCGGCGCTCCAGGTGCTGGCGGTCGTGCGCGAGACCGGTCTCAGGGCATCGGAGGCCTGCCGCCTGTTCGAGCCGTCGCCGCAAATCCTGCGCAGCGTGCGCTATGCCAATGGGCATTCGCCGCTCGAACATCCCAAGGTGATCGAGGTCATCCGTCGCAACGAGCAGCGGCTGGGCAGCGCCGGCCGGCTGGTCATCCGCAAGTCGGGCACCGAGCCGGTGGTGCGGGTCATGGCGGAAGGCGAGGACGAGGCGATGATCGCCGACGTGGTCGAGGACATCCTGAACGCCGTGTCGAACGCCCATCTGGAGGCGGTCTGACCGCAGACGGCCGGTGACGGACCGCGCGCGATGAAGGGCCGCGTCCTGGTGGTCGCCGGGTCGGATTCCGGCGGCGGCGCCGGCATTCAGGCCGACATCAAGACGATCACCGCGCTGAACGCCTATGCGGCGACGGCGATCACCGCGGTGACCGTGCAGAACACGCTGGGCGTGCAGGCGGTCCACGAGCTACCGCCCGACCTGGTCGTGGCGCAGATGCGCGCGGTGCTGGACGATATCGGCGCCGATGCGATCAAGACCGGTATGCTGCCGAACGCCGCGATTATCGAAGCGGCCCGCGTGTTGGGCTGCGACGTCGTCCTTTCTGAAGACCTTAGCTCTGGTCAGGATTACGACGGAGTGCTCGTGACGAACCCGTTCGTCGCGGCCGGTTAGCGACGCGC
>JBDZUN010000137.1:0-9259 GCA_040255145.1 Hyphomicrobiales bacterium | reverse complement strand
CGTCGCCGCGAACTACGCCGTCGATGCGACCGCGCCGACGGAGGCGGCAGTCGCATGAAAGCCCTGACGGTCTACCAGCCATGGGCGAGCCTGATCATGGCCGGCGCCAAGCCCTACGAGTTCCGACGCTGGGACTACGCTTCGCGTGAACCCGGCCTGGTCGGCGAGCGGATCGTGATCCACGCCGGCGCGCGCCCGATGCGGCTGGACGAGATCGAGGACCTGCTCGACCGGATCGCGGAGGGCGAATCCAGCCTCGACTCCGCCATCGCCACGCCGATCGTGGAGCGGTGCCGAGAGGCACTCGTTGTGGCCGGCGCCGCGAAGAAGATGCGCCGGCGTGCTCGACCGGCCGGGCCGGCGTTGTTCGATCTGCCGCCTGAAGATCAATCGCCGCCGCCGTCCGGCCAGATCCTGCCGCTCGCGTCCGGCCTCGGCACCGCAGTCCTGGGTCGAGCCCGGAAGGCGTCGGTCCTGTTCCGCGGCGCGATCGACAGCGACCGGATCGACCACGCGGTCTGGGCTTGGCCTCTCACCGACATTCGATCCTTCGACCACCCGGTGCCCGCGCGCGGTGCGCAGGGCTTCTGGACCTGGCCCGAAAAGCTGGAGGCGGCGTGATGGGTGATCAGCCGGCCAGGATGACGAAGGGCGAGCGCGCCGAGCTCGGCCAGCTCATCCGCAAGCGCGAGCGCGTCTTGAAGGCTGCGGCCGAGGAGCGGTCGGCCCAAATGCTGGCCGAGTTCAATATTCAGCTCGCGGCGATCTACCGCTTCGATGATGACGAAGTCTGGAAGGAGGCGCACCAAGCAGCCGAAGTCGCGGTGAACGCTGCGAACGAGGCTATCGCCGCCCGCTGTGTGGAGCTCGGCATCCCGCGCGAATTTGCGCCTGGCGTCGGGTTCGGCTGGTACGACCGCGGCCAAAACGCCGTCGCCAACCGCCGGGCGGAGCTGCGGCGCGCCGCGAAGTCCCGCATCCAGGTGATCGAGAAGGAAGCGCGGACCCGCATCGAGCGCATGAGCCTCGAAGCCCAGACCGCCGTCATCGCCAACGGCCTGGAATCGGCCGCCGCGAAGCTTTTCCTGGAGCAGATGCCGCCGATCGAGGCGCTGATGCCGCCGGTCGACGCCGAGGAGATCAAGGCGCTGATCGATGCCCGCCACAAGAAGGACGATTGGACGTGACCCTCACCCCTGACAGCCCCGAAATGGAGGCCTACACGGCGGCGCTGATCCGCGGCGATGGCCCGCCGGTCGCGGCGCTGAAGGCACTCTCGATCGAGGAGATGGTTCGCGAGGTCTGTGCCGAGCTTCGGGCCCGCGACGCGTTCTGGCGCGCCGACCCGCCCATCGCACGCCCGAGGAAGAATTGATGGCGACCTCGACGGATCGATCCCTGGTCCGCCTCGGCCAGCATCCGGGCGGCGAGCTGATGCTGGACCGGGACAAGCTGGTCGAGAGCAGGACCGTGCTGCAGGGCGCGTCCGCCGCGGGCAAGAGCCGGACGATCCGCCGGCTCCTCGAGCTGACGCTCGGGCGGATGCAGCACATCGTGCTCGACGTCGAGGACGAGTTCTTCACCCTGCGCGAAGCCGGCGACTATCTGATCCTGGGCGGTGACGAGGGCGACGCGCCGACCTCGGTCAACCAGGCGGCCGCCCATGCTCGGATGATCCTGGAGACCGGCATCAACGCGATCCTGCTCCTCAACGACCTCGGGCTCGACGGTCAGCGGGACTATATCGGCGCATTCCTGGAAGCGATGATGCGGGCGCCGCGCAGCCTGTGGCATCCGACGCTGATCGTGGTCGACGAAGCGCAACGGTACGCGCCGCAGGGCGAGAAGACCGTGCCCAGCTATCACGGCATGGTTGCGCTCGCAGCCCAGGGCCGGAAGCGCGACTTCGCTGGGCTTTTCGCTTGCCAGCGCCTGTCGATGCTCAGCAAGGACCTGCTCGGCAATTGCCAGAACAGGATGATCGGGCGGGTCGACCAGAACCTCGACCGCGACCGCGGCGCCGACACGCTCGGCTTCGGGAAGAAGAGCGAAGAGGCGCTCGGGCTGATGACGTTGCCGCGCGGCTCGTTCTGGTGCGTCGGGCCGGCCCTCTCCGCGAGCCCGGTCCTGGCCCGGATCGACCCGAGCGAGACGACGCACCTTGAGCCCGGCCAGCGCAACGTGCCGACGCCGCCGGCACCGGAGGCGGTGCGCGCGATGCTGGCCAAACTGCAGACGGCCGCGCCGACCAGCGCGGACGGTGCGGGAGACGTGTCGGCCGCCGCCGTTCCGCAGGTCCGTATCGAATACCGGACCGATCCGAAGGCGATCGCGGCGGCGCGGCAGGCAGCCTGGCGTGAGGGCTACAACGCAGCGATCGACGCCGGAGCCGCCTCGCTCGCGGCGCTCCGGACAAACGCGCTCGATATCGTGGAAGCGCCGGCGGCGAACCCCAGGGTAGGCGCAACGCCGCCGACGCCTACACCCGCTCCGAACGCGAGCGGGGCGCCCGCAGCGCGGGCAGCAAAGGAAGAACGCGTGGTCGCGCGGCCGGTTGCTCCGTCGGCGAGCGACCTGGGTGCCCGGCAGAAGGTCCTCGATGCCATCGCGTGGTGGGAAGCGGTCGGCATAACGCCCATCGACCGCCGGCGGGCATGCATCACGGCCGGCTACAGCCCGAAGGCATCGACGTTCGGCGTCTACATCGCCGATCTGGCGCGCGACGGGCTGGTCGAGACGCAGGCGCCGAGCCTGCTGGTGCTGACGCCGGCCGGGCGGCAGAGCGCGCGGTTCCCGGCCGCCGGCGACCGGCCTGATTTGCCCAACATGGCTCGCGGCCTGCTCAAGGATGCCGAAGCGCGGGTGTTTATCGAGCTGATCAACATCTATCCGGACTGGATTCGGCGGGTCGATCTGGCGGATTTGCTCGGCTATTCGCGCACCGCCAGCACGCTGGGCGTCTACCTCGCCGCGGCCGGCAGCTTTGGTTTCACCGAGACAAGGCCAGGCCAGGTCCGCGCCGCGTCCTGGCTGTTCGGGGATGCGCAATGACCTGCGCCTGGTGCGACGCGCCGTTCACCCCGTTCAGCCGCGGCGGCCGCGTCAAACGCTTTTGCTCGCCGCGATGCCGGGCCCGATTCCATTCAGCGGCGCGCCGGTACACCGAGGCCCAGATCAAGGCCGGATTTCTGACGCCTGAGATGATCCGCGCGTGGGACGCCGGTCGGTCGAGCCAAATTCCGTCGTGCACGACACACAGCGCGTCGGCTGGCGCGCACAGGCCGCCGGCGTGAGCGTCCGGTCCGCAGAGGGGGCGTTCCAGCCGGTCGCGGCGCCCAACGGCAAGTCCAAGCGGAGTAGGAGATGACGTCGCCTGTCCGGTATCCGGCGGGCCCGTGGCCGTGCGAGATGCGCGCCGACATGGCTGCCGCCTATGTCGACGAGCCCAGCGTCGAGGCATTCCTCCGTGGGGTCCGCGCCGGGGTCTATCCGAAGCCTACGGAACGGCCGCACAAGCGTGCCAAGTGGCTACGTGACAGCCTACGTCGGGCCGCTATCGTAGAGGCCGAGGGTGAGGATGATCTCGCCGAGCTGATCTGATGGCGAAGCACAAGCCGGCCGGCTGGCCGCGGCACATGGCGGTGAAACGCCTCAAGGGAAGCACCGCCTATTTCTGGCAGCGGCCGCCCTGGGCGCGCGCCAAACTGATCGGCGGCAAGCCGTGCCCGGTCAAGTCCCAGGCGCTCGGCGCCGACTACGGCGAGGCGAAGGCGCAGGCCGAAGCCCTGAACGAATGGCTCGATCAGTGGCGCACGGGTCGGCAGCCCGTCCGGGAACGGCCCGGCTCGATCGACTGGATGTGCGAGACGTTCCTGGCCAGCAGCAAATGCACCCGCTTGTCGCCCGACACCCAGGCGAATTATCGGACTGACCTGGGTCGCGTCCGCGACCACCGGCTGAAGAACGGCCAGCGATTCGGCGAGCGGATGGTGCGTCAGGTCACCCCGGAGGTCGCCGACCGCCTGTACGAGAAGTTGCGGGCACGAAAGGACGGCGAGGACACGCTGCGCCTCGCCAATGGCTGCATGGTCGCCATGCGGCGCGCCTGGAACGTCGTGCACCGCCTTCATTCGCGGGAAGTGCCCAAGGAGAACCCGTTCGCCAAAATGGGCCTGGAGCGGTCGGCGAAGGTGACGGTGCCGGCAAGCCGCGAGCAGCTAGACCAGTTCATCGCGGCGGCCGACGTCCTCGGCCTTTCGATCCTCGGCACCGCGGCCATGCTGTGTTTCGAGTTGGTGCAGCGTCCCGACGACGTGTTTACCGAGCTGGCCTGGTCGCACTACCGGCCTGAGGACCACCCTTCGGAGATCCTCGTGCGCGACAGCAAGACCGGGCAGGAGACGTGGCTTCCGCTGATCGATGCCGACGGGTCGCTGTTCTATCCCGAATTGGAGGCTCGTCTATCCCGCACGCCGCGGCACGGGCCCCTCGTGATCATGTCCCCGAGGGTCGACAAAAAGCGGCGAATCCACATGCCGTATACGAAGTCGTGGCGGAGCGCCCAGGCGCGCAAGATTCGGGCTAGGGCGAAGCTGCCGGACTACGTCACCCTGACCGCCTTTCGGCATGGCGGCCTGACCGAAATGGGCGATGCGGCGCTGACTGACCAGGAAATGCAGGCGCACGGCCGACACAAGACCCGGCAGATGCTCTCGATCTACGCCAAGCGCACGCTCAGGCAGAAGCGGAACGCGGCCCGCAAGCGTCGCACCATGGTGGTCGGCGAAGGAACGAACCAAGCGCAAATGTCGGAATAGAGTGCCCTGGACGTGTCGGAATGGAACACCCTAAGGCGTTGGCGCACCGGGGAAGATTCGAACTCCCGACCCCCAGATTCGTAGTCTGGTGCTCTATCCAACTGAGCTACCGGTGCCTTGCCGTTCCGGGCGCGGCGACGGCCCGGAAATGCCCGGAAAGCGGGCAGGCCGGACACTAGTGAAAGTGGTCCGAAAGCGCAAGACGGCGGCGGTGTTCCGGGGTCAAACCTTCGCCGAAAGGTCCAGGCAGACGGCGCGATAGGAGCGAGCGCCGCCCAGGCTTTCGGCCTCATAGACGCCGCGGGACAGCGCGCGGGCGACGCAATCGGCGGCGATGGCGCCGAGCCGGGCGAGCGCGACCGGGCGCGGCTCGGCCAGGGTGACAGTCCTGGTTCCATCGGCGGTTCCATTGCCGGTGCCAAGCACGAACAAGGCGTCACCGTCCACCGGCGTGTGAATCGGGCGCACCGCGCGGGCCAATCCGTCCTGGGCCATGATCGCGATCCGCTTCGCCTCGGCCGGGGTCAGGGCGGCGTTGGTCGCGACCACGCCGATCGTGGTGTTGGTGCCGGGCCTGGGCGTGTGGGCCGGCCCGCGGGCGCCGAACTTGCTGTCGGCCGGCAAATCGAGGTCGATCGGGCCGAAATCGGCCGGCGGGCGGGCGCCGCCGAATTCGCCGTCCTGCTCCAGCATCCAGGCCCAGAAGGCGCCGGTGCCCGGCACGACCGGCGAGCCGGCGGCGTTGGCGGCGACCAGCGCGCCGACGACGAGGCCGCTGGCGTCGACCGCCGAGGCGGTGCCGAGCCCGCCCTTATAGATGCCGGCCATGGCGCCGAGCCCGGCGCCGGCATTGCCGAGCGCGAAGCCGGCCGACAGCGCCGCGCAGGCGGCGAGGCCGAGCTTCAGATAGGGCGGCTCCGCCCCCCAATCCTTGTCGCCGCCATTGGCGAGGTCGAACAGGATGGCCCCCGGCACCACCGGCGAGCACGGCAGGCCCGGCGCGAAGCGGAAGCCGCGCCCGCGCGCGGCGAGCCAGCGCACGACGCCCGAGGCGGCCTCCAGCCCGAAGACCGAGCCGCCGGACAGCGCGACGCCATGCACGGCGTCGACCAGGCAGGTCGGGTCGAGCGCATCGGTCTCGCGCGTGCCGGGCGCGCCGCCGCGCACGTCGCAGCCCGCGACGGCCGGCTGGTCGGGCACGATGACGGTGACGCCGCTGCGGACGCGCCAGTCCTCGGCATTGCCGACCAGGATGCCGGGCACGTCGGTGATGGAATTGCGCGGCCCCGGCCGCACCCGCCGATCGGTCATGACGGGACGCTATCGGGGGCCGGGAAGGCGGTCAAATGAGTTGGTCCGACTCATGCCGGGTTCGCAGACAGGTTGGCGGAAGCAGCGGAATAGGAAAGCCCTCACCCGCCCTTCACCCGGTTCTCGGCTCCGCAACGAACCACCCCCTCCACGCAAGCGGGGCGAGGGGCCGTGCCGTCACCGGTTCGGCGCCCGCTCCGGGCGAGGCGAGGCCGCGTCAGAATGACGGGCTTGACATCCCTTGCATGCAGTGGATGCATAGCTAACGTTCGTTCGGCAATGGCAGAATAGGGTGAGTTGCCGAACCGGGCGGGGCGAGCCCCCTTGTGCCGGCTAGGCGCCGCCGGCGGTGTGGCGAGCCCACGGGCGGTACGTGCCCGGCCGGCAAGGCGGGCGGGCGTGTTCCGCCCGGTGAAGTGGAGCGAGGCGTCCGACCGGGCGGGCCGAGCCGTGTCCGGCGGCGTAAAGACGAAACGCGAAGACGGGAAGCGCGAAGGAAGGAATTCGAGATCATGCATGCGGCCATCCGAATCGACCCCAAGACCGGCCTGAAGGTGTTCGACACGCGGGCGGCCAAGGCCTCCGAGAAAATCGCGGGGAAGGGCTACTCGATCCTCAGCGACCAGAAGCTGAAGGAATTGCCGGAACTGCCGCGCGGCGCGACCTTCGACGCCGAGGAGCAGGCCAAATACCGCGCCTTCAAGCAGGCGCGCCAGGGCGCCGCCGACTACATGGCGATGGAAGGCGAGTTCAAGCGGTACCTGGACGACGTCTATTCGGAGCCGCCGATCCCGCGCGAGGCCCTGACCGACGAATGCGATATCCTGGTGGTCGGCGGGGGCTTCGGCGGCCTGCTGCTGTGGCACAAGCTGAGCCAGGCGGGCTTCACCGACGTGCGGTTCTGCGAGAAGGGCGGCGACGTCGGCGGCACCTGGTACTGGAACCGCTATCCGGGCATCGCCTGCGACGTGGAATCCTACAGCTACCTGCCGCTGCTGGAGGAGATGGGCTACGTGCCCTCAATGAAGTTCTGCTCGGGCTTCGAGATCCTCGAATATTGCCAGAACATGGCGCAGAAGTTCGGCTTCTACGACCATTGCCTGTTCCACACCACGGTCGAGGCGACGACGTGGGACGAGGATGCCGAGCGCTGGATCGTGGAAACCGACCGCGGCGACAAGATGCGCGCGCGCTTCGTGATCCTGGCCAACGGCATCCTGACGACGCCCAAGCTGGCGCGCATCGCGGGCATGGAAAAATTCCAGGGCGAGTCGTTCCACACCTCGCGCTGGGACTACAACGTCGACCTGACCGGCAAGCGTGTCGGCATCATCGGTACCGGCGCGACCGCGGTGCAGGCGGTGCCGGAGCTGGCGAAGATCGTAGGCGAGCTCTACGTGTTCCAGCGCACGCCGTCCTCGATCGACGTGCGCGACCAGCGCGCGACGACGGACGAGGAGCGCGCCACCTGGGCCAACGAGCCGGGCTGGGCGCGGGCGCGCCGGGCGCGCTTCTCCAGGATCTCGGCCGGACGCACGGCGATCCAGGCCAATGACGACTACCTGGCCGGCAAGGTCGCCGACGCGCGCGAGAAGAAGCATCACGACCGCGAGCTGACGCCCGAGGAATACCTGCAGAAGCAGCTCGATTCCAACTTCCGCATCATGGAGCAGATCCGCGCGCGGGTGGACGCCATCGTCAAGGACCCGAAGACCGCCGCGGCGCTGAAGCCGTACTATCCCTATGGCTGCAAGCGGCCGACCTTCCACGACGAATACCTGCCGGCGTTCAACCTGCCGCACGTGCATCTGGTGGACACCGCGCCGCTCGGCGTGCAGCAGATCAACGAACGCGGCGTGGTCCATGACGGCGTCGAATATCCGCTCGACGTGCTGGTCTATGCGACCGGGTTCCAGTGGATGGGCACCTCGACCTTCAACATGGTCACGGGGCGCGGCGGCCGGACCTTGCGGGAGAAGTGGGAGACCGAGGGGACCAAGACCTTCCTCGGCCTGCACAGCCACGGCTTCCCCAACCTGTTCATCGTGACCGGGCCCCAGGGCGGCGGCGGCAGCTTCAACTTCACCGACGCGATCGACAGCCACGGCGATTATGTCGTGTGGATGCTGCAGACGATGCGGGAGCGCGGCGCGCGCGTCGTCGACGTGCACAAGGAGCCGGAGGAGGTCTACGCCGCGCATTGCCGCGAGGTGGACATCGCCACCCAGCCCCTGCGCGACTGCATCTCCTACTATAACGGCGAGGGCAACGCGGCGCCCGGCAGCCTCGCCTATTACGGCGGCGGCAAGTGGCACAAGCACCGCATCGCGGCGCAGGCGACGCTCGAACCCTACATCTTCGAGCCGGCCGAGGCGGCGGTGCAGGCGGCCGAATAGGGGGGAGGGCCGCTTTCGGCCCGGCCCTTCGTCATTGCGGAGCGGAAGCCGAAGCAATCCATCTTTGTGGCGGTTCAGCCTGGATTGCTTCGTCGGGCCAGCGCCGTCCTCGCAATGACGGGGCGTTAAGCGCGGGGCGCGGAGGGTACGTTCGGACGACGCCGTTTACTGGATCATCCGCCTACGCGGATGATGACAGGAAGGCAGATTGGTTCGCCGCTGGCGTGCCGCGCAATGACGGAGAGTCAGGACGCCGGGCTGATCAGGACGTAATCGGGCGCGGTGCCGGCGATCCGCAACGCGCCGGCGTCGATCCGCGCGGCGGCGCCGTCGATCCGCACCACGGCGCCGTCGACCGTCGCGCGGCCCTCGGCGATCAGGCGCACCGCGGCCGGATAGCATAGGTGCTCGGCCTTCAGGACGCGCGCCTCCAGGTCGGCCACCACGTCGCCGGGCAGCACCGGCACCGCGGCCTGGACGATGATCGGGCCGTCGTCCATCTCGGCGCGGACGTAGTGGACGGTGCAGCCGGTCAGGCGCACCCCGGCTTCCAGCACCCGCTCATGCACATGGATGCCCTTGAAGCTCGGCAGCAGCGAGGGGTGGATGTTGATCAGCCGGTCGTGCCATTCGGCGACGAAGCCGGGGGTCAGGAGGCGCATGAAGCCGGCGAGGCAGACCAGGCCGATGCCGGCCGCCCGCAACGCCGCGCTGAGGGCGGCGTCGAATTCGGCG
>JBDZUN010000136.1:0-9285 GCA_040255145.1 Hyphomicrobiales bacterium | reverse complement strand
GTGGGCGAGCGACAGTGCGGCGGTGGCGGTTCGCGCGGCCGTTCGGCCGCGCGAACCGCGCAGGATGCCCTACTCGGCGTCTTGCAGGCGGGCGATCTCGTCCTTGACCTGCAACTTCAATCTCTTCAGATGGGCTATTTTCAGGGAGTCGGTGCCCGGGTGATGAAGCTCTTCCTCAACTTGCGCTTCCAACTTGCGGTGTTTCTGCTCAAGCTCGGCAAGGTGGGATCCGACATTCATCGCGTCTCTCTCCAAATGGAACATGCGACTCCATCATTAAACACCCACCGCCCAGCCATGTCAGCCCGATGACGCCAGATTCACCGGCCAACGTGCCGCAGCGCCTGATCGTCGGAATCAGCGGCGCATCGGGGGTGCGCTACGGCGTGCGCCTGCTGGAAATCCTGCGCGACCTGCCGGTCGAGACGCATCTGGTGATGACGCGCACCGCGGAGCGCACGCTTGCGCTCGAGACCGACCGACCCGCGGCGGAGGTCGCCGCGCTCGCCGATCACCGCCACGCGGTGGGCGATCTCGCCGCGCCGATCGCCAGCGGCTCGTTCCGCGCGCTGGGCATGGTGGTGCTGCCGTGTTCGGTGCGCAGCATGTCCGAGATCGCCACCGGGGTTACGTCGAACCTGCTGACGCGCGCCGCCGATGTGGCCTTGAAAGAGCGGCGCCGGCTCGTGCTGGCAGTGCGCGAGACCCCGCTGCATACCGGACACCTGCGCACGATGCTGGCGCTGTCGGAGCTCGGCGCGGTGATCGCACCGCCCGTGCCGGCGTTCTATCTCCGCCCGGACAGCCTGGAGGCCGTCATCGACCAGACGGTCGGCCGGCTGCTCGACCTGTTCGGGATCGCGGCGCCGGTCACGCGCCGCTGGGGCGAGGATATCGGCCCTGCCGGCCGCGAGGCGCGATAGCCGCGTCGCGCCGGCGCCGGCGCCGGCGCCGATCAGAACGCGACACGCCGTCCGATCTGGACAAAAGCGCGCCATGGTGGTTGCTTTTGGGCGTCCCAATCCGGCCGCCGACCCGCCTGCCGATCCCCTTTCGGCCCAGCCGCACGGTGCGCGCCGCATATCTTGAGGAGCCTGCATGGACCATCTGCTCGATGGCTACCGGCGTTTTCGCGCGGGAGTCTGGCCCACGGAACGCGATCGCTATGAAACGCTGTCCGTCCATGGCCAGCACCCGGACACGATGGTGCTGACCTGCGCTGATTCGCGCCTCGATCCGCAGACCATATTCGGCGCCGGGCCAGGCGAGCTGTTCATCGTCCGCAATATCGCCG
Source organism: Hyphomicrobiales bacterium (assembly GCA_040255145.1). GTDB lineage: Bacteria > Pseudomonadota > Alphaproteobacteria > JBDZUN01 > JBDZUN01 > JBDZUN01. Next base: position 7,991 of record JBDZUN010000136.1, on the reverse strand, counting down.
GCATCTCGCCGCCCTACGAGCCGGACCAGCACTATCACGGCACCAGCGCGGCGCTGGAATACGGCGTGCGCGTCCTCAAGGTCCGGCAGATCCTGGTGCTCGGTCACGGCCAATGCGGCGGCGTCCAGGCCATGGTCCAGGGCGTACCGGCCGAAGCGGGCGACTTCGTCGGCCAGTGGATGAAGATCGCCGAATCCGTCCTGCCGCGAAAGCCCAAGGGCCATACGGACGACATCCTGCGCCACTACGAGAACGAGGTGGTGCGGTTGACGCTGGAAAACCTAATGACGTTTCCGTGGATCGCCGAGGCGGTCAAAGGCGGCCGGCTGACACTGCGCGGCGGCTGGTTCGGCGTCCGTCACGGCGTGCTGGCCATGCTCGACGGCGACCGCTTCGTCCCGGTCGACTGATCGCGCGGCCGCGACCAGGATGTCGAGATCGGCTGCGGCGTTCGTATCGGTGGGCCGCCCCGCCGCGCGGCAGTAGAGCGCCAGGTTGGCGCGCGCGGTCGCCGCGCCCCGCGACCCCGGCAACGCCGCGTCGATCTCGGTTGCCAACGCTTCCAGCATGATGCGCTCGGAACGCCGCTCCGTCTCGATCACCGCCGCGCGCAAGGCGGTGCGGGCCGCATCCGCGCCCAGCGCCTCGTCCTTGAGCGCGCGCCGCGCCGCCCGCAGGGGCGCGGTCACGCCGCCGCCCCAAAGCCGCACCCTCCGCAGCGCCGCCGCCATCACGGGTTCGGACAGCGGTCCCGGCCCGGCGAAGCCGCACCACAGGCAGAACAACAGCGTCGGAACGTCGAGGCCGCCCCGGTCCTGCAGCCGCAGGCAGGCCGCCTCCACCCCCGGCCCGGCATAGACCGCGAGCGCGAAATCCCACACCTCGGCCCCCGCCCCGTCCGGTTTGGAAGCGACGTTTACGCCGGGATGTGTTAGCTTCTGCTGAGGCACGGGTCGCGGCGCTTAAGGGCTAGGAATGACGGACGAAGAAGGGCTGAAGGCCAAACTCGTCCAGTTGCGGGAAGAACACCGGGATTTGGACGCGGCCATTGAGGCGCTTATCGTCTCGGCAGGCTACGATCAGCTCCAGGTCCTGCGACTCAAGAAAAAGAAGCTTTGCCTGAAAGACGAGATCGCGCGCATCGAGGACATCCTTCTGCCGGATATCATCGCGTAGGCCCGCCGGCCACCGCCTTTCTTTTCGGTCGTCGCGAGCAAAGCGCTCCACGCTTGCTGTCATCCCGGCCAAGCGGCCGCAGGCCGCGCGAGCCGGGACCCAGGACGCGCTCCCATGGATCCCGGCTAGCCCTACGGGCTTCCGGGACGACAACTCTTTCCTAGCAAAGCCGCCGTCCGGTCAGTCCCTCGAGGATGCGCAAAGGCGAACGTTCCGGTGCGTACATGCCGTCCGGTTCGATCATGAACGTCTGCTCGAAGGCGTGCTGGCCGGAACGGCCGGCATGGAACACCGCGTCGGTGTAACACATCCAGGTCGAGCCGGTCGGGAAGGCGACCGTCTCCGGCTTGCGGATGCCGACGAACTCGGCGTCCTCTTTGGCGAAATTGCGCATCTGCCACATGGCGTGGTCGTAGGGTGTCTGACGTCCGACCGTGACGTGCGCCATCGCCATGGCCCGGCGCGCGGCGCGCCCGGCCAAGGTGTCGGCCTTCAAGCGATGCACATGGCGCGGCGCGAAGGTCTCGAACGTCTCGCTGACGTCCCAGCAGCGCGGCACGCCGGCCGGATTGACGTTGGTGAAGACACGCAGCACGCGCCGCCCCTGCGTCGGCAGCACGAAGAACGCATCGACATGGACGCGCTGCAGGGCGCGCGAATTGGGCCGAAAGCTGGTCGGCCCCCACTCCAAGTGCGGCTCGTATTCCGGGAAATTGTCCAGCACCAGCCGCCGCGCCCACTTTCCGTAGCGCGCGACCATGGCACGGAGCACGTCACGCGCCTCGTCCTCGACGCCAGTCTTGAGCAGCTTGTCCTTGTCGGCGAGGTAGATGACGCGCGGACGCCCCTTGGCGCTCTTCTTCTTGATCGACTTAACGATGGCCGGATCGAACAGTTCGCGCTCCCGCTCCGTCGTGTCAAAAGGCAGGTGCGGAAAGAACAGGATCTGGCCGCTTTCCAGCACTTCGCGTGCGAAGGCGCGCCGGTCGGCGTCCGGCGCGCCCGTCCAGTCCGCCGTCTGCACCACTTCCGGCAGGGCAGCCGGCGTCGTCGCATGCACGTTGGGGAATCGGTTCTCGGCGATCGAAACCATGCCGTCGCTCCTCACGGCTGTTGCACCAGATGCAAGGTGGGCTCATCCGGTGGCCGGCGCAAGCGTGCCATTTAGGGCCGGCCGCGCCAAAATCGCGCATGTCGTCATGCGCAAGGGAGCTGCCCCCGCGGCTATTACCCTCGCTGCGCCCTATCCGATACGATATGAACCTCCGATACGATGCGACCCGGCGCAGCCCGCGCCCACAGGACGGCCGCCGCCGGCGACGGCGCAGAAGACGGCCGCGCGCGGGCAGCGCCGAAGATCACGGAAGGGGACGTTCATGAGCCGCTATCCCGAAACCTATGCGCGCTGGCAACGCGACCCGATCGGCTTCTGGGCCGAAGCGGCCGAGGAGATCGACTGGTTCCGCCGCTGGGACAAGGTGCTGGACGACCGGGATGCGCCGCTCTATCGCTGGTTCACCGGCGCAGAGTGCAATACCTGCTTCAACTGCCTCGACCGCCACGTCGCGGCCGGCCGCGCCGAGCAGCCGGCACTGATCCACGATTCGCCGCTGACCGGGACGATCCGCACCCTCACCTATGGCGAGATGCTGCGCGAGGTGCGCGCCATCGCCGGCGGCCTCCGGCGCCTCGGCGTCGGCAAGGGCGACTGCGTCATCCTCTATATGCCGATGGTGCCGGAAGCCGTGATGGCGATGCTGGCCTGCGCCCGCCTGGGCGCGATCCATTGCGTGGTATTCGGCGGCTTCGCCGCCCATGAGCTGGCTACCCGCATCAAGGATGTCGAGGCGAAGGCCGTTGTCTCCGCTTCGTGCGGGATCGAGCCGGGCCGTGTCGTCCCCTACAAGCCGTTGCTGGACGAGGCGATCGAGTTGCTGCCGGAAGATCTCCGGCCCACCGCCTGCGTCATCGTGCAGCGGCCGATGGAGCAGGCGAACCTGGTCGAAGGCCGCGACCACACCTGGGATGCGGTGGTGGGATGGGGCCTCGACGCCGAGTGCGTGCCGGTGCTGGCCACCGATCCGCTCTATGTCATCCATACCTCGGGCACGACCGGGCAGCCCAAGGGCGTGGTACGCGACAACGGCGGCAACATGGTCGCGCTGAAATGGTCGATGCGGAACATCTTCGGCGTCGAGCCGGGCGAGGTGTTCTGGGCGGCGTCCGACGTCGGCTGGGTGGTCGGCCACTCCTATATCTGCTACGGGCCGCTCCTCAACGGCAACACGACCATCCTGTTCGAGGGCAAACCGGTCGGCGCCCCCGACGCCGGCGTCTACTGGCGCCTCATCGAACAGCACAAGGTGCGCGCCCTGTTCACTGCGCCGACCGCCTTCCGCGCGATCCGGCGCGAAGACCCGGACGGCGCACTGATCGCCAAGCACGACCTGTCGGGCTTTCGCACCCTGTTCCTGGCCGGCGAACACGCCGATCCCGAAACCGTCCAGTGGGCGGAGCGCCAGCTCAAGGTCCCGGTCATCGACCATTGGTGGCAGACGGAGACCGGCTGGCCGGTATGCGCCAACCCCGCGGGGCTCGGCCTGCTGCCGATGAAATACGGCTCGTGCTTCGTGCCGATGCCCGGCTGGGACGTGCGCGTCCTGGACGATGCCGGCAAGGAGGTCGCGCCGGAGACGATCGGCAACGTCGTGCTCCGGCTGCCGCTGCCGCCGGGCTCCCTGCCCTTCCTGTGGAACAACGAGGAGCGCTATCGCAGCGCCTATCTGACCGAGTTCGCGGGCTATTACAAAACCGGCGACGCCGGCTATCGCGACGCCGACGGCTATACCTTCATCATGAGCCGCACCGACGACATCATCAACGTCGCCGGCCACCGCCTGTCGACCGGCGCGATGGAGGAGGTGCTGGCGGGCCATGCCGACGTCGCCGAGTGCGCCGTCATCGGCATCGCCGATCGGCTCAAGGGCCAGGTGCCGCTCGGCTTTGTGGTGCTGAAAGCCGGGACCAACCGGCCGATCGCGGAGATCGAACGGGAACTGGTACAACGGGTACGAACCCGGATCGGGCCGGTCGCGGCGTTCAAGCAGGCGCTGGTCGTGCAGCGGCTGCCCAAGACACGCTCGGGCAAGATCTTGCGTGCGACCATGCGCCAGATCGCCGAACGGCAGCCCTACACAATGCCTGCAACCATCGACGATCCGGCGATCCTGGGCGAGATCGCGCAGGTGCTGGAAAGCGGCCTGGTCGGCGACGGCCCGGCGGCCTGATCGGCCAGCAGGCGGAGGAAAACAATACAACCATAATAAAATATTCCCGATCAAACGTTTGCTTTTGATGAATTAGTCAAAAGGGCGATCCCGGAGTTCCAACGTTCTGCCACCGCGTCGCGCCGAAGCGGTGGAAAAATACGAGGGCGGGCGTTGGGAACGCCAATGCTGGCGGCGCCGACCGCGGCGAAGATCGTATTCCGATCCATCCCGCAACCGGGCATTGAATATGCTCTACACGATGCACGGCCGCGGAGACTTGAATAATTGCGCGACCCGTGTATATGGAGCCCTACTAACCTCAACATCGAGTATCTCAATGGATCAGCCCCTCGATCTGCTCAAGATGACGACGCAGGTCGTCACATCGTATGTCGGCAACAATTCAGTCTCGCGTGATGAGCTGCCGGCGCTTATTCAGGCGGTGCACCACGCGTTGTCGAGCGAGGCGTCGGGAACGAGCCAGGCGCCGGTCGAGCCGGCCAAGCCTGCCGTCCCGATCAAGAAGTCGATCGGCGAGGACTACATCGTCTGCCTCGAAGACGGTCGCCGCATGAAGTCGCTGAAGCGGCACCTGCACAGCCACGGCCTGACACCCGAAGCCTATCGCAACAAGTGGGGCCTGCCGCGTGACTACCCGATGGTCGCCCCGGCCTACGCGCTGTCGCGGTCGGAACTGGCGAAAAGCATGGGTCTCGGCCAGAAGGGGCGCGGGCGCGGTTCCTGATGCGATGTCGGGCGAAGCGTTTCCGCCTCGCCCGACATCGACGTTCTGTCGCGCGGCTTTATCGGCCGCGGGTGGCCGCTTGTGCCGCACACGAGTATTTGCGGCTTATTATCCATTAAAAATTTATCGCTATTCCAGAGCGCAGCACGGCCTCGGCCTCGGCCGTGAAGCGGCCCGCGTCGTCGTGCAAAACCAAGCCGGGCAGCAATTGCGACGGGGCGGACGAACCCTTGCGCGCGCGGATCAGGATGCGCCTGGCAGGGCGGCCCCGCGCGGGCCATAGCGGGAAGATCGTGGCCGCCCCCGCGCGATCCCCGAGCAAGGCGAGCAGCGCACCCAGGCGCTCCACCCTGTGGATCACCGTCAACATCCCACCCCGGCGCAGCGCGTCCAGGCCAGCGCCGATCCAGTCGGCCAGCCCACCAGCGAGTTCGGCGTGGGCCAGCGCCCGCCCCGGTATCGGCGACGGCCGCGTCGTGCCAGCTTCATGGTAGGGCGGGTTCATCAGCACATGGTCGAAGCCGGTCCCGCGTATCGCGCGCCGGCGGAGGTCACCGGCGGTGAAGCGGACCCGGCCGTCCAGCCGGTTCAGGCCCGCGCTTTCGCATGCCAGCGACACCAGATGCGCCTGGAGTTCCAGACCCTCGACCGCCAGGCCGGGCACGCGCCAGGCCAGGCACAGGCTGGCGGCGCCGGCGCCGCTGCCGAGCTCCAGCGCCCGTTGCCCACTCGCCGCAGGCACGGCCGCGGCCAGGAACACCGCGTCGATGCTGGCGCGCGCGTGGTCCGGCGGCTGCAGCACCGACAGGCGGCCGTCCAGGAAACCGTCCGGCGTGGCAGCCGGTGCGCCGGTGTCGTCGCGATCCTCCCCCGCCGGCATGTCCATCCCGTTTGCCAAAGTGTGACGGTACGATTGCCGGTTCGTCGGCCCGCCTCTATGCTCCGGCTCCTCCTATCCGGTCAACGGGGCAGGCATTGGAAGCGGCACTACCTGTCGAACGTGACGCCGCCGGCGCGATCGAGCAGCTCCAGGATCTGGTGGCGGACGACCTCGCGCGCGTGAACGACATGCTTGCCGCGCATATGAGCTCGGCCGTCCCGATGATCCCGGCCCTCGCCAGCCATCTGATCGCCTCGGGCGGCAAGAGGCTGCGGCCGATCCTGACGCTGGTCGCGGCGCGGCTGTGCGACTATCAGGGGCTGGAGCATATCCGGCTCGCGACCTGCGTCGAATTCCTGCACACCGCGACCCTTCTGCACGATGACGTGGTCGACGCCAGCGCCATGCGGCGGGGGGTCGAGACCGCGAACCGCATCTGGGGCAACCAGGCCAGCGTGCTGGTCGGCGACTTCCTGCTCAGCCGCGCCTTCCTGCTGATGGTCGAGGTCGGCTCGCTCCCCGTGCTGGAGATCCTGTCGCAGACCGCGCGGATCATCGCCGAGGGCGAAGTCCTGCAGCTCAGCGCATCCAGCGACTGCGAGATCGGCGAGGACACCTATCTCGAGATCATCGCGTCCAAGACCGCCGCCCTGTTCGCCGCGGCGAGCCGCGTCAGCGCGGTGATCGCCAGCCGCCCGCCCGAGCAGGAAACCGCGCTCGCGACCTATGGCCACAATATCGGCATCGCCTATCAACTGGTCGACGACGCGCTGGACTACAGCGCCCGTCACCAGAAGTTCGGCAAGATGCTGGGCGACGATTTCCGCGAGGGCAAGGTGACGCTGCCCGTGGTCCTGGCCTATCGGTGCGGGTCGGAGGAGGAACGCGGCTTCTGGCGCCGGGCGCTCGACCCCGAGCGCCAGCGCGACGGCGACCTCGCCCATGCGATCGGGTTGCTGCAGTAGCACGGCGCGCTGCGCGCCACGATCGACCGGGCGCACCGCTACAGCGAGGCGGCGGGGACGGCGCTGGCCCCCTTCCCCGACCGGAAGGAGCGGCGCGCGCTGGTCGACCTCGCCCGCTTCTGCGTCGAGCGCGGCTATTAGGCCCGCCGCGCCGTCCAGCATCGCTTGCGGACGGCAAGGGCAGCCGATATAAGTCCGCCACAATCGGAGTGTAGCTCAGCCTGGTAGAGCACCGTCTTCGGGAGGCGGGGGCCGCTGGTTCGAATCCAGCCACTCCGACCAGCCTCTCAGCCGGCCCGGATATGGGGCGCGGCCCGTTCTTCCGAACACGACGAGGCAGCAGTCGATGACCATCCAAATCCCGTTCAATCGCGACATCTCGGTCGAGTACGGACGCGCCGATCGCGTCAGCCCGCTGATCCGGCGGGTGGTCGCACACAATCCTGGGCCGTTCACATTCCTCGGCACCGGCACCTACATCGTCGGCAACGGCAAGGTCGCGGTGATCGACCCGGGCCCGGACATGCCAGAGCACGTCCAGGCGATCCTCGACGCGCTGGAGCCGGGCGAGACCGTCTCGCACATCGTCATCACCCACACCCACATGGACCATTCGCCGGCGGCCCGGCCGCTTCAGGCCGCAACCGGCGCGCCGACCTACGGCTTCGGCCCGCACGGTTCCGGCCCGCACACCTTCGACTGGGGCGCGCGCGACGGCGCGTCGGTCGAGGAAGGCGGCGACAGCGCATTCACGCCGGATCATGCCGTCCGCCACGGCGACCGCATCCAGGGCGAAGGCTGGACGCTCGAGGCCGTCCACACGCCCGGCCATACCTCGAACCACCTGTGCTTCCAGCTTGTCGAGGAAAAGGCGCTGTTCTCAGGCGACCACGTCATGGGCTGGTCGACCAGCGTGATCTCGCCGCCCGACGGCGACATGACGGCCTACATGCGCT
>JBDZUN010000379.1:0-1974 GCA_040255145.1 Hyphomicrobiales bacterium | reverse complement strand
GTATAGCGCCGGACCTGCCGGCTTTCGGACCGCCATGCCCCCGTTCAGCGCCTCCGCACCGGCCGAGCGGCCGGATACCGCGCCCATCGCCGCCCCGTTCGGCATCGCGGTACGCCCGATGGGCATCCGCCGCGCGACGGCGACCGGCTGGGTATTGATCGTGGCGTTCTTCGGCGTCTTCGGCGCCTGGGCGACTTTCGCCCCCCTTGAAAGCGCCGCGATCGCCACCGGCTTTATCGGCGTCGATACGCACACGAAGACGGTTCAGCACCTTGAGCGCGGCATCATCGCCGCTATTCTGGTCCGGGAAGGCGACGAAGTGGCCGCCGGGCAGTCGCTCGTCCGGCTGGACGATACCCAGGCGCGCGCCAAGCTTCGGCAAATTCGGACCCGCTACTACGCCGCCTTGGCGCTAGGCGCGCGATTGCGGGCGCAACGCGACGGCGCCAGCCACATCACCTATCCGGCGCGGCTGCGCGATCTTGCCACGACCGAACCCGATGTCGCCGACGTCATCGCGGGCCAGGACACGATCTTCCGTTCCGAGAGGAATTACCTGGACAACCGCAAGGACATATTGCGGCAACGGACCGTCGAGCTGTCGTCGCAAATCCGCGGGTTCCAGGCGCAGATCGAGAGCGAGGACACGCAGCTCAAGCTGATCGCGGAGGAGATCAAGGGCGTCAAGGATCTCTACCGGAAGGGCCTGGAGCGGAAGCCACGGCTTCTGGCGCTGGAACGGGCGGCCGCGGAAATCGGCGGTCAGCGGGCGCAGAACCAGGCCGCGATCGCGCGCACCCGCCAATCGATCGGCGAAACCAAGCTGCAGGTCGGCGACCTCGAACGTCAGCAGATGAACAGCGTGGTCAAACAATTGCGCGACACGCAGACCGAGATCGACCAGTTGCGGGCGGCCGAAACGGCCGCCGCCGACGTTCTCGCCCGTACCGTCATTCGCGCGCCGGTCTCCGGCACGGTGGTCAACCTGCGCAAATTCACGCCGGGGGGCGTCGTCGGCGCGGGCGAGCCGATCCTCGACCTCGTGCCGCGGGACGACCTGCTGGTGATCGAGGCGCGCGTCCGGCCCGACGATATCGACGTCGTCCACCCCGGACTGGACGCGCAGATCCGGCTGACCGCGTTCAACCAGCGGTACACGCCGGTTTTCACCGCCACGGTTCGCGAGGTTTCGGCGGATCGCCTGACCGACACCCGCAGCGGCCAGCCCTACTACCAGGCGAAGCTCGCGCTCGATCCCGGTCAGCCGGCGCTCGAGCGCCTGAAACTACGGCCGGGCATGCCGGCCGAGGTGATGATCCTGACCGGCAAGCGCAGCCTGCTCGACTACCTGCTGAAGCCGATCCTCGACAGCGTGCACCGCAGCATGCGCGAGTAGCCACCCGCACGCTTCGTAAAATCGACTTCGGAGCAGGCGGAAACCGTCCTTCGCGAGCGAGGCGGACGACGTAGCAAAGCAAATTCTGGGCGGAGCCGGCGATCGGCATATTGAAGGGGTACGATGCGGGACTAGCGGCGGAGCCGATCGACTGCGAACCGCACTCGTCGGTCGGTCGGTGGAGAAAGGCGACGATGGCGGCGCGAAATCGACCCAGTTACCGGTGGACGTGTCGGTCGGAGAGTATGCCGGAAGGGCGAAAAGATAAAACGTCCCGGCGGTTTGGAGGCTCACCCGGACAGAGATAAAACTTAGTGATATCAATTACTTAAGTTTGGCGGAGGGTGCAGTCTGCGGCGAACCACTCTCCGGCCGCAATTCCCTGTTTTCCGGGAATTTACAGGGAATTCTGTCGATCCGGGCCGCTGGAGGCGGTTTGTGTCATTGTTAAGTCTCTGGAATACAAGGTTATTTCAAGCGAATTCCCTACTTAACAGAGCAGGGAATTTTTACGACGGAACAGGGAATTCCATTTTAGTAACAGGGAAGGAAGTGCGGGCGTTCAGGGAACGCGCGCA
>JBDZUN010000378.1:0-1984 GCA_040255145.1 Hyphomicrobiales bacterium | reverse complement strand
GGCCGCTGATGGCGGCTGCGGCGCTCGATGCCGGCCTCGTCACCGTGACGCCCGACGCGCTCGACTGGGACGACGAGATCAGGCTGGCGCTGGAGGAACGCGCCAGCCTGTCGCCCGACGCGCTGACCGGCATGGAGGCGAACCTGCGCTTCCCCGGCGCGGAGACGGTCGAGACCAAGCTGTTCGCGCGCCTGTCGGCCTGGCAGAACTGGGTGTTCCACCGGCCCAACGCGACCGGCGCGGACGGCGCGCTGAAACGGTTCGGCGGCGGCAGCAAGCCGCGCTTCGACTGGGAAAGGGTCTGACCATGGCGATCGACTATCAGAGCCGCATCCCCAACAACGTGGACCTGAGCGAGAATCGCGCGCTGCAACGCGCGCTGGAGCACTGGCAGCCGGCCTTCCTGAGATGGTGGCGCGAAATGGGGCCGACCGACTTTCAGGCCACGGACGTGTATTTGCGCACCGCGACCTCGGTCGACTTCAAGGGCTGGGCCACCTATGGCACCGTCCAGATGCCGGACTATCGCTGGGGCATCTTCCTGGCCGACGCCGAGCCGGAGCGCAAGGTCGGCTTCGGCGACGAATACGGCAAGCCGGTGTGGCAACAGGTGCCGGGCGAGCACCGCTCCACCCTGCGCCGGCTGATCGTGACGCAGGGCGACACCGAGCCGGCCTCGGTCGAGCAGCAGCGCATGCTGGGGCATACCGCGCCGTCGCTCTACGACCTGCGCAACCTGTTCCAGATCAATGTCGAGGAAGGCCGCCACCTGTGGGCGATGGTCTATCTGCTGCACGCCTATTTCGGGCGCGACGGGCGGGAGGAGGCGGAGGAGCTGCTGACCCGGCATTCCGGCGACAGCGATCGGCCGCGCATCCTGGGCACGTTCAACGAGCCGATCTCCGACTGGCTCAGCCTGTTCATGTTCACCTATTTCACGGACCGCGACGGCAAGTTCCAGCTAAAATCGTTCGCTGAATCGAGCTTCGATCCGCTGGCGCGCACCTGCCGGTTCATGCTGACCGAGGAGGCGCACCACATGATGGTCGGCGACACCGGCATCGCCCGCGTCATCCGCCGCACGCTGGAGGTGATGGACGAACTGGGCACGGACGATCCGGCAGTTTTGCGCGCGGCCGGCGCGATCGACCTGCCGACCATCCAGCGCTACCTCAATTTCTGGTTCAGCTCGTCGCTCGACCTGTTCGGGTCGGAATCGTCGTCCAACGCCGCGGCCTATTTCGCCACCGGCATCAAGGGCCGGCCGGGCGAGAAGCACTATGACGACCACCTGGCGATCGACCAGAGCTTCGACGTGGCGATGCCCGACGGCGCCACCGGCCTGCGCACGGAGGCGGTGCCGATGCGCAACGCGATGAACGAGGTGGTGCGCGTCGCCTACGTCAAGGATTGCGGCATCGGCCTGTCGCGCTGGAACCGCATGATCGCCAAGGCCGGCCACGACTTCGTCCTGACCCTGCCCAGCACGCGGTTCCGCCGCGCCGTCGGCGTCTGGGCCGGGGTGCCGACCGACCCGGCCGGCAACCGCATCACCGCGGAGGCCTATGCCGCCGGCCTGCCCGGCTGGCTGCCGAGCAAGGCCGACCGCGCCTTCATCCACAGCCTGATGCAGCGCGTGACGGCGCCGGGCAAGATGGCCGGCTGGATCGCGCCGCCCGACCGCGGCGTCAACGACCAGCCGGTCGACTACGAGTATGTGCGGCTGAATTAGGCCGCGAAGGGATCGTCGTCCCGAATCGTCACCGTTGATCCGTAACGACGGGAACTTTGCCTTCGGTTATTTCTTCTTGCCGGACGCCGGTGCCGCCCTTTTGCTGCCGGCGGCCGATCCGCCCGGCTTGGCGAAGGGTGACACCGCCGCGGGCGGCGCCTTCGGCTGCTTGGCCTTCTTCGGTTCGCGATTGCTGCGCATCTGACCTTTGGCCATCGAAATCTCCCAAAGCGCCATCATACGACCTATGGC
>JBDZUN010000377.1:0-1994 GCA_040255145.1 Hyphomicrobiales bacterium | reverse complement strand
CGATCGTTTCGGCTGTGCTTCCTTTGACCGGGCGGGAGAGGCCGGCGCCGAACAGCGCGTCGATATAAATGTCCGCGTCGCCAAGGTCGGGTGACAGCGGTACGGCCGGGCCGGCCCATCGGGTGGCCATTTCCGCAGCATCGCCACGCAACCGTTCGCGTCCCCCCAGCAGGGCGAGGGAGACCGTGGCACCACGCTGCGCCAGATGACGGGCGGCGACGAAACCGTCACCGCCGTTGTTGCCCGGCCCACACAGCACGCCGACCCGGCACACGCCCCAGTGTGCGAGCACCGCATTCGCGACCGCAGCGCCCGCGCGCTCCATCAACGCGATGGTCGGAACGCCACACGCGGCCGCCAGACGGTCGGCTTCGCCGCTCTGCGCGACCGACAGCACCGCGCAGTCGGGCGGCGCGGCGAGTGGAATCGGCACGAGCGTCATGGCCGGATGCTAGCGGCCGGCGAAGCGGGCCTCACGCTTCTCGGCGAAGGCCTTCACGCCCTCGCGGAAATCGGCGGTCTTGCCAGCCTGGCGCTGGAACTTCGCCTCCAGTGCGAGCTGAGCAGGGTAAGTGTTTTCTTCCGACTCCCAGAACGCGCGCCGAATCAGGCTCAGCGCAACGGTCGGACCATCCCCCAGGCTACGGGCCAGTACCTTGGCCTCGCCGAGCAGATTCTCGTCGTCGACCAGCCGGTTGATCAGGCCCCAGGCCATCGCGGTCTCGGCCGGCAGGCGATCGCCCAGCAGAGCCAACTCCAGCGCGCGGGCGCGGCCGACCAGCCGCGGCAGCAGCCAGGTCGCGCCGCCGTCTGGCACCAGGCCGATGCGGCGGAACGCCTGGAGGAAATAGGCGGAACGCGATGCGACCATGAGATCGGCGGTCAGGGCGAGACTCATGCCGACGCCCGCACACGCGCCCTGGACCGCCGCCACGATCGGCCGCTGCAATTGCCGCAGGCGCAGCATCAGGGGATTGAAGTGATCTTCCAGGATCTTGCCGGCGTCCATGCCGTCGCCAGCCGCCTCATTCAGGTTGACGCCCGACGAGAACCCGCGGCCTTCGGCGGCGAAGAGCACGCAGCGCACGGCATCGCCGGATTCACACTGGTCGAGCGCCTGATTGATCTCTTTGACCATGGCGAGCGTCATGGCGTTCAGCGTCTTCGGCTGGTTCAGTGTGATGACGCCGACGGTGCCGTCGGTCTCGAAGCGAATCTGCTCGAAGTGCATGGATCGACCTCCCTCGGATTCCCTGCGTGCATCCTAGCCGAGCGGCGGCCCCGCACCGCCAATTTTACATGCGGCTTGCCATGCGGCCGGGCAGGGGTAGGACCGGCACCGTAGTGCCCACCGGAGCGGCGGGCGAGTGGGGCGGGCGGATCACCAAGCAATCCGCACGCGACAACAGGGACAGGACTGAGCTGTCCTGCAACTCGAATGAGGTCGCGGTCAGCGTGCCGTCCCGATCGTGGCCAAGCTCGGCGCGAAGATAGTCCTGTCGCCCGTCATTTTCCGGCAGCGCCCGGGCGAGGACGGCACGGCCCTGGCCGCCATTCCCGTCCTCGCGGCCCAGCAGACAATCGATCGCCGGACGCAGGAACACCAGCGCGCAGACCAGCGCCGAGACCGGATTGCCGGGTAGGCCGAGCACCCAGCTTTGCCCCAGGCGACCGAACATCAGTGGCTTGCCGGGGCGCATCGCAATGCGCCAGAAGTCGATGTCCAGTCCGTCCTTGCCCAGCGCCCCGCGTACAAGGTCATGGTCACCGACCGAGATGCCGCCGATCGTGACCAGGATGTCGACGCCGTGCGCGCCGGCGGCGGCGCGGCGCAGTGCTTCGCGCTCGTCCCGTGCGATGCCGAGGTCGATGGCCTCACCGCCCCAGGCACGAACCATGGCCGCAATCCCGAATGCGTTCGAGCAGATGATTTGGTCGGGTCCGACGGGCTCGCCCGGCAGCACCAACTCGTCGCCGGTCGCCAGTATCGCGAC
>JBDZUN010000376.1:0-1998 GCA_040255145.1 Hyphomicrobiales bacterium | reverse complement strand
TGCCCGACCACGCCGAACGCTATCTCTCCACCCCCCTGTTCGAGGGATTGTGAGCCGTCTTGTTGGTCATCGCGTGCCCCCGGGTCCGGCCCTCCGGGTCTGTCCGCAGGACAGCCCGAGGACAGGCTCCGCGAAGCGATCCATCTTCACTTTGCGGAACCGCAATGTGGATCGCTTCGTCGCCACGCTCCTCGTCATGACGGCGGTTTTGCCGGTATAACCACGAAGTGCTGACCGACGACCAGCTCGACCGCTACGCCCGGCACATCATCCTGAAAGAGGTGGGCGGCGCCGGCCAGGCGCGGCTTTTGCGCGCGCGGGTCCTGCTGATCGGCGCCGGCGGCCTGGGCTCGCCGATGGCCCTCTACCTTGCCGCGGCGGGCGTCGGCGCTATCGGCATTGTCGACGACGACCTCGTGTCGCTGTCGAACCTGCAGCGTCAGGTCGCGCACCGGACCGACGCCGTCGGCAGGCCGAAGACGATCAGCGCGGCGGAGGCGATCCATGCGCTGAACCCCGACGTGCGCGTCGTTCGCCATACCGAGCGGCTGACGCCGGAGAACGCCGAGGCCCTGGTCGGTGGCTACGACGTGGTGGCCGACGGCAGCGACAATTTCGCGACCCGCTTCCTGGTCAACGACGCCTGCTATTTCACCGGCAGAACCCTGGTCTCCGCGGCGCTCGGCCAGTTCGAGGGCCAGCTTTCGACCTTCAAGGCGCATGTCTCCGGGGCCAACGGGCGGCACGGACCGTGCTATCGCTGCCTGTTCCCGGCGCCGCCGCCCGAGGGCGCCGGGCCGTCCTGCGCCGACGCCGGCATCCTCGGCGCAGTCGCCGGCGTGATGGGCACGATCCAGGCGACCGAGGTGCTGAAGGAAATCCTGGGCATCGGCGAATCGCTGTCGGGGCGCCTGCTGATCTACCAGGCGCTGGACGCCGCGTTCCGCACCGTGCGCTTCACGGCCGACCCGGCCTGCGCGCTGTGCGGCGCCGCGCCGACCATCCGCTCCGGCGCGTAAGGCCTAACCCATGCCCTGCAGGGTGTGGGGCATCCGGACATGCACCACGTCGTCCGCGTCGTGGCCGACCCGGACCACCGCGACCGGCAGCGCGACCGAGCCGTCGTCCAGGTCGAAGTCGCGCTGGGTGGTGCCGGCGTGGACATGCAGCCCGATCCGGGCCAGCGCGCTGAGATGGCCGTCGAGCGCCGTGAACAACGCCGTCTTGTTCTGATCCGGGACCGCCTCCCAATCCTCGGCGCAGCGGCCGAACGCGTCGAGGAAGGCGTCGACCGCCGCACGCTCCTCGCCCGACCGCGGCGGCTCGAAATCGACCATCCGCGCATATTGCGCCGCCTCGATCGCCGGCCACAGGGCAGTACCGGTGGGTGCCCGCGTCAGCGCGACGTCCGCCCCGTCCGGCCCGATGCCGTCCACGTCGTCATCCATGCACTACTCCACCAGGGCCGTCAGGTGTGCCGTCGCGCCTTCTCCTCGACCCCGGACAGGCCCTCGCGCCGCTGCAACTCGGCATAGACGTCGGACGGCGTGACCTCCGTCGCTTCCCACACCACCAGCAGGTGATAGAGCAGGTCGGCCGATTCCGCGATCACCGCCTTCTGGTCGCCCTGGACGGCCGCGATCGCCGCCTCCACCCCCTCCTCGCCGAGCTTCTTGGCGCATTGACCGACGCCGCGCGCGAACAACTTCGCGGTATAGGACTGCGTCGGGTCGGCGCGGCGGCGCGACTGGATGGTGGTGAACAGGTGGTCGATCGTGTGTGCCTCCGTGGTCATGCCGGACGGCCTCCTCTCGTCTGATCTGCTTGACGATAACGCCTTATGCACGCCAGAGCGCCCCGTTCTTCCTGAAACGCTTCCACAGCTTGGTCGTCTTGGCCAGATGGCCCGCCGCCGCATGGGCGTGCCAGCCCGCGATCGCGCCGGCGGCGACAACTGGTATCTGCGCTCCGAGCTCAATTGTGCACTCGATCCGTCCG
>JBDZUN010000135.1:0-9490 GCA_040255145.1 Hyphomicrobiales bacterium | reverse complement strand
CCGCCATGCCCTTGGCCTGCGCGGCGTCGGACCAGTGGCTGGCGCTGCGCCGGTGGAACATGTCGCGGAATTGCCCGGTCGTCTTCGGCAGCAATTCGCCGGTGCCCCAATCCAGGATGACGCCGTAGCGGCGGATGCAATCGAGGTGGTCGAGTTCGCCGGCCCGGTAGCGTGCGGCGACAGCTTCGGCCTCCTCCGCCAGCCAGCCGCGCCGGTCACGCCGGATCGCCGCGCGCTCGGCCTGCGTCGCGGCGTGGTCGATCGCGTATTCGGCGAGATCGCGGTCGACGACGCGCAGCACGACACCGTAATCCTTCCGTGCCCGTTCGATCGAGACATAGTCGTCGGCGACGTCCTCGCGCACCGCCTCCGGGTCGCGCTCCAGCGGGTCGCCGTAGCCGCCGCCGCCCGCAGTCGGCCGGCTGAACACGTCACCGGGTTCAATCGGCACGTCGGAGAACACCGCGCCCAGCCATTCCGGCCGGGTCTCGCCGGCGCGCGTCAGGGTCAGGCCGTGCGGCGACGACGGCAGGCCGCCATGGATGCCCCAGACGATCGCCGCAGCCCGGTCGCAGATATAGGAGATGACGGTCCGGTCGGCCTCGAGCAGGCGGGAGGTCTTGCGCAGGCCGGCGCCGCCGCGCCACTTGCCGGGGCCGCCGGAATCGGTGTCGACCTCGAATTCCATCGCCAGGATCGGGCTGCCGCGCTCCTGCCCCTCGACCGGCTGGGCCTGCAGCCCGGTGCCGAAGCACGAGGTGGTGACGTTGCAGCCGTCCTTGCCGTTGCGCCCGCCCCAGCCGCCGGGCAGCCAGTCGTAGAACATGAAGATCGGCTTCTCCGCCGAACGCAGGTCGCGCCCCCCGGTCAGCAGGTATTCCAGGTTGAAGCCGCAGGCGATGGCGCGTTCGGGCATGATCGACGACCAGATCTCGTTGATCATGTTCATGATCTTCTCGAACGGCATCAGGAAGCCGGTGACCGCGACCGGCCAGCGCGCGTGGACCACCGTGTCCTCGGGCGCGATCACCTCCATCGGGCGGTAGAAGCCGGAATTGAGCGGCAAATCGGGGAAGAACGTCTTCATGCCTGCGACCACGGCCGAGAACGTGCCGCCGAAGCCGGAATTGTAGAGCGAGGCGACGCACGGGTGCGAGCCGGTGAAGTCGTAGATCACGCGGTCGCCCTTGATGGTCAGCTTGACCTTGATCGGGATCATGCCCTCGCCGGCGCCGGGGTCCTGGTCGAGGAAGTCGGTCGTCTCCCATTCGCCGTCGGGCAGGGCGGCGAGGCGCTGGCGCACCGCGCGCTCGACATAATCCTGCACGTCGGCGAAGCCGGCCAGCACCGTATCCTTGCCGTATTTGCCGACCAGGCGCTCGATCTCGCGCTCGGCCACCCGCGTCGCCTCGGCCTGGGCCTGCATGTCGCCGATGATCGACGCGGGATCGCGCGTGTTGCTGGCAATGAGGTGCGCGACGTCGCGGCAGAAGCGACCGCCGTCCCACAGGCGAACCGGCGTGATGCGGATGCCCTCGCGGAACATTTCCTTGGCGGCCACGTCGAACGACCCCGGCACGCTGCCGCCGACATCCGACCAGTGCCCGTTCGACTGGGCGAAGCCGATCAGCGCGCCGTCGGCGAATAGCGGCCGGATCAGCCTTGTGTCGGGGAAATGCGTTCCGCCCGCATACGGATCGTTGATGGCGAAGACGTCGCCCGGCTTCATGTCGTCGCCGAAGAAGCGGATCACGTCCTTGCAGGTCAGGTGCAGGGTTCCGACATGGGCGGCGAGGTCCTGGTTGCCCTGCGCCACCGCGTCGCCGTTGGCGTCGCACAGCGCGTTCGAGAAGTCGTGGTTGTAGATGACGAAGGAATAGCAGGTCCGCAGGATCTGCTCCGACATCTGATCGACGGTGGTGATGAAGGCGTTCTTCAGCACCTCGAACGTCACGGGGTCGAGCGCGAAGCCCGGCTGCGTTTGCTGCGCGGTCATGCCTGCTTCTCCACATGGATCAGGATGTTCAGACGCGGGTCGACCTCGGCCCGGGCGCCGGGCGGCACCACCGTGGTCGAATCGAGCTGCTCGACGATCGCGGGCCCGATGAAGCCGGCGCCGGCCGGCAGGTCGTCGCGCCAGTAGACCGGTGTGTCGTAGGATTCGCCCGCGAACCACACGGCGCGGCGCGTCTTGGCCGCCGGCAACGCGCCGCCCGCCTCGTGCGCCGCCAGCTCCGCCTTCGGCACCGTGCCGATCGCGCGCAGGTTCAGGCGGTAGATGTCGACCGGGGCGTCGTCGCGGCGGAAATTGTATTCGCGCTCGTGCTGCGCGTGGAAGGCGGCGACCAGGTCGGCGATCGCGCAAACGGGGTTGCCGACCGGGGCGGCGAGCGAGCGCCACTGGCCGCGATACATCATGTCGACCGTGCGCTCCAGCACGATGCGGTCGGGCGAAACCCCCTCATGCGCCAGATGATCGAGCGCCTCCGATTCCAGCTTGGCGAACTCGCCCTCGACCTCGGCGGGGTCGAGCCCCTCGGTCGGCCGGATGAAGCTTTCGGCCAGATCGTGCTGCACGTCGACCAAAAGGCAGCCGAGCGCCGACGTGACCCCCGGATTGGGCGGCACGATGACCACGGGGATCGACAGCTCCCTGGCCAGGGCCGCGCCGTGCAGCGCGCCGGCGCCGCCGAAGGCGACCAGCGCGAAGTCGCGCGGGTCGTAGCCGCGGCTGATCGAGATCAGGCGCACCGCGTCGGCCATGTTGGCGTTGGCGACGCGGATGATCGCCTCCGCCGCCTGGTGCAGCGCGATGCCGAGCGGCTCGGCCACGCCCTCGCGCACCGCCCGCTCCGCCAGCACGGTGTCGAGCGACACCGAGCCGCCGGCCAGCCCGCGCCCCAGCCGGCCCAGCACCAGGTTGGCGTCGGTATTGGTCGGCACCGTGTTGCCGTTGCCGTAGCAGGCGGGGCCGGGGAAGGCGCCGGCCGATTGGGGGCCGTTGCGCAAGGATCCCGCCTCGTCGATGCGCGCGAGCGAGCCGCCGCCGGCGCCGATGGTCATCACCTCGATGCTCGGGAAGCGGATCGGATAGCCGAACTCGATGAACCAGTCCTTGGTGACGCGCGAGCGCCCCTCATAGGCCAGCGACACGTCGCAACTGGTCCCGCCCATGTCGAGGCCGATGGAATTGGGATAGCCGCACTGGCCGGCGATGTGCCGGCTGGCGATCGCGCCGGCGGCGATGCCGGACCCGGCCAGCCGCGCCGCGAACTGGCGCGCGCCCTTGGCCGTCATCACCCCGCCGCCGCTATGCAGCAGCAGCAGGTCGCTGGCATAGCCCGATTCCTTCAGCCGGTCGGACAGCCGCGCGCAATAATCGCCGGCCACCGGGCTCAACGCCGCGTTGACCACGGTGGTCGAGAAGCGCTCGTGCTCGAAGATCTCCGGCAAGACTTCCGAGGAGGTGGTGACCGGCACGCCGGGCAGCTCCTCCTCCAGGATCTCCTTCATGCGGCGTTCGTTGGCGCCATTCATGAAGGCGTTCATGAAGCACACCGCGACCGCGGCGACCTGGCGCTTAGCCAGGATGCGCGCAACCTCGCGCGCGCGCGCCTCGTCCAGCGGCGTGACGATGCGGCCGGCGGAATCGACCCGTTCGGCGACGGTCAGGCGGTCGCGCCGCGGCACATAGGGGCGCGCCACGTCCTTATAGGTGTCCCACAGGTCTTCCTTGTTGGCGCGGCGGATTTCGATCACGTCGCGGAAACCTTGCGTGCACACCATCGCGGTGCGCGGCAGGCGGCGGGTGATCAGCGCGTTGGTCGCGACCGTGGTGCCGTGGGACAGCAGCGCCACGTCGGCCAGGTCGACGCCGCCGGCGGTCAGTCCGGTCATGAAGCCGTCGATCGGGTCCGGCGTGCTGGCGGTCTTGGCGACGCGGACCGCGCCGGTCTGCGCATCGAAGATGCAGATGTCGGTGAACGTCCCGCCGATGTCCACGGCGACGCGCAGGCTGGTCATCCGCTTCCCTTCTTCCCGATGATTTCCGCAAACCTAGCACGGCGACGCCGCGCGCGGGAACCGGCCGGGCCGGCCTACTGCGTCAGCAGCAGCTTGCCGATGGTGGCGCGGGAGTTGATGGCAACGAGCGCGGCGCCGGCCTCGGCCATCGGCCGCACCGAATGGATCGGCAGCTTGAACCGCCCATCGTGCAAGAGGCCGAAGATGTCGTCCAGACTGCGCTTCATCGCCGTCTGGTTGCGGTAGAGCATGGGCAGCACGAAGCCGCTGACGGTCAGCGACCCGGCGAACAGCCGCATCGGGTCGGTCGGGCCGGGCGCGCCGCCGGCGCGGCCGAACAGGATCATGTGGCCGAAGGGGGCGAGCACGCGCAGACCCGCCTCGAAGGTCGGCGCGCCGACGCCGTCGAGGATCAGGTCGACGCCCTCGCCGCCGGTCAGGCGACGCACCTCGGCCGCGAAATCGGTCGCGACATAGTCGATGACCTCATCGGCCCCGGCCTCGCGCGCGGCCCTGTCCTTCTCGGCGCTCGACACCGTGCCGATGACATGCGCGCCGGCGGCCTTGGCCAGTTGCACCGCCGCCATGCCGACCCCGCCGGCGGCCGAGTGGACCAGCACTGTCTCCCCCGCCGCCAGCCGGTGGATGGTGTGCAGCATGTGCCAGGCGGTCAGGCTGGCGATGGGGAAGGCCGCACCCTGCTCCAGCCCGACATGGTCGGCCAAGGGGAGGATGCGGTTCGCCTTGACCACCGAATATTCGGCGAAGGCGCCCAGGCCGATATAGGCGACGCGCTGCCCGACCGAGAGGCCGGTGACGCCGGGGCCCAGCGCGACGATGGTGCCGGCCGCCTCCATCCCCGGAATGTCGGGCAGCTTCGGCTGCACGATATATTCGCCGCGCAGGAAGAACAGGTCGCCGAAATTGACGCCCATCACGGCGTTGTGGACCAGCACCGCGCCCGGCCCCGGTTCGGGGCGCGGCGCATCCTCCAGCCGCACCACCTCCGGCCCGCCGAGTTCGTGGAAGCGGATCGCACGCATGGTTTGGTTATTCACGCAAAAATCCTCATTCTGTGTGTTGCGGCAAAGCCCAAAACAGCCTCAGGTGTATGATCCCTTAAGTTCCTGCATAATCACTTCAAACAATCCTAGCTTCTCTATCCTTGCACCAAGCACATCCTGTGGCTCACTCGCCGCAAACAGAGAAATATCACTTAACGACTTATTTATCATATCACTAATGTAAAACGATATCGGATGCTGGTCGTCAAAGAAATTAACTTGAAACGATGCGATCCAAAATAAGAAAAGAGCCAGAATGGCATTCGTCTCGTATATATGAATAGCCCCACTTTCAGATTTCGCCTGTATCATGTGCGGAAATGGGATTCCGTGGTGTTCTACGAAAGGATATTTGCCAATTGGAGACAAGAGAATAACGATGCCAACATCTAATAAAAATACACCATCCAATGGCATTGTTCTGGTTTCTTTGATAAACATCATGATCTCCATAAGAATAGATCGCCAGTCTCCATTTGTTTCGAGGCTGAGTAAAAAATACGGTCGATAGAATATATAGTAGCTAATCCACGAATCGGGCTTTGGGGCAGACACCAGCCGAGAGACATTACGTGCACGCAGCGACCTGAATTTGCGCGCCTTCTGCATCTCGCGCGTCACATCGGCCCGGCTGAATGTGGTTTTCACCTCTCCAGCCGTGTGAACGCCCTCAAGAAGAAAGGTTGTCGGTACGTCACGTGCGCCGATGAATGGTTGGAGCATATTGGAAATGACGACGTCCACCTGACCTGATTTCAGATCGGGCGTGTCACTCTGCGAAGCAATAACTTCCCCGGTTCCGGTGCTCAACGCTCTTGGTAAGTGTCGGTCAAGAAAATCTCTAACAGACATTTCGACCGCATCGCCTCTCAAGCCGTAGTGAGCAAATCGCTCCCTTGCTATCGCAAGTTCAAGCTTAAGAAGCCGCTGCTGATGTTGGAATAGCGCGGCGAAATCCATATGGCTTCTCCGACTTGTCTGTTATTGCGCTATCTCCCCCTCACGTCGCGGCGATCAGGACTTCGATCAGGTTGGGCTGGCCGGACTTGATGCCGGCCTCGATGGCGGGGGCGATGTCGGCGGCGCGGGTCACCTGGCGGGCGGGCACGCCGAAGGAGCGGGCCAGCGCCTGATAGTCGACCGCCGGGTCCTCGATATCCATCGCGATGAAGCGGTTGGTGCGGGTGGACAGATAGTCGGTCTGCGACTTCATGAAGTTCTTCAGGATGTTGTATTCGCGGTTGTTCATCACGACGAAGGTGACGGGCAGCTTTTCATGCGCCGCGGTCCACAGGGCCTGCGGCGAATAGAGCGCGGCGCCGTCGCCGACCAGCGACACCACCGGCTGGCGCCCGAGGCCGAGCGAGAAGCCGACCGCGGCCGGCATGCCCCAGCCGAGGCCGCCGCCGCGCAGGAACGAATATTGCCGGTACGACGGCGAATCCAGGAAGCCGCGCAGGTGAAAGGCGGTGGCCACCGCCTCGTCCACGATGGCGATGTCGGGGCCGATGGCGCGCGCCGCCTCCTGCGCCGCGACGATCGGCATGATTTTCGGCGCGTCCCACTGGGCCGCCGCCTCCGTCGCCTGGGCGGCGCGCCGCCGCGCCTGGCCCGCCACCGCCTCGTCGCGTAAGGCGCGGTAGGCCGCGTGGTTCTCGGCCGAGGCGCGGGACAGGAGCGGCAACAGCGCCCGGAGCGACGCCTTGATGTCGCCGACCACGGACAGCCGCGTCTCGTAGGTGCGCCCCAAATCGCGCACGTCGACCGACATCTGATAGACCTGACAGCCCGGCGGCACGGCCGGTCCCTCGGTATACAGGATGGTGATCAGCGACTTGCCGCCCAGGGCGAAGATGGCGTCATAGGGGGCGAGCTTCTCGCGGATCTCGACCGCCTTGGTCGGCATGCTGCCCAGCCACAGGGGATGCGCGGTCGGGAACGGGATGTGCGACGGCCAGGACGAGCCATAGACCGGCGCGCCGAGCAGGTCGGCGAGCGCGACCATCTCAGGCCCCGCGTCGCTCGAATCGATCTCGTCGCCGGCGATGATGGCGAGCCGGCCGGGTGCTACGCCGGCGAGGTAGGCGGCCAGCACGTCGAGCGAGCCCGCCACCGCCCGCCGGTCGATCACGCTGGTCTCGGCGATGCCGACCTCGCTCAACTGCTCCATCACGTCCATCGGGAAGGACAGGAAGACCGGCCCGGTCGGCGCGGCCATGGCGTCGTGGAAGGCGCGCCGGACCAGGACCGGAAGCTGGTCGGCGCTCGCCACCTCCTGCGCCCACTTGACCGCGGGCGTCGCGATGCGCACCAGGTCGCCGAACAGCAGCGGATCGGTGATGGCGTGGCGCGAATCCTGCTGTCCCGCCGTGACCACCAGCGGCGTCGACGAGACGCTGGCGTTCAACAGGCTGCCCATGCCGTGGCCGAGGCCGCCGGCGGTGTGCAGGTTGATGAAGCCGGGCTTGCGCGCCGCCTGGGCGTAGCCGTCGCCCATGGCCACGACGCTCGCCTCCTGCAGGCCGAGCACGTAGTGGATTTCCGGCATGCCGAGCAGCGCGTCCATCAGCGGCAATTCGGTCGTGCCGGGATTGCCGAAGATGTACTCCACCCCCTCGCTGCGCAGCACCTCCAGCAGGACGGCGGCGCCGCGCCGGGCGCCGGCGCGGTCGACGGTCGTGATCGTGGTCATATTCGCCTCATGGCCAGGTCGCGCTCCCGCCCGATTACGGCACAGCGTTGAACAGCCTCCGTCCTAGCCTATTCGGACAACGCCTGAAACCGCGGCGACGGCGTGCGCGCCGGCCGGTCGGCTTGACAGAGCGGGCTGGGCGATCGTTCACTCACGAACGAATGGCCCGCGCGCGGCGGTAAGGGGAGGATCCCATGGCGGAATTGAGCGAGATCGAAATCCTGGTCGGCAAGCTGCAAAAGCGGCCGCTCGGCGCCGGCAGCGGTGGCGACGTCGCCAAGATCCGCGCGCAGATGGAGGGGATGGCCCTGCGCGCCGCGCCCGACATTGCGGTCGAGACCCGCGACGCCGGCGGCGTCAGCGCGGAATGGCTGGTCCCGCCCGGCGCGGCGGCCGGCCGGGTCATCCAATACCTGCATGGCGGCGGCTATGTCATCGGCTCGCCCAACACGCACCGGTCGCTGGCCGGCGAATTGGCGCGCGCGGCCGGCGCGGCGGCTTTGGTGCTGGACTACCGCCTCGCGCCGGAGAACCCCTACCCCGCCGCGGTGGACGATTCGGTCGCGGCCTATCGCTGGCTACTCGCCAGGGGCCACGCGCCGGAGGATGTCGTCCTCGCCGGCGATTCGGCCGGCGGCGGCCTGGTGGTCGCCACCCTGCTGGCGCTGAAGGATCAGGGGCTGCCGATGCCGGCGGCCGGCATCTGCATCTCGCCCTGGTGCGACATGACCGGCACGGGCGAGAGCGTCACGGCGCGCGCAGCCCTCGATCCGATGACCAATGCCGAGGGGCTTGGCCGCATGGCGGCGCACTATGTGGGCGGCACCGATCCCCGGCACCCCGGCGTATCGCCGATCTTCGGCGATCTCAGCGGCCTGCCGCCGCTGCTGATCCATGTCGGCGAGCGCGAGATCCTGTTCAGCGATTCCGAAACCCTGCGCGACCGCGCGGCGGCGGCCGGGGTCGACGTGACCTTCGAGGAATGGCCGGGCATGGTCCACGTCTGGCACGCCTTCCACCCCTTCCTGGCCGAGGGGCGCGCGGCGATCAAGCAGGCCGGCGCCTTCGCCGGCGGGCGCATGGGCCGCAAGACCGCCGCGGCCTGATTCCGGCGGGGATGGCGGCGGCCGAGGGGACACATCCCCCTCGCCGCTGGCATATCGCCCGGTCCTGGCCTATTCCGGACGCCACCACCTGGAATCACGGGACAGAACGGCCCGCGCCGCGCGCCGGCGACTCCGACGCGATGGGAAGCCGCCATGCACGCGCGCGCCGAACGCAACACCACCGGCCGGGTCGCCGTCGCCAGCCTGATCGGCACGGCGATCGAATTCTACGACTTCTACATCTACGGCACCGCGGCGGCGCTGGTGCTGGGGCCGGTGTTCTTCCCGAGCGAATCGGAGGCGGCCCAGCTTCTGAGCGCGTTCGCGAGCTTCGCCATCGCCTTCATCGCGCGGCCGGTCGGCTCCGCCCTGTTCGGCCATTTCGGCGACCGGGTCGGGCGCAAGGCGACATTGGTCGCGTCATTGCTGATCATGGGCGTGTCGACCACGCTGATCGGCGTGCTGCCGGGCTTCGCCCAGATCGGCCATGCCGCGCCGATATTGCTGTGCGTGCTGCGGTTCGGGCAGGGGTTGGGCCTCGGCGGCGAATGGGGCGGCGCGGCGCTGCTGGCGGTGGAGAACGCGCCGCCGCAACGCCGCGCCTG
>JBDZUN010000134.1:0-9524 GCA_040255145.1 Hyphomicrobiales bacterium | reverse complement strand
GGCCGTCGCCGTCGGCCATCGCGCGCAGCGCCGCGCGCGCGTCCGCGTCGAGCGGCAAGGTCTTACCCTCCGCCTGCTCGGCCCGCACCAGAAGCTGCTCAAGCGCCGCGTCGTCCAGCCGGTTCAGCACCAGGACCTGGCAGCGCGACAGCAGCGCCGCATTGATCTCGAAGGACGGATTTTCGGTGGTCGCGCCGACCAATGTGACCGTGCCGTCCTCGACATAGGGCAGGAAGCCGTCCTGCTGGGCTCGGTTGAAGCGGTGGATCTCATCGACGAAGAGCAGCGTGCCGCGGCCGGTCTGGCGCTTGTGGCGTGCCGCCTCGAACACCTTGCGCAGGTCCGCGACGCCGGAGAACACCGCCGAGATCTGCTCGAAATCGAGCCCGACGGCGCCCGCCAGCAACCGGGCGATCGTCGTCTTGCCGGTGCCCGGCGGCCCCCAGAAGATCATTGAGGCCAGCCGCCCCGCCGCCAGCATGCGCGCGATCGGGCCGCCAGCGCCGAGCAGATGGTCCTGGCCCAGCACCTCTTCGAGCCGGGCCGGCCGCAGCCGATCGGCCAGGGGCCGCGGCGCGCCCTTCTCCAGCCCGGCAGCCTCGAACAGGTTGCTCATGCGCCTCTCCTCCGGCCGCGTCGAGGTTCGCCGCTCAGCGCGTCACGTCAAAGGCTAGCAGACGGTCGCGGCGACGCACCGTCACCCGCCACCGCCCGGTCGAATCCTGCACCGCCTGCATCACCTCCTTGATGCTGCCGATACCTTCTCCGTTGATCGACAGGATCACGTCGCGCGGCTTGATGCCGACCTGCTCGGCCGGACTGCCGGGCGCCACGTCGGCCACGACGACCCCGTGCGCCATCATCGGGTCGAGGCCGAGTTCCACTGCGAAAGCCGGCGACAGGTTGCCGATCACCGCCCCGGCCAGCGCGTGGTGGCCCTCCAGCGTCGTCAGGTCGCGCGTCGGCGTTTCGGGCGGACGTCGTGCCGTCACCTTCAGCGAAATCCGCATGCCTTCACGCATGACCTCGAGCCGCACGTCCTCGCCGTCGCGCCGCGTCGCAATACGGTATTCGAGGCCCGGTTCGTCGAACACCTCGAACCCGTCCACCGCCAGCACGATGTCGCCGACCTTCAATCCCGCGCGATCGGCCGGACCGTCGGCGAAGATGCGCTGGATCAACACGCCGATCGGGCGGTCGAGACCGAGCGAAGGGGCGAACTCGCGCCGGACCGCCTGACCCGACGCGCCGAGCCAGGGCCGTACGATCGTGCCGCTGCCCAGCGCCGCGTCCACCACGTTGCGCACCACGTTGGACGGCACCGCGAAGCCGATGCCCACGGGGGTGCCCGCGCTGCTCGACAGGATCGCCGTATTGATGCCGATCAGGCGCCCGTCCATCGTGACCAGCGCACCGCCGGAATTACCGGGATTGATCGCCGCGTCGGTCTGGATGAAGAACTGATAGTCCCCCGAATCGCGCTGGGCACGCGCGAGCGCGGAGACGATGCCGCTGCTCACGGTCTGGCCGACGCCGAACGGGTCGCCGACCGCGAGCACTAGGTCGCCGACCGCGACACTGTCGGAATCCCGGAAGTGCAGGTAAGGCAGCCCCTGGCCGCCCGGATGGATGCGCAGCACGGCGAGGTCGGTTCGCGCATCGGCCATGATCAGTTCGGCCTCGAATTGCCGGCGGTCGGCGAGCGCCACAGTGATCTCGTCGCTGTCGCGCACGACATGGGCGTTGGTAACGACGATTCCTTCGGGTCGCACGATAACGCCGGAGCCGAGCGCGCTCTGCACGCGCTCGCCAGGCGATCCGCCGCCGGCCTGCTCGTCGGCGAAAAAGCGCCGATAGAACGGGTCCTTCTGAAGCGGCGAGGCGTTGGCCTGCTGCACCACACGCTTGGTGTAGATGTTGACCACCGCCGGCGCCACCATGCGCACGACGGGCGCAAACGAGAGCGTGATCGCCGGCCGCGAGGACGGCACCTCCGCCTCCGGCGGCCGCAGTACATTGTAGCCTGGCGCGCTACGCGCGGCAGCGAAGCCGGGCGCCATGGCCAGGCCGACCGCCCAGACCAGGATCAAGGCGCGGTGCGGGGCGGGCCTGCCCCGCCGGGCGACCGCCGCCGGTCGTCGCTTTCGTGACCTATGCGCCGCGATGCAGAAAGGCAGCCCAGAGGCTGCCTTGACATAGTGTCGGCGCCAACGGGAGGGCATCGACATCGGCGACATCGCCATGGCCCGCATCGCCATCTGCCGCATCGGCGGCACCGGATTCGTTGCTACAAGCTCCGGACGCGGGCAATCCTGGCGCGCGGGTCGACCCCGCCGCGCCCCGAAGGCCCGTGTATCACGCCCCGCCGTCTTCCGGGGTTCCGACCGGGCCCGAATCCTGCCCTTTGGCCTCGGGGTCACGATCGACCAGCTCAATGAACGCCATCGGCGCGGCATCGCCGTACCGGAAGCCCGCCTTGAGTACGCGGGTATAGCCGCCGGCGCGCTCGGCATAGCGCGGGCCGATGGTGTCGAACAGCTTGCGTACCACCGCCTCGTCGTGCAGCCGGCCGCTGACCAGCCGCCGCGCATGCAGGTCGCCGCGCTTGCCGAGCGTGATGATCTTCTCGACATAGGGCCGCAATTCCTTGGCCTTGGGCAGCGTGGTCTGGATCTGCTCGTGCTTGAGCAAGGCGACCGCCATATTGCCCAGCATGGCCTTCCGGTGACTCCAGGTACGGCCGAGCTTGCGCCCGGCATTCAGGTGACGCATCGCGCTTCTCCCCTCGACGCCATCGCGCCTAGTACTGATCCTCGAAGCGCCGTGCCAGATCCTCGATATCCTCCGGCGGCCAGTTCGAGACTTCCATGCCGAGATGCAGGCCCATCTGCGCCAGCACCTCCTTGATTTCATTGAGCGACTTGCGGCCGAAATTCGGCGTGCGCAGCATCTCGCCTTCGGTCTTCTGCACCAGATCGCCGATATAGACGATGTTGTCGTTCTTCAGGCAATTAGCGGAGCGGACCGACAATTCCAGTTCATCCACCTTCTTGAGCAGGAGCGGGTTGAAGTCGAGGCCCGGCTTCTCCTCCTCGTAGCTCGGCGCGCGCGGCTCCTCGAAATTGATGAAGACCTGGAGTTGGTCCTGGAGGATGCGGGCCGCGTAGGCGATCGCGTCCTCGGGGTGCATTGCACCGTTAGTGGCGACCGTCAGGGTCAGCTTGTCATAGTCCAGAATCTGCCCCTCGCGGGTGTTCTCGACCTTGTAGGAAACCTTCTTGACCGGGCTGTACAGCGAATCGACCGGGATCAGGCCGATCGGCGCGTCCTCCGGCCGATTGCGGTCGGCCGGCACATAGCCCTTGCCGTTATTGACCGTCAGCTCCATGCGCAAGGACGAGCCTTCGTCCAGCGTACAGATCACGAGGCCGGGATTCAGGATCTCGATGTCGGAATGGGGCGAAATCTGCGCCGCCGTTACCTCGCCCGGTCCCTGCGCGCGCAGGGTCAGGCGCTTCGGCCCGTCGGCGTGCATGCGCAGCGCCAGCGCCTTGATGTTCAGCACGATGTCGGTGACGTCCTCACGCGCGCCTGGGATCGACGAAAACTCGTGCAGCACACCGTCGATGTGGATCGAGGTCACGGCCGCGCCCTGAAGCGAGGACAGCAACACCCGGCGCAACGAATTGCCGAGCGTCAATCCGAAGCCGCGCTCCAGCGGCTCCGCGACCGCCGTCGCCTCACGACCGCGATTCGGGCCGGCTTCCACCGCCAGCTTCGCGGGCTTGATGAGCTCTTGCCAATTCTTTTGGATAATCATGCGGTCCTCGTGACCGGCTGACCCGGACGAAATACGGCGAACGGGCAGCCGGGCCAGCCGTGGAAAGGCAGACGACGAAGGGCGCCTGCGGTCAAACGCGCCGCCGCTTGGGCGGCCGACAGCCATTGTGCGGGATCGGTGTCACGTCGCGGATCGCGGTGATGGTAAAGCCCACCGCCTGCAGCGCGCGCAGAGCCGATTCGCGACCCGAGCCGGGCCCCTTGACCTCGACCTCCAGCGTGCGCATGCCGTGCTCCATCGCCTTACGGCCGGCATCCTCGGCCGCGACCTGGGCGGCATAGGGCGTCGACTTGCGCGAACCCTTGAAGCCCATCGAGCCCGCCGACGACCAGGCGATCGCGTTGCCCTGCGCATCCGAAATCGTGATCATTGTGTTGTTGAAGCTCGCGCTGACATGCGCCAGGCCGGACGTGATGTTCTTGCGCTCCCGGCGGCGGACGCGTGTCGCTGGTCTTTCTTTTGCCATTGTCGTCGAACCTGTCGCTATTGCATCCGCCGCACCGGCCGGACGGCCGGTTGCTTACTTCTTCTTGCCGGCAATCGCCCGGGCGGGCCCTTTGCGCGTCCGGGCATTGGTATGGGTGCGCTGGCCATGCACCGGAAGGCCCCGGCGGTGGCGCAGGCCGCGATAGCAGCCCAGGTCCATCAGCCGCTTGATGTTCATTGCGACCTCACGCCGCAGGTCGCCCTCGACCGAATGGTTGCGGTCGATCGCTTCGCGGATATGCGCCACTTCGGCATCGGTCAATTGGTTGACCCGGCGCTCTGCCGGGACACCGACCTGCTCGCAAATCCGTTTCGCCGTCGTCGGACCGATCCCATAGATATAGGTCAGTGCGACCTCGACGCGCTTATTGGTGGGTATGTTAACGCCGGCGATACGCGCCACGTCGGCTCTCCTTCTTGAGCAGGCAATCTCAGGATGGTGCGGGACGCGAGAAGCCAACGGCTCCGCGAGGCGCGGATTATAGAAATCCGCGCCGGCGCGTCAACCGGTGGCCGGTGCTCCCTTATTCCGTTTCCATAATGACACGTCCGATCTGATGCGTCACCTCGTCGATTTCCGCCATGCCGTCGACCGTGGCCAGAACGCCACGCGCCGCATAATACGGCAGCAGCGGCTCCGTCTGCCGATGGTAGGCGTCGAGCCGCGCCCGCACCGTCTCGGCATTGTCGTCGGGCCGGCGGCTGAATTCCTTGCCTCCGCATTTGTCGCACGCGCCCTCGCGCTGCGTCGGCTTGAACGTGTCGTGATAGCCCTCGCCGCATGACGCGCAGGCGAACCGGCCGGATATGCGCTCGACCAGCGCGTCGTCGTCCACCTCCAGCTCGATCACGCGGTCGAGCTTCATCCCCTTCTCAGTCAGCAGCGCGTCGAGTGCCTCGGCCTGCGCCACCGTACGCGGGAAGCCGTCGAGGATGAAGCCGTCGCGGGTATCCGGTTCGTCGATTCGCTCCGACAGCATGCCGATGACCAGCTCGTCCGGCACAAGTTCGCCGCGGGCCATGATGTCCTTGGCCCGGACGCCCAGCGGCGTCCCCTGCGCCACCGCCCGCCGTAACATGTCGCCGGTCGCGATCTGGATCAAACCGCGCTGCGTTTGGATACGCTGGGCCTGCGTGCCTTTGCCCGCGCCGGGCGGTCCAAGCAGAATCAGATTCATCGACGGCTGCCTCTCAACTTCGACTTGCGGATCAGACCCTCATATTGATGGGCCAAAAGGTGACTTTGCATCTGGGCCACCGTGTCCATCGTCACGCTGACCACGATCAGGAGCGAGGTGCCGCCGAAATAGAAAGGCACCGCCCATTCGGAGATCAGTAGCTCTGGCAACAGACAGACCAGGGTCAGGTAGATCGCGCCGACCACGGTTAGCCGCATCAGTACGTAATTGATGTAGTCGGCCGTGCGCTTGCCCGGCCGGATGCCGGGGATGAACCCGCCGTGCTTCTTCAGGTTGTCGGCCGTATCGTCCGGATTGAATACCACCGTCGTATAAAAGAAGGTGAAGAAGATGATCCCGCTAGCATAGAGCAGCATGTGCATCGGGCTGCCCGGCCCCAGGTTGCGAGTAATCGCCGTCAGCCATTCCGGTCCCGAATTGGCTGAGAAATTGGCAATGGTGATCGGCACCAGCAGCAACGAGGACGCGAAGATCGGCGGGATGACGCCGGACGAGTTCAGCTTCATCGGCAGGTGCGAGGATTCGCCGCCGAACATCCGGGTGCCGACCTGCCGCTTGGGATATTGGATCAGGATGCGGCGCTGTGCCTGTTCAATGAACACGATGACCCCGACCACGGCGATGACCATGGCGAACAGGAACAGGATCAGGATCGTCGGCAGCGCACCCGTCCGCCCCAGCTCGAAGGTATTGGCGAGTGCGCGCGGCAGGTTGGCGACGATGCCGGCCATGATGATCAGCGAAATACCGTTGCCGACCCCCCGCGCGGTGATCTGCTCGCCGAGCCACATCAGGAAAATGGTGCCGCCGACTAGCGTTATGACCGCGGTCGACAGGAAGAACAGACCCGGATCGCGCACCACGCCGCTCGAATTCTGCAGCCCGATCGCAATGCCGTAGGCCTGGAACGCCGCCAGGACCACCGTGCCGTAGCGGGTGTACTGCGTGATCTTCTTCCGGCCCTGCTCACCTTCCTTCTGCAGTTCGCTCAGGCGCGTCGATACCGACGTCATCAGTTGGATGATGATGGAGGCCGAGATGTACGGCATGATGTTCAACGCGAAGATCGCCATGCGTTCGACGGCGCCGCCGGAGAAGGCGTTGAACATGCCGAGGATGCCGCTCTGGTTCTGCTGAACCAGATGGGCCAGAGCCGCAGGGTCGATGCCCGGCAGCGGGATATAGGTGCCAAGACGGTAGACGATCAGCGCCCCGAGCGTGAACCACAGGCGCCGTTTCAGTTCCTCCGCCTTGCCGAAGGCGGCGAAATTGATGTTCGAGACAAGTTGTTCGGCTGCGGACGCCATGTCCTACTCCCTGGAACCGCCGGAGCCGAGCGGCTGAAAACCGAGCGCGCCGAGCGGCCGGACGTTCCGGCCGGGCACGACGCGGCGCCACCGTAACACCAAATCGGAGCCGCGCACGGGCGACAGCGGCGTCGTCAGGGCAAGCCCCGTTCCGGCGCGGCGGCTAAGCTTCCTTGGCCGCGCTGGCCTTGACCGGCTCCAGTACCGTGACCGAGCCGCCGGCGCGCTCGACCGCCTCGCGCGCCGATTTCGAGACGCCGGCCACCTCGATCGTGATACGGCCGGTCAATTCGCCCCGGCCGAGCAGACGCACCCCGTCTCCCAGCCTGCGGATCAGACCGGCCGATTTCAGGATCTCGCCCGTGATCGGCTGCGCCGCGTCCAGCTTGCCGGCGTCGATCGCCGCCTGGAGGCGGGCGAGGTTGATTTCGGCGTGAATCTTGCGGAACGGGTTCTTGAACCCGCCCTTGGGCAGGCGCCGATGCAGCGGCATCTGGCCCCCCTCGAACCCGTTGATGCTGACGCCCGAGCGCGCCTTGGCGCCCTTATGGCCCTTGCCAGCAGTCTTGCCCTTGCCCGAACCGATGCCGCGGCCGATGCGCCGGCCCGGCTTGTTCGCGCCAGGGTTGTCGCGCAATTCGTTGAGCTTCATCCGTCCGATCCCGTTCCCGGATGCGATCCCGTCTCCCGGATCAGCACCATTCCTTCTATCGCCACCGCCACCACCGGCCGAAGCCTCCGACCCGCCGGCATGCCGGCGCGGCCTCAGCCTTCGTCGACCACCTCGACCAGGTGGCTGACCTTGGCGATCATGCCGCGCACCGCAGGCGTGTCTTGCAGTGTCCGCGTGCGGTTCATCTTATTGAGGCCGAGGCCGACCAGCGTCGCACGCTGATCCTGCTTGCGCCGGATCGGGCTGCCGGTCTGGCGGACGGTGACCGTGGCCGCCGTCCCGTCCATCTTGCTCGACGCCATCTATTCCTCCAGTCCCGCGCTACGATCGCCGGCATCCGCGCGACGCGCGATCAGGTCGCCGACCTTCAGGCCGCGTCGCGACGCCACCGCGCGCGGCGAAGACGCCTGCTTCAGCGCATCGAAGGTGGCACGCACCATATTATAGGGATTCGACGAACCCATCGACTTCGCCACCACGTCCTGCACGCCCAGCGTCTCGAACACCGCGCGCATCGGGCCGCCGGCGATCACCCCGGTGCCTGGTGGCGCCGCGCGCATTATGATCCTGCCGGCCCCATGATGGCCGAACATGTCGTAATGCAGGGTGCGCCCTTCGCGCAGCGGTACGCGGATCATCGTGCGCTTGGCCACGTCGGTCGCCTTGCGGATCGCTTCCGGCACCTCGCGCGCCTTGCCATGACCGAAGCCGACCCGGCCGCGGCCGTCGCCGACGACCACCAGCGCGGCGAAGCCGAAGCGCCGGCCGCCCTTCACCACCTTTGCGACACGATTGATGTGGACGAGCTTGTCGACAAACTCGCTGTCCCGTTCGCCGCGATCGCGATCCCGATCGCGCCCGCCTCTACGCTCGGCCTGGGCCATCGCTCGTCCTCTTGCTCGTCAGAATTGAAGCCCGGCCTCGCGCGCCGCATCGGCGAGCGCCCGGACCCGGCCGTGATAGAGGCAGCCGCCGCGGTCGAACATCACCTGCGCGATGCCGGCCGCCTTGGCGCGCTCGGCAATCAGGCGGCCCACAACGGCCGCCGCCGCCGTATCGGCACCTGTTTTGCCGGTGGCGCGCACGTCTTTCTCCAGCGTCGAGGCTGCCGCAACCGTAGCTCCGGAGCGGTCGTCGATCACCTGCGCATAGATGTGCTTCGACGAGCGAAACACGGACAGGCGTGGCCGGTCGCCGAGACGACGCAGCTTGACGCGGACCCGCCGGCGACGGCGGTCGAACAGGTTCTTGGTATGCTTCATGATCGACCGACCTACTTCTTCTTGCCTTCCTTACGCAGGATATGCTCGCCCTCGTACTTGACGCCCTTGCCCTTATAGGGCTCCGGCGGCCGGTACGCCCGGATCTCGGCCGCGACCTGGCCGACGCGCTGGCGGTCGATGCCACTGACGACCAGGAGCGTCGGCCGCTCGGCCTGCACCTGGACGCCCTCCGGCACGCGATAGACCACGTCGTGGCTATAGCCGAGCTGGAGTTGGACGTTCTGCCCCTGCACCGCGGCGCGATAGCCGACGCCGCTGATCTCCAGCCGCTTGGCAAAGCCGTCCGACACGCCGACGACCAGATTGTTGATCAGCGTCCGCTGCAGGCCCCACATGGCCCGTGCCCGCTTGCTCTCGCCGCGCGGCTTCACCTCGACCTTGCCGTCCTCGACGCTGGCGTCGACCTCGTCGACCAGCCGCAGCGACAATTGTCCCTTGGGACCCTTCGCCATGACCGTTCGATCCCGAACGTCCACGGTCACGCCCTTGGGCAATCCGACCGGCTTCTTTCTCACTCCCGGCCAAGCTCACGACCTGGAAGGTGCCGATGCCCTGTTGCCTCACATGCAAGCCGATACGTTGCTGGCGGACAAAGCCTTTGATGCCGACGAGCGCGTCATCGAGCCAGGTTCCCCAGAGCCGAACCTCGTGCCCGCGCATCGCCGCGACCTCGGCCATCGCGCTTCCCATGTATCCCGCACCGAGGACGGTGACCCGCATGCGACGCTTCTATCC
>JBDZUN010000133.1:0-9540 GCA_040255145.1 Hyphomicrobiales bacterium | reverse complement strand
CACCAGCACGCGCCGGCACCCGGCGTCGGCCGCGGCCGCCAGCAGCGGCAGGGAATCGGACACCACGACCGTGTCGGCGGCCGCGACACGATGCGCCCGCAGCGCGGCGCCGATGACGCCGTGGGGATTTCCGTCCGCCATATCGGGCGACAGCACCTGGTCGAGCCGCGCGCCGAACGGCCGGAGCGCGTCGCGCAGCCGGTCTTCAAGTCCAAGCCACAGCGCCGCCGGCGCGTCGGCCAGGGCCGGATGGCGCCGTTCCAGCACCACGACGACGCGGTGGCCGGAATCGTTCAGCCGGCGAACCGCCGCTCCGGCGCACGGCAACAGGCCGGCGGCGTGCGGATCGGTTCCCGTGTCCGCCAGGTCATCCGTCATCACGCCGTCCCGGCCGAGCAGCACCAGCATCACATCATCCGGGACAGCGCGCGCATCACGGTCAGCCGCGCCGTCACCATCGCCAGGATGGCGGCCACGATTGGCAGCAGCGCGAGCGCCAGGACGGTGTCTTGGCCGGGCACGAGGCGCGGCAGCCACGGCCCCTGCGCGTGCCGCAGGACATGGAAGGCGACCACCAAGCTTATCGCGGTCAGGACGAGCCCGAGCAACCCGCCGACCAACCCGAGCCGGAAATAGCGCTTCTGGAATTCGCGGGCGATGAAGCGGTCCTGCGCCCCCATCAGATGCAGGATTTCAACGTTCTCGTGATGCACCGACAGGCCGGCGCGGGTCGCGAATATGACGATGGCCACGCCGGCGAGGGAGACCAGGGCGATTACCGCGAGCGCCCCGCTCTGCACCGTCGTGCCGATCCGTGCGACCTGGGAGACCCAGTCCTCGTTGCCTTCGAGGATCGCGCCGGGCGACGCCTTGGCCAGGGCGGCGCCGAGGCCGGACGCGTCCACCGTGGCGCCCGACGCGACCGTCACGGCGATCAACTGCGGCACCGGCAGGTCGGTGAGCGAAGCATCGGGGCCGAGCCAGGGCGCCAGCAGCGCCTTCAGTTCCGGATCGCCGAGGCGGCGCGCCGCCGCGATCGCGGGCGAAGCCTTCAGCACCTCCAGCGCGGAATCGATGCGCTGCTCGATCGAGGTCTGCGGCCGTGCCGGCACCAGGACGGTCAGGCGGCTGGCCAGGTCGGCCCGCCAGCCGGTCAGCGCATTCGAAACGGCGCCGAAGCCCGCCACCGACAACGCCGCGAGATAGACCATCACCGCAATCACCAGCGGCAGCATCCGGCTGCCCGGCTCGCGCGGCGACAGGATCGGGACGCCGCGGGGCGCGCTCATTGCGGGCTCGCGCCGGTCGAAGCGGGCGGAAAGTCGGAGACCGCCTGGGCGTTCGCCGCGTCCTCCCAAGCCTGGACGACCGGCTGGTACAGCTCAACCGTCCCGTCGGCCAACCGCAGCTCCGGCGCGCCGATACGGCGGACCAGCCCGCGGTCGTGGGTCGCAACGACGACCGTGGTGCCCAGGCGGTTGAGCTGGACGAACAGCGAGATCAGCCGCCGCCCGATATCGGCATCGACGCTGCCGGTCGGCTCGTCGGCCAGCAGCAGGTCCGGCTTGGCCACGACCGCGCGCGCGATCGCGACGCGCTGCTGCTCGCCGCCCGACAATACGGGCGGACGGGCGCTGACGCGGTCGCCGAGCCCGACCCAGTTGAGAAGCTCGATCACATCCTCGCGGTACTCGGATTCGCGGCGGCGCGCCAGCCGCAACGGCAATGCGACATTCTGATAGGCAGTCAGATGGTCGAGCAGGCGGAATTCCTGGAACACGACGCCGATCCGCCGGCGCAGCCCCGGCAGATGGCGGCGCGGCAGCAATGCGAGGTCGCGGTCGAACAGGTTGATCAGCCCGCGCGATGGACGGTGCGCCAGGTAGAGCAGCCGGAGCAGCGACGATTTGCCGGACCCGGATGGGCCGGTCAGGAAATGGAACGAACCCGGTTCGAGATGAAATGTGAGATCGTGCAGGACCTCAGGGCCCGAGCCGTAGCGCATCCCGACATTTTCGAATCGGACCAATTCGCCGTCCCTTCCCGGTGCGCGCTGCACCCGTTCCCGATGTGCCTCGCCTTGCCCGCCGCGGCGCGTTCCGCCATAACAGCTTCGCCTTCACCCGCTCTGCGGCCTCACGCTCAAGCCGGGCATCCGGATGATATTGACCTGCTCGTCCTGCGCAACACGCTATCTGGTCGACCCTGCGGCCATTGGCGCGTCCGGCCGCGACGTGCGCTGCGCCCGCTGCGGTCACGTGTGGTTCCAGCAACCGGCCCGTGACCTGCCGATGAGCGTCGAGGACGAGTCGATCGTCAACGACCCGATGGCGTATCGGCCGGCACCCAACCTGCCGGCGCTGCAGCGGCCGGCCACGCCCTGGAACCTCGTCGCCGGCTGGGCCGCGCTGGTCAGCCTCCTGGCGGTGCTCGGCTTCGGGCTGCTCCAGTTTCGCGACCGGCTGGTCACTTTGTGGCCGGCATCCGCCCAGCTCTACGCCGCACTCCACATCCCGACGCCGGGCATGATGCTCAAGGACGTGCGCTTCGCACGCCAGCGCGAAGGCGGCATCGCGCTGCTGACCGTCAGCGGCGCGATCGTCAACGCCGCGAGCCAGGCCGCACCCGCACCCAGCATCCGGATATCGCTGCGCGACGGCATCGACCGCGAACTGACGCACGAGGAGGTCGCGGGCGGCGAAGGCCGGCTCGCGCCCGGCGCCGAAGCCCGCTTTACCGCACGCCTGACCGACCCGCCGCCGGAAGCACGCAAGATCGAAGTGCGCCTCGTCGGGCCCTGACCGCCGCGCGGCGCAGGAAGCCGGACCGGTAAACGCAGCGTACCCGTCAAGGCGGACTTCCGCGGTTTCGCGCCGCCGGATATCTTCGTCACCGGATACGGCATGGACCTGGCGCGCCGCCAGCGCGCCGCCCTTCATCGGGGCGCCGCCGGACGATCGTCGGTACTTCGAGATGCAATAGCCATGGCACGCATTCTGGTCGCAGACGACGAAAGCTCGGTGCGGGATTTCCTGGCCCGGGCGCTGGAGCGGTACGGCCACGAGGTCGAGACCGCGGCCGACGGCTCCGACGCGCTGGCGGCGCTGGCGCGGACGCGGTTCGACCTGCTGCTGACCGACATCGTAATGCCGGTGATGGACGGCATCGCGCTCGCGCTCAAGGCGACCAGCGAGCACCCCGACCTGATCGTGCTGATGATGACCGGCTACGCCGCCGAGAAACAGCGCGCGCATAACCTGGACGCGCTGATCCACGACGTGGTGATGAAGCCGTTTTCGATGGACCAGATCCTCGGCGCGGTGCAACGGGCGCTGCAGGGCGCACCCGGACGACGCAAGCCGGAATCAGAAGCGTCGTAGCAGACGGTCGAGATAATCGAGCTCGTCCTCGGGCCGGCTCCGCTCGCTCGCGCGGCGCTCGATCTCCTGCAGGATGCGGCGCGCGCGCTCGATCTGCATTCCGCTCGGCACGTCCACCCCGAGCCCGTAATCGGGACCGCTGGCCGGTCCCGGCCGGCCGAGCGGATCGCGATCGGCACCGAGGCCGTCATTGGCGCCCCCATCCTGGCCCGAGAGCTTGCCGTCGCGCATCCGGCGGCTGAGCATCTCGGCGCCCTGCTGAAGCTGATTCAGCGCATCGCGCTGCGGGTCCATCGCGTCGCCGGGATCGCCGCGCTCCAGCGCCTTGCGCGCGTCGCGCATCGACTGCTCAGCATGACCGAGCGATCCAGGAACCGATCCGTCATTGCCCAGCCGGTCCATCAACTCGCCCAACTGTCGGCGCAGCTGCTCCTGCTCCTGCGCATTGCCGCCCATTCCGGGTGCATCGGACTGGTCGCCGGCCTCCGCCCGGGCACCCTGCCGGGGCTGGTCGGTCGGAGTCTTTCCGGTCGGGCCGGCGCCCTGGCCCGGACCGCCGCCGTCGAGCCGTCCAGGCACGCGCCCGCCGGACTGGGGCGACGCCTGGTCGGCCTGGCTGGACTGGTCGCCGGCGCCGCGATTGTCCTGGCGCCTGGCGGCATCGCCCGCCTGCCGATCGGACGGCAGCGGGTTGCCCTGGCTCTGACGAAAGCTCTTGTCCAGCAGGTCCTGCTGCTTGTCCATCATCTGCGACAGATCGTGCAGGGCGCCCTCGCGCTCCTTGTCCGCGCGCGACTGGCCGGGCTGGCCTGCCTGCATGTTCTGGATCATGGCCTCTAGCTGGGACAGCAGCTCGCGCGCCGCGTCCTTCGCGCCCAACTGGCCGAGCTTGCCGGCGCGGTCGATCAGGTCGTGCAGATCCTGCCGGCTGGCCTGGCGATCCGCCGAATCCGGCTGCGCCGGGCTATCGCCCTGCTTGGCCTCCCGCTCGGACTTGTTCGCCAGCGCGTCGATGAAGCGGTCGAGCGCCTGACGCAGCTCCCGCGACAGCGCGTCGAAATTCTGCGGCGTGCCGTCCTTCTGGTCGAGGGCGTTTTGCATCCGCTGCTCGGCGCCGCGCAGCGCGCGCTCAGCCATCGCCAGATCGCCGTCCTCGGCGCGCAGGGCGAGCGACCACAAGGTGGCATAGACATCCTGCGGCACCTGCCCCGGCGCAGCGTGCTTCAGCCGCCAATAGACGCTGCGCATGCCCAGATACAGCACCGGGTCGGTGGAGAAGCGCTTCGGCATCAAGGTCAGCGCATCGAGCACCGCCGCGACGTGCGGCACGGCGACCGGATCGACGGCCAGCGCCTTGCGCTGCTCGACGATCGCCCTGGCGAGCGGCTGATGGAAGATTCGCTCTGGCAGCGTCACGTCGATCGGCTTGCTGCTCGCGGTCTGACCGGCGGCGTCGCGCGCGGACAGCTGCAGCGAGTCCGGCATGCCTGCCCACAGGCTGGCGGTCAGGTCGTTATAGGAGGTCGCCGCCACATGGCGCGGCCGCGCACCGGGCAGCGCGATCGGCAGGTCGAGCTTCGCGTTCCCGGCCTCGCCCCGAACCGGCTGGAGCGGCCGGATTTCCAACTGCACCGCCGCGACGCCGTAATCGTCCTCGGCCAGATAGGGCACGGCGAGCGAGAATCGCTCGGTCTGGCTGACGTCCGCCGAGAACGCGATCACCGGGGGCCGGTCGGGCACCACCCGGATCGGCCATTCCGCCACCGTCTCGCCGCCCTGCCGGACGGCAAGCGACTGGTCAGCCTCCAGCTTGTACGACAGGGCGTAGCTGTCGGGCGCCGGCTCGTCGAACTTGAGCGCACGGGTCTCGCGCCTCTCGCGGACGACCAGCTGCGGCGCCCCGTCCCGGCCGCCCAGGCGGACCGACAATGTGCTGCCGACCGGCACCCAGATCGCGTCGGCGTCCTGGCGATGAGGCAGGCTTCCGCCCTGATGTGTCGGGGTCAGGAATTGCGGCGGTGCGCCCGTATAGGCCGGCGGCCGAATCCAGGCCTGGATTTCGGGCGGCGTCGCCGACGCCGCCGAGCGCGGCAGGCGCAGGCCGTCGATCAGGCGCGGCACCGACTCGGCGCCGCCGACCACCAGCCCGACCACCAGCAACAGGATCAGCGCGTGGCGCAGCGCCCATGGATCGCGCCCGATCACGCGTGGGCGGGGCCGCACCAGCCTGAGGTTCCGCACCGCCTGGGCCGCCCGCGCGCGGTGCGCGCGCCACAGCGCCTCCGCCGCCGCATCGGCCGGCCCGGCGGGGCGATCGCCCAGCGTGCCCAGCGGCCGGTGCGCCAGACCGTTCTCCAGCTCGATCCGGCGTTCGGCCTCCGCCTGGTCGGGCATGCGGAAGCGCCGCGCTGCATCGACCAGCGCCGCGATCGCACCCAGCACGAAGCCGATGCTGAGCACGATGTGCAGAAAGCGCGGCAGCGCCGACCACAGGCCGAGCAGCGAGACCGCAACGAACAGGCCGATCACGCCGACCAGCGGCCAGCCGACGTACCACAGCCGCTCCCACAACAGGGCGCCGCGCGCCAGCGCGACCCGACGGCGCAAACCGGCGGCCCAAAACGGCGCGACGGCGCGACGGTCGGATCGCCTGGGCATCACCCTGTCGCCTTCCGAATGGCCGGGATGGCGGCGTGCCAATCCGGCACCGTCTCGCCGGCCAGTATCGCCTCGTAGGTCTGTCGCGGCCGCACCACCGCAAAGCGGTCGCCAATGACCATGACCTCGGCCGCGAGCGGCCGGCTGTTATAGTTCGACGCCATCGCCGCGCCGTAGGCGCCCGCCGACAGGATCGCCACCAGGTCGCCCGCCGCGAGCGGCGGCATCGGACGCTCCAGCGCGAACACGTCGCCGGTCTCGCAGACCGGCCCGACGACGTCCACCGGCGCCAGGATAGCACCGGCGGCCGGCGCGCGCACCGGCACGATCTCATGATGCGCGTCGTAGAGCGTCGGCCGGATCAGGTCGTTCATCGCCGCGTCGAGGATCACGAACGTGCGGTCCTCGCCGCGCTTCACATAGACGACGCGGGCGACCAGTGCGCCGGCGGCGCCGACCAGCGCCCGCCCCGGCTCGAAGATCAGCTCGCAGCCGAGCGCGCCGACCGTCCGCTCGACGATCGCGGCGTAGTGGCGGACGTCCGGCGGCATCGCGCCGCCCTCATAGGCGATGCCGAGCCCGCCGCCGAGGTCCAGCCGGTCGATCGCGTGTCCGTCGGCATGCAGGGCGCGGGCCAGCTCGGCGACCTTGGCGAAGGCGGCCTCGAATGCGCCCAGCGCGACGATCTGGCTGCCGATATGCACATCGATGCCGACCACCGCGATGCCGGGCAGCGCCGCGGCGCGCGCATAGACCTGGCGCGCGCGGCCCCAGGCAACGCCGAACTTGGTCTCGCCGCCGCCGGTCGCGATCTTGGCGTGGGTGTCGGGCGCAACGTCGGGATTGACCCGGATCGCCACTGGAGCCTTCACGCCCCGCGCAGCCGCCACCTCGGACAGCGCCTCCAGCTCCGGCTCGGACTCGACATTGAACTGATGGATGCCGACATCGAGCGCATAGGCCATCTCGCGCGCCGTCTTGCCGACACCGGAGAACACGATCTTCCGCGCCGGGACGCCCGCCGCCAGCGCACGGCGCAGCTCGCCCTCCGACACCACGTCGGCGCCGGCGCCCTGGGTCGCCAGGGCCGCGACCACCGCCAGCGCGCCATTCGCCTTGACCGAATAGCAGATCAGCGGATCGCCCAAGGCGGGGTATCGGGCGAACGCGTCGGCGAAGGCGCGGTACGCCTGCTCGATCGCCGTCTGGGAGTAGCAGTAGAACGGCGTCCCGACCGCGTCCGCGATCTCGGCCAGCGCCACGTCGTCGGCCCACAAGGCGCCATCCCGGACGTGAAATGGCGTCATGGCCCGCCGCCCGTGTCCGAATTCAGGATCGAATCGATGTCGCCGGGGCTGCTGCGGCGCTGGCTGACCGGCACCTCATCCTGCGGCTGCTGCTGCCCGGTGGCGGCGGCGTTCGGGGGCGCCTCGAGGGGGCCCTTGCGACCGCACGCCGAGACAGACGCCATTGCGGCCAGCAGCGCGAGGCCGAGCACGATCGTGCCGATCCACGGCATGGGCTCATCCGTCCTTGGGCGCTGTGGCGCGCGCCGCGCGCACGGCCGCACGTACCCGGTCCGGCGCCGTGCCGCCGAAGCTCACGCGGCTGCGCACCGAGTTCTCGACGCCAAGTACGTCGTAGACCGCCTTCGTGATGCGCGGCTCGACCGATTGCATGGACGCAAGGTCCAACGCTTCGAGGCCGCAGCCCGCCTGGTCGGCCATGCGCACCAGCCGGCCGGTGATGTGGTGCGCCTCGCGGAACGGCACGCCGAGCGCACGCACCAGCCAGTCGGCCAGGTCGGTCGCGGTGCTGAAGCCCTGGGCCGCGGCGGCGCGCATGCGCTCCGGCGCCACCTCCAGCGCGCGCACCATCTCGGTCGTCGCGGCAATACACAGCCCGAGCGTGTCGGCAGCCTCGAAGACGGGCTCCTTGTCCTCCTGCATGTCCTTGGAATAGGCCAGCGGCAGCCCCTTGATCGTGGTCAAGAGGCCGATCAGCGCGCCGAATACGCGGCCGGACTTGGCGCGCACCAGCTCGGCAGCGTCGGGATTCCGCTTCTGCGGCATGATCGACGAGCCGGTGGTCAGCCGGTCCGGCAGCCGGACGAAGCGGAATTGCGCCGAATACCAGACCACCAGCTCCTCGGCGAAGCGCGACAGATGCACGGC
The DNA here is from genome assembly GCA_040255145.1 of Hyphomicrobiales bacterium. GTDB lineage: Bacteria > Pseudomonadota > Alphaproteobacteria > JBDZUN01 > JBDZUN01 > JBDZUN01. The sequence continues at coordinate 1,328 of JBDZUN010000133.1, read as the reverse complement.
GCAGATCGCCGCGGCGGCCAGGAATTCCAGCGCGAAGTCGCGGTCCGACACGGCGTCGAGCGAATTGGCGCTGGGCCGCGCGAAGCCCAGGGCCCGCGCCGTCGCCTCCCGGTCGATCGGGAACGAGGTGCCGGCGAGCGCGGCGGCGCCGAGCGGGCATTCGTTGAGGCGCGCCCGCGCGTCTCGCAGCCGGCCCCGGTCGCGGTCCAGCATCGCGACATAGGCCATGCAATGGTGGCCGAAAGTCACGGGCTGGGCGACCTGCAGATGGGTGAAACCGGGCATCACCGTGTCGGCGTGGCGTTCGGCCTGGTCGAGGAAAGCGTCGTGCAGGTCTGCGAGGCCGCCGTCCAGCCGGTCGATCGCGTTGCGCAGCCACAGCCGGAAGTCGGTCGCCACCTGGTCGTTGCGCGAGCGCGCGGTGTGCAGCCGCCCGGCCGCCGGTCCGATCAGGTCGTGCAGCCGCGCCTCGACATTCATATGGATGTCTTCGAGGTCGCGGCGGAACGGGAATGCGCCGCTCTCGATCTCCGCCAGCACGTGGACGAGGCCGTCATGGATGGCGCGCGCGTCGTCGTCGGCGATGATTCCTGCTGCGGCCAGCATCGCGCAATGCGCCTGCGACGCCGCAATATCTTCAGCGTAAAGCCGCCGGTCGAAGTCGATGGACGCGTTGATCGCCTCAAGCAGATCGGAAGGACGTTCGCTGAACCGCCCGCCCCACAAGCGATTTCCGGTTTCGCCTTCAGCCGGGCTGGAGGACGCCGCGGCGTTCGTGCTATGACCCGTGCGGTCGACGGCCGGCGCCGCGGCATCGCGCTGCACAGCTCCCGCCTCGCGCCGGGGCGCGTCCGCGCCGATCCGCTCACCGATCGCCATCGCAGCCCCCTTCGCACGGCGCCGCACGGCGACCCGCGCAGTTCGGGAGAACCTTCATGCGTCCTGCCTTGATCCTCGCGGTCGTGGTGCTTGGCATCGCGGGGATATACGCCACCTGGACTCACACGCGCAACACGGCGGACATGCAGCCGTCCCTGCCCGGCCCGTCCGCCGGGGCCGGCGAACGCATCGGCAACCTGGAGCGCGTGAATCCGCCAGCCGCGATACCCGACCTGACCGTCGTCGACGCCGCCGGCGCCCAGCACAGCCTGAAGGATTTCGCCGGCAAGTTCATCCTGGTGAATTTCTGGGCGACGTGGTGCGCGCCGTGCCGTGAGGAGATGCCGTCCCTGGACCGGCTGCAGGCGCGGTTGGGCGGTCCCGATTTCCAGGTCGTGCCGATCAGCCTGGATCGCGGCGGCATGAGCCGGGTGGAATCGTTCCTGAAG
>JBDZUN010000132.1:0-9556 GCA_040255145.1 Hyphomicrobiales bacterium | reverse complement strand
GCGCGCCACCCTCCCCATCGAGGGGAGGGTGGTATCGCAAAATTGATTGAGGAATCCACATGGCGACGCTGGTTTTGACGGCGGCGGGGGCGGCGTTGGGCGGGGCGCTTTTGCCCGGCGCGCTGCTCGGCCTGACCGGCGCGCAGCTCGGCGGGGCGCTGGGGGGGCTGGTGGGCAGCCGCATCGACGGCGCGCTGTTCGGCGGCCGTACCGTGACCGCGACCGGGCCGCGGTTGCAGCGGATCTATGTCTCGCTGTCGAGCGAGGGGTCGCCGATCCCGCGCGCCTATGGCCGCGTGCGGCTGGGCGGCCAGGTGATCTGGGCGTCCAGGTTCCGCGAGGAAGCCGACACCGACACCCAGAAGGTGGGCGGCAAGGGCGGCGGCGGGGTCAAGGCCAAGACCACGCGCTACCGCTATTACGCCAACCTGGCGCTGGGCCTGTGCGAGGGGCCGATCGACGGCATCGGCCGCATCTGGGCCGACGGCACGGTGGTCGACCTGTCGGACGCGACCATCCGCATCCATCACGGTACGGAGGAGCAGGAGGCCGACCCGCTGATCGTCGCGATCGAGGGCGCGGACAACGCGCCCGCTTATCGCGGCCTGGCATACGTGGTGTTCGAGGACCTGCTGCTGGAGCCGTTCGGCAACCGCGTGCCGCAATTGTCGGTCGAGGTGTTCCGCAGGCTCGACCCGCCGGACGGCGCGGCGCTGGAGCGCGAATTGCGCGGGGTCGCGCTGATCCCCGGCACCGGCGAATTCGCGCTGGAGACGCGGCTGATCCGTTCCGTCCTCGGCCCCGGCACGACGCAAGCGGAGAACATGAACAACCAGCTCGGCCAGCCCGACATGCTGCTGGCGCTGGATCAGTTGGACAGTAGCCTGCCGAATTGCGAGTCGGTGGCGCTGGTGGTGTCGTGGTTCGGCGACGACCTGCGCGCCGGCCATTGCACGATTGCGCCGCGGATCGAGCGTGCCGACAAGACGACCGAGCCGGTCACCTGGTCGGTCGCCGGCATCGACCGCACGCACGGAAGGCAGGTCAGCCAGATCGACGGCCATCCGGCCTATGGCGGCACGCCGTCGGATGCCGGGGTCACGGCGACGATCCGTGAGCTGAAGGCGCGCGGCAAGCGCGTGGTGTTCTATCCGTTCGTGCTGATGGACGTACCGCCCGGCAATGCGCGGCCGGACCCCTATGGCGGCGCGGCGCAGGCGGCGTTCCCGTGGCGCGGGCGCATCACGGTCGATCCCGCGCCGGGCCGGGCCGGCAGTCCCGACGGCACGGCGGATGCCGCGGCGCAGGTCGGCGCGTTCTTCGACGCCTATCGGCCGATGGCGCTGCACTATGCCCGGCTCTGCGCCGATGCCGGCGGGGTCGATGCGTTCATCATCGCTTCCGAGCTGCGCGGACTGACTCAAGTGCGCGACGGCGCGGGTGCGTATCCGGCGGTCGCGCGGCTCAAAGCGCTGGCGGCGGAGGTGCGCGCGATCTTGGGACCGGCGGTCAAGCTGACCTATGCCGCCGACTGGTCGGAATATTTTGGGCACCAGCCGGCCGACGGGTCGGGCGACGTGCATTTCCATCTCGACCCGCTATGGGCCGATGCGAACATCGACATGGTCGGCATCGACAATTACATGCCGCTGGCCGACTGGCGCGACGGTACCGACCACCTGGACGCGCAGGCCGGCTGGCCGTCGACCCACGATATCGGCTACTTGCAGGCCAACATCCGCGGCGGCGAAGGCTATGACTGGTTCTATGCCGGCGACGCTGACCGCGACGCGCAAATCCGCACGCCGATCACCGACGGCGCGGCGGGCAAGCCATGGGTGTTCCGCTACAAGGACCTGTGGTCGTGGTGGGCGAACCCGCATTACGACCGGTCCGGCGGGGTGGAGGCGGAAAGCCCGACCGCCTGGGTGCCCAAGTCGAAGCCGATCTGGTTCACCGAGTTCGGGTGCCCGGCGGTCGACAAGGGCGCCAACCAGCCGAACGTGTTCGTCGATGCGAAGTCGTCGGAAAGCGCGCTGCCGCACTACTCGAATGGCCGGCGCGACGCGCTGATCCAGCGGCGCGCGCTGCAGGCGGCGGTGGAGTTCTGGGGCAAGGCGGAGAACAACCCGGTCTCGCCAACTTACGGCGGACCGATGGTGGATGCCGCGAACCTGCACGCCTGGTGCTGGGACGCGCGGCCCTATCCGGACTTCCCGGCGCGACGCGACGTGTGGGCGGATGCCGATAACTGGGCGCTGGGGCACTGGCTGTCCGGGCGCATGGGCGCGCTCGATCTGTCGGCGCTGGTCGGCGCGATCTGCGAGGGGGTCGGCTTTGCCGATTTCGACGCATCGCGGCTTGAAGGCGTCGTCGCCGGCTACATCCTCGACCAGCCGATGAGCCCGCGCGCCGCCCTGGAAAGCCTGATGCTGGCCTATCGGTTCGACGCGGTCGAGAGCGGCGGCCTGATCCGCTTCGTGCCGCGCGGCGGGGCGCCGGTATTGACCGTGGCGGCGGACGACCTGGTCGCGGCGGAGCGGGCGGAGGACGACGACTACACCCTGACGCGGGCGCAGGAGAGCGACCTGCCGCGCGCCGCCAACCTCGCCTATATCGACGCCTTCGCCGATTACGGCGCGGGCAGCGCAGCGGCGCGGCGCACCGCGACGGCGAGCGCGCGGGTCGCGCAGGCCGATCTGCCGGTGGTGCTGGACGACGCCGAGGCGCAGGCCGTGGCCGAAGCCTGGCTGGTCGATGCCTGGGCGGAGCGCGAGCAGGCGGCGTTCGGGCTGCCGCCGGCGGCCCTGGCGCTCGACCCCGGCGACGTCGTGCGCCTCGATGCCGGCGGGCGCAGCCGGCCGGTGCGGGTGACGCGGGTGGTCGAGGCCGGCGCGCGCCAGATCGAGGCGCTGGCGGTCGCGCCGTCCGGGCCGCCCGGCATCGCCGCCGCGCCCCGCCCGCGCCCCGTGCGTGCGGCGCCGGTCTTCGGCCCGCCGGTCGTGACCGTGCTGGACCTGCCGATCCTGCATGAGGCCGACCAGCCGCAGGCGCCCTATATCGCCGGCTTCGCCGACCCGTGGCCGGGCGCGGTCGCGCTCTATCGCAGCGCGGACGGCGCGAGCTTCGCCCTGGTCGGCACCGGCGGCGCGCCCGCGACCCTGGGCGAGACGACGACCGACTTTCCCGCCGGGCCGACCGGCCGGTGGGATGAGGCCAATACGCTGACGGTGTGGCTGTGGCACGGGGCGCTGGCCAGCGCGGCTGCGCTTCAGGTGCTGAACGGCGCCAATGCGGCGGCGCTGCGCAACGCTGACGGGGCGTGGGAGGTGCTGCAGTTCCGCGTGGCGGAGCTGATCGCGCCGCAGACCTATCGTCTGACGGGCCTGTTGCGCGGGCAGCTCGGCACCGAGGGCGCGATGCGCGACCCGCTCGCGGCCGGAGCGACGTTCGTGCTGCTGGACGGCGCGGTAACGCAGGTGCCGCTGCGCATGGCGGAGCGGGGCCTGGCGTTCCATTACCGCGCCGGGCCGGCGACGCGGCCCTATACCGACGACAGCTATGTCGCGTTCGATTTCACGGCGCGCGGCGTCGGCCTGCGCCCCTATTCGCCGGTCCATGTCGGGGCCGCGCGCGACCCGGCCAGCGGCGACATCGCCATCACCTGGGTCCGGCGCACGCGCGTCGGCGGCGATTCGTGGGAGGACGCCGACGTGCCGCTGGGTGAGGAGGCGGAAGCCTACCAGGTCGACATCCTGGACGAGGCCGGCGACGTGGTCCGTACCCTGAGCACGGCGTTGCCGACTGCAACCTATGGCGCGGCGATGCAGGCGGCCGACTGGGGTGGGGCGCCGCCCGGGCCGCTGTCGCTGTGCGTCTACCAGCTTTCGGCCACGTTCGGGCGTGGCCAAGGCAGAAAGGTGATGATTGATGTCTGATACGGCGAACCTGCGATTGCCGCTGCTGGAAGCGGCGCAGGCGCAGAAGCACGTCACGGTCAACGAGGGGCTCGGCCTGCTGGACGCGCTGGCGCAGATCGCGGTGCAGGACCGCGACCTCGCCACGCCGCCGGTGACGCCGGACGACGGCCAGTGCTGGATCGTCGCCGCCGGGTCGACCGGGGCATGGGCGGGCCGCGCCGGGCACCTTGCGGTGTGGCGCGACGGCGCATGGCGGTTCAGCATGCCGCGCGCCGGCTGGATCGCCTATGCGGTCGACGAGGACGCCTACCTGATGTTCGACGGCGCGGCGTGGGGCGATTTCTTCGCGACGCTGTCGGCCGTGCAGAACCTGGCGGCGCTCGGCGTCAACGCGACGGCCGACGCGACCAACCGGCTGGCCGTGGCGAGCGGCGCGGTGCTGTTCAACCATGCCGGCGCCGGGGTGCAGGTCAAGCTCAACAAGCAGGCGGCCGGCGAGACCGCGTCGCTCCTGTTCCAGGAGGACTTTGGCGGGCGCGCCGAAATCGGCCTGGCGGGCGACGACGACCTGCACGTCAAGGTGTCGGCCGACGGCGTGCACTGGCGCGAGGCGATGCGGATCGACGGCGCCAGCGGCCAGGTCCGCTTTCCATCCGGGGCCGCGGGCGTGCGCGCGCAACTCAGCGCCAACCGCACCTATTACGTGCGCACCGATGGTTCGGACACCAATGACGGGTTGGCCGACGATGCGGCCGGCGCGTTTCGCACCATCCAGAAGGCGATCGACATGGTGGCCGCGCTCGACCTCGGCATCTTCGACGTGACCATCCAGGTCCGGGCGGGAACCCATGGCGGCGTGGTGCTGAAGAACTTCGCCGGCACGGGGACGGCCAAGCTGGTCGGCGACCTGGCGATGCCGGCGAATGTCGTCATCAACAAGGCGTCGGGCGACGTGATCGGCGCGCCGGGGCTGCTGTCGGCCTGGACGGTCGGCGGATTCAAGATCACGACGACGTCCGGCCAATGCGTCGGCATCCGCAACGGCGGAACCCTCCAGATCACCGGGCCGATGGAATATGGGGCGACCACCGGCTACCATATCTTCGTCTCGCAGCAATCCACGCTGGTCGTCACCAGCGGCTATACGATCAGCGGCGGGGCCAGCCATCACATCCGGATCGAGAACACCGCCATGATGCAGATCGGCGGCGGGCTGACGATCACGCTGGCCGGAACGCCGGCGTTCGGTGTCGCATTCATCGGCGTCTATCGTCTGGCCGCTGCAATCATCTTTGGCCTGAACTTCGCGGGCGCCGCCACCGGCGTGCGCTATCGGGCGACGCTGAACTCGGTCATCGAGACGGATGGCGGCGGTGCGGCATACCTGCCCGGCAATGCCGCCGGCGCGCTCGCGACGGGTGCCCAGTACAATTAGGGGCGCGAGAGCGACGAAGCCATCCAGGCCGAGGTGCAGCGAAGGTGGATTGCTTCACCACGCGCGCAACCACGGAAGAAACCTGGAGACAAGCGGATGGCGCATTCCATCCCTAGCAGGGGAGAAGACCATGAGCACGACACATGAAATCGCCGTGACGCCGGAGGATATCGGCATCCTGGCGCGCACGATCTATGGCGAGGCGCGCGGCGAGCCCTACGAGGGCAAGAAGGCGATCGCCCATGTCGTGCTGAACCGGGTGCGCCGCGGCGACGGGCAGTTCCGGCGCGATGTCACGCTCGCCGCCGCCTGCCTGCGCTGGATGCAGTTCTCGTGCTGGAACCCCGATGACCCGAACGTCGCGGCGATCACGCGGGTCGACCCGGACGACTCCGCGTTCCGCGAATGCCAGCGCGCCGCGCATGAAGCCATGGACGAGACCGACTTCACCGGAGGCGCAACGCACTACCACACGGTGCAGGCGCCCAGGGGCGCGGCGTGGCCGCCGGCCTGGGCACGCGGGCACCGGCCGACCTGCACGGTCGGCGCGCACGCCTTCTATGCCGGCATCGCCTGAAACCGACCCTCAACAGCAAGGAGACCACGACATGGGCAACGTTCTGACCTTCCTGCTGGCGCGCGCCAAGGAGCCGTCGACCTGGGCCGCGGCGGCGGGCGCGTTCGGCTATTTCGGCCTGCATCCGTCGGACGGAACCTTGGAGGCGGTCGCCCAGGTCGCGACCGGGGCCGCGGCGCTGCTCGGCATTGCGCTGGCCGAACGCGGCCAGGGCCCCAAGGCGGGCCCGCCTGTGCCGCCCCCCGGAGGCTGAGCGGCCAGCCGAGGCCCGGTGCGGCGCCGCGTTGGCCGTACCGGGCCTCGGCGGCTCCGCCATATGAAATTTGGCTTAATTGGACATAAAACAGTGCCCAATTCCCGTTGACGCAGTAGCGTGGGGTGTTCTTGGCGGCAATGAGTTCATGTGTGTGAGCAGGGCGTCGATCCGGTTCCAGTCGCGTGTATGCCGGTAGTGTGGGGCGAGGCGATGATCCCGACGCCGCTCGACGCCCGCGGGCTGAGCCAAAAGCAGATACTGTTCTATCGCGAAAACGGCTTCCTTTCGCTCGACGGCGTGGCGCGCGCCGACGAGGTCGCGCAGATCCGGCGCGTCGGCGACACCCTGTTCCGCCAGCGCGCCGGCGCCCGGGAAGGCGCCTTCTTCGATTTCATCGGCGACGTGCCGATGGCCGAAGGGGCCCTGACGCAGTTGATCAACCCGAGCGTCTATGCCCCCGCGCTGAAGCACCTGAACTATCGCCGGCGATTGACCGAGGTCGCGCGGCAATTGCTCGGCCCGCGCACGCGGATATCCGGCGACCACATCTTCTTCAAGCCGGCGGTCACGGGCCCGGCCACGCCCTGGCACCAGGACGAGGCGTTCCGCGACCCGAACTTCGAGTATCACGAGCTGAGCATCTGGCTGCCGCTGCAGCCGGTCGACGAAGCCAATGGCTGCCTGCGCTTCATCCCCGGATCGCATCTGCACCACGTTCTTCCCCACCGCAAGCCGGCCGGGAACGCGCGGGTCCACGGGCTGGAATGCTATGAGGGGTTTTCGGAGGCCGACGCCGTGGCCTGCCCGCTGCCGCTTGGCGGCTGCACCGTGCATGCCGGGCGCACGCTGCACGGCGCGGGACCGAACCGCTCCGAGATACCGCGCTTCGCCTATGTCATGAGCTTCGATGTGCCGCGCGTCATCGCGACGACGCCGCGGACGTTCCCGTGGCAGGCCGAGCCGTCGCGGCGCGAGGAGATCGAGCACGAATGGCGGAGGGGCCGGGGCCGCCTGATCTTCCTGTACCGGAAGCTGCGGCGATTCAACTATCTCGATCCCTATCGCGCCTATCACGGCATCCGCCGCCGCGTCTGGAAATGGCGGCGGGCCCTGTCCCGGCGCGGCGCAGGCCGACCGCGCCGCGACGGTCCCCGGGGGCCCGGATGCTCACACAACGGTTGAGCCGGCGGCCGTAGCGTTTGACGCGGGCAGGTCGGCCTGCCATCTTGCCGGGACCACAGGTTTGGAGAGCGACGTGGCCGAATTGGACGCCCTTGAGGCTCGGCTCAATCGGGCGCTCGATCGCATCGAGCACGCCGTCGCCGAACGCGGTACGCTGGCCCGCGAGCACGAGGCGCTGAGCGCCGCGCACCAGGCGCTGGAGGAACGCTGCGGCGGCCTGGAACAGGCGGGCAAGGACGCATCGAGCCGGCTGGCCGGCGCGATCGCCGGCATCGACCGGCTGCTCCGGCCGCAGGCGCGGAAAGACTTGGCGTCGCAATGAGGAATGCGGGGGCCTGAGGGCCGGCGGCGCGGGGAGGACGGAACATGGCCCAGGTTGTGGTGAAGGTCGGCGGCCGCGACTACACGCTCGCCTGCGACGACGGCGAGGAGCAGCACCTGACCGATCTCGCGCAATATGTCGACGAGAAGACGAAGGGGCTTGCGCGTAATTTCGCCAGTATCGGCGACACCCGGATGCTGCTGATGGCGGGCCTTCTGGTCGCCGACGAGCTGGGCGACGCGGTCGCGCGAATCGAGGAACTCGAAGCGCATATCCGCGCGGGCGGCGGCGGCGCGGCGCCGGCCGCGGGGGCCGGCGGCAACGGCGTCGGCGATCAGCGCGTGGCGCGGCTGATCGAACGGGTCGCCGCGCGACTCGAGGCCATTGCCGAGCGGGTCGAGGCTCCCTAAATTGATACGAGGCGGGCGCTGCCCGGTGCGTTAGGGACGAGCATCCCGGGGGCTATACCATCTCTCTTGGGAGCTGTCCCTGGCCGAAGTGCGCTTCGGCTACATGGCGCCCACCTGCTAAGGCAGGCCCAGGGGGATCTTGATTCCCGACGGCCAGGGCGGCCCCGCCGACACTTTTGACGATGCCTTCTTCGCCTTCCCAATCACCCGCCGGGGCGGACGCCGCTGGCAAGGCGGCCATGCGCGCCACAGCGCGGCAGGTGCGGGCGCGGCTCAGCGCCGCCGCGCCGCCCGATTGCTTCGCGGTTGCCGCGCAGCGTTTCCAGGCGACGGTGCCGTGCCCGGCGGGCGCCGCCGTGGCGGCATACTGGCCGCTGGCCGGGGAATTCGACACCGGGCCGTTGCTGGCGTGGCTGGCCGAGGGCGGGCATCCCTGCGCCCTGCCGATCGCCGGCGCGGCGGGCGCGCCCTTGCGCTTCCACGCCTGGCGGCCGGGTGCGGCGCTGCGGCCCGGACGGCACGGCGTGATGGAGCCCGCGGCGGACGCGCCCGAAATTTTCCCCGACATCGTGGTGATGCCGTGCCTCGCTTTCGACCGCCTGGGCTATCGGCTTGGCTATGGTGCGGGCTATTATGACCGGACCCTGGCCAGCTTTCGCGTCGGGACGCGTCCGGTGACGGCGGTGCTGCTCGCCTTCGCCGGGCAGGCGGTGGCGCGCGTCCCGCGTGCGCCGCACGACCAGAAAGCGGATTGGATCGTCACGGAGGATTTCGCCATCCCTAGCGAGCCCGCATCGTGAGACTCCTGGTCCTCGGCGACGTCGTCGGACGCGCGGGGCGCACCGCGGTGACGGATGCGCTGCCCGCCTTGCGCGAGCGGCTCGGCCTCGACCTGGTCATCGTCAATGGCGAGAACGCCGCCGGCGGCTTCGGCCTGACCGGCAAGATCTGCGCCGGCTTCTACCAGAGCGGCGTCGACGTCATCACCACCGGCAACCACGTCTGGGACCAGCGCGAGCTGGTCGGCTATATCGACAGCGATCCGAAGCTCCTGCGTCCACTCAATTTTCCCAAGGCCACGCCGGGGCGCGGCGCGGGCGTCTACCAGACGCGCATCGGCGAGAAGGTCGCCGTGATGAACGTCATGGGGCGCATCTTCATGGACCCGCTGGACGATCCGTTCGAGGCGATGGAGGTCGAGCTGTCGCGGCACCGCCTGGGCGGCAGCGTGCAGGCCATCGTGATCGACTTCCACGCCGAGGCGACCAGCGAGAAGCAGGCCGCCGGCCATTTCGTCGACGGCCGCGCCACCATGCTGATCGGCACCCACTCGCACATCCCGACCGCCGATACCCAGATCCTGCCGGGCGGCACGGCGTACCAGTCCGACCTGGGCATGTGCGGCGACTACGATTCGGTGATCGGCATGAAGAAGGAAGAGGTGGTGCGGCGCT
>JBDZUN010000375.1:0-2033 GCA_040255145.1 Hyphomicrobiales bacterium | reverse complement strand
CTGACCTTCCGGGACGACTTGTTCGCCGGCCAGGTGGTGCTGGTCTCGGGCGCCGGCAGCGGCCTGGGCAAGGCCGCCGCGTATCTGTTCGGGCGGCTGGGGGCGAAGCTCGTCCTGTGCGGGCGGCGCATCGAGCGGCTGGAGGAGACGGCCGGCGGCCTGCGCAAGTTGGGCGCCGAGGTCGATTGCCAGGCCATGACCATCCGCGATCCGGACCAGGTCTCGGCGCTGATCGACCGGGCGTGGGAGCGGTTCGGCACCATCGACGTGCTGATCAACAATGCCGGCGGCCAGTTCCCGCAGGAGGCGATCGACTATTCGGTCAAGGGCTGGAACGCGGTGATCGACACCAACCTGAACGGTCCCTGGTACATGATGCAGGCCGCTGCCCGGCGCTGGCGCGAGGCCGACAAGCCCGGCTGCATCGTCAACATCGTCGCGGTGGTCACGCGCGGCATGCCGGGGGTCGCGCATTCCTGCGCCGCGCGCGCCGGCGTGATTTATCTGTCGAAGACCGTCGCGGTCGAATGGGCGCCGTACAACATCCGGGTCAACTGCATCGCCCCTGGCCTGATCGCCACCGAAGGCATGGATGTCTATCCCGAGGAGGCGCACCGATCGTTCGAGTACGGCAACCCGATGAAGCACAAGGGCGACGTGCAGGACGTGGCCGACGCCTGCGCCTATCTCGCCGCGCCGTCGGGCAAGTTCCTGACCGGCGAGACCATCACCATCGACGGCGGCTATTCGATGTGGGGCGAGCAATGGACCGCGGGCCAGCCGGATTACTTCAAGATTCCGGTGTGATGCAGGTTATCCGTGGTCGTCATCGCGAGGCGCGGTCGCGACGAAGCAATCCAAGCTGAAATTGTAAAAAGGAAAGATGGATTGCTTCGCTTCGCGCGCAATGACGATGAAAGGTGCCATCTGGTTCCCGGCTCACCTCGCGCTCGCAATGACGATGAGCCGGTATTCCGCCACTCCTGATGCTGCAAATCATCGACCTCACCTATCGCATCGCAGGACGCACGCTGCTCGACGGCGCGGGCGTACAGGTGCCGTCAGGCTGGCGCGTCGGCCTGGTCGGGCGCAACGGCGCGGGCAAGTCGACCCTGCTTAAGCTGATCCGCGGCGAGGTTCAGTCGGAATCCGGGACCATCGCGCTGCCGCGCGGGGCGCGCGTCGGCAGCCTGGCACAGGAAGCACCGAGCGGCCCGGCCAGCCTGCTCGACACCGTGCTGACCGCGGATACCAGGCGCGCCGCCCTGCTGGCCGAAGCGGAGCACGCGACCGACCCCCACCGCATTGCCGAAATCCAGGCGCGCCTGCATGAGATCGGCGCCCATTCGGCCGAAGCGCGCGCCGCCGGTCTGCTGGCGGGGCTCGGCTTCGACGCCACCGGGCAGGCGCGCCCGCTCGATTCCTATTCCGGCGGCTGGCGCATGCGGGTCGGCCTGGCCGCTGCGTTGTTCGCCGAGCCGGACCTGTTGCTGCTCGACGAGCCGACCAATCATCTCGACCTGGAAACCACCCTGTGGCTGACCCGCTACCTCAAGACCTGGCCGGGCAGCCTGATCCTGGTCAGCCACGACCGCGACCTGCTGAACCAGGTGCCGCAGGCGATCCTGCACCTCGACGCCGGGCGGCTCACGCTCTATCGCGGCGGCTATGACGGCTATGTACGCCAGCGCGCCGAGGCGCAGGCCCAGCGTGCGGCGGCGCGCACCCGCCAGGTGGCCGAGCGGCAGCGCATCCAGGCCTTCGTCGACCGCTTCCGCGCCAAGGCGACCAAGGCGCGCCAGGCACAAAGCCGGCTCAAGATGCTGGAGCGGATGGAGCCGGTCGCCATGGCGGACGCGGAAGAAGCCGTCACGCTGAATTTCCCGGAACCCGACGAGCTTGCCCCGCCGTTGCTGACGCTCAACCGCGCCGCGGTCGGCTATGGCGGCACCCCCGTGCTGCGCGGGCTGGGCCTGCAGATCGTGCCGGACGACCGCATCGCGCTGCTGGGCGCCAACGGCGACGGCAAGCCC
>JBDZUN010000374.1:0-2048 GCA_040255145.1 Hyphomicrobiales bacterium | reverse complement strand
CTCGGCTTCGTCATGCCGTCGGTGCGCATCCTGGACAACATGCAGCTCAACGCCACCGGCTACGTCATCCGGGTCAAGGAGGTCGAGGCCGGCCGGGGCGAACTGCATCTCGGCCAGCTCCTGGCGATCGACCCGCGCGGCGAGCCGGTCAGCCTGCCGGGCGCCCAGACCACCGAGCCGGCCTTCGGCCTGCCCGCGACCTGGATCGACGAAAGCTTGCGCGAGGAGGCGTCGTTCCGCGGCTATACCGTGGTCGACCCGGCGACCGTGATCACCACCCAGCTCACCGAGGTGGTCAAGGCCAACATGGCCGATCTTCTGTCCTACGCCGAGGTGCAGAAGCTGCTCGACGATCTGGCGCCGGAGCATCAGCGGCTCGTCTCCGACCTGGTGCCGAGCCAGGTGGCGCTCAGCCTGCTGCAGCGGGTGCTGCAGACCCTCCTGGGCGAGCGGGTGTCGATCCGCGACCTGCCGGCGATCCTGGAGGCGGTCGGCGAGGCGGTGCGGTTCACCCAGAACGCCGTGCTGATCACCGAGCACGTGCGCAGCCGTCTGGGCCGGCAGATCTGCAACGCCAATCTGGGGCCGAAGGACTATCTGGCGCTGGTGCCGCTGTCGCCGCAATGGGAGCAGGCCTTCGCCGACGCGCTGATCGGCCAGGGCGAGGAGCGGCAATTGTCGATGGCGCCGAGTCGGCTCCAGGACTTCATCAACGGCGTGCGCAGCCGTTTCGAGCAGGCGGCGCATGCCGGCGAAGCGCCGGTCCTGTTGACCAGCCCCGGCATCCGGCCCTATGTGCGCTCGATCGTCGAGCGATTCCGCGCCCAGACCGTGGTGATGTCGCAGACCGAGATCCACCCGCAGGTGAAGATTCGCACCGTCGGGCAGATCGACGGCATCTAGTGTCCCGATTCTGGCCGGATCGCTCTATCCCGAGATGTCATCCCCCGACATGCCCCTTCACACCTTCAGCGCCGCGAGCATGGTCGAGGCCATGGACCAGGTCCGCGCCGCCCTCGGCTCCGACGCCGTGATCGTCGCGACGCGGCCGACCGCCGCCGGCGGGGTGGAGGTCGTCGCTGCCGAGCCGGTGCCGGAGCAGATGGGCGAGGCCGCGGCCGGCGACGACGCAGCGTCGGGGCCGGTGCTCGACTTCCGCCTGGCGCGCCGGCGCCGGGAGGGCCGCGCGGGCGACGCGCCGGCGGCTGGCGCCGCGATCGCCGCGGCGCTCGATTATCACGGCGTGCCCGCTGCGCTGGCCGGGGAACTGGCCCGACTCGCCGCCGCAGGCGGCGAGGACGACCCGGCGCGGGCCCTCGCCGCCGCACTGGCGGCGCGGTTCCGCTTCGCGATCCATCCGCCGGCGCCGGCTGCGCCGCTGGTGCTGGTCGGTCCGCCGGGCGCGGGCAAGACCGTCACCGCCGCCAAGCTGGCCTCCCTGTGCGTTCTGGCCGACGCGCCGGTCGCGCTGCTGACGACCGACACCGTGCGCGCCGGCGGCCGCGCGCAGCTCGATCATTTCGCCGGCCTGCTCGACTGCCCGCTGGTTCCGGTCGTGGCGCCCGAGGCGCTTGCCGCGCGGCTCGCGGAACAAGCCGACCGGGCGTGCATTGTCGATACGCTGGGGGTCAATCCGTTCGATCCGGCGGACCTTGCCGGCCTGGGCCGGCTTGTTCGTGGGACCGGCTGGGATGTTGCGCTGGTCCTGCCGGCGGGCGGCGATGTGTGCGAGGTGGCCGAGATCGCGGCGGCGTTCGTCGGGGCCGGCGCCCGGCGGCTGATCGTGACGCGGCTGGATACGGCGCGGCGGTTGGGCGGCCTGTTGGCGGCGGCAGATGCCGGTCTCGCCCTCGGCCATGCTGGCATCACGCCCTATATCGCGCGCGGCCTCTGCCGGCTCGACGCGCTGCTGCTGGCGCGGCTGCTGCTTGACGACCCTGCCGCGCGCCGCGCGCCCGAGCTTATGTGAGGATAGCCAAGCGAGCGGAGGCGAGCGCCGGCGCTTGAGGTGCGCTTTGGTCGGAATTCAGCACCGCCGTCAGACGCGG
>JBDZUN010000373.1:0-2052 GCA_040255145.1 Hyphomicrobiales bacterium | reverse complement strand
GCGCCGCCCACGGTCCCCTTCCATCCTCACCACATTGTCAAATAACAAACCCCACTTTCGCGGGCGAACCTCCAGCTTAGGCGCTGTCGCGCCCGCCTTCAAGTCCTCTCACCCGCGCCGGGGAGCGCGGTTTATAGGGGCGCCCGCCGGGCCTGTCAAACGCCTTTCATATTCCGCGACACGAGCCCGGCAAACGGCCTAGAAACCCGGTTCCTCGGGCGGCACGTCGTCGTGCTCGGCCCGCCAGCGGGCGGCGGAACGGTCGAATGGACCGAACAGAATCAATCCCGCGAAAAAGCCGCCCAGATGCGCCTCCCATGCAATCGGCTGGCCGCCGGTCAGGCCCGAGAGGCCAGTACGGCCGAAGACCAGGTTGATCGCCAACCACAGCACCGCAAGGATCACCAGGCGCCGGTCCAGCAGTGAGACCAGTCCGTGCCGGCCACCCGCGCCAGGTCGGGCGACGGCAAATCGGATCACGCCGCCGAGCAGCCCCGAAATGGCGCCCGACGCGCCGATCGCTGGCGCCATCGAGCCTGCCTGCGCCACAATGTAGACGAGCGCCGCCAGGACGCCGCAGACGAAATAGAACAGCAGGAACCGGCCGGCGCCGATCCGGCGCGCGACACCGCTGCCGAGCGCCAGCAGCCAGATGCCGTTGATCGCGAGATGCAGCCAGCCGCCGTGCAGGAAGGTGTAGCCGACCAGCGCCAGCACCGCGTCGACCGGACCGCCCAGCGGCGACCCTAGCGGCCCGGGCAGATAGCGCGCCGGCACGACGCCGAGCCGCATGATCAGCATCTCGTTGACGTCCGGCCCGAGCCCCAGCCGGATCACATGGACCAGGATCAGGAGTCCGAGCAGGCCCGTGACCACCCGCGGCGCGGTGAACATGCGGGTGCCCGCGGCCTCGTCAGGTAGCATCCGTCGACCAGCCCAGGCGAATCAGCGAGGTCCCGCGAACGGCTGCGCGTCGGGCGGCGGTTCGGTGACCGGATTGCACCCGCGACTGCCAACCCATTCCCGGGTCGGGTTGACGCTCGCATTGGCATCGCAGCTAAGGCTCGCGTTCGGCTTGATCGCCATGGTGCGCAGATGCCGCTTTGCGTCCTCATAGCCCTGGATGTCCTCAGGCAGGCGCTGGTTGCACCGCTCCGCGCCGAGGTTCTTGATGCCTTCACACCAGTCCTGGAATGTCAGCGGGCGGCTTGCCGCTTCCGGCGTGATCGTCTCGATCTGCACGTCGGAAGCGCCCTGCGCGTGCGCCGCCGCCGCGCCGGGCAGCATCGACCAGCCGCCCTGCAGAACCCCTACGAGCCCGCCATAAACCATGTATCGCACCCGCCGCCCTCCTCCTCCGCGAACACCCCTTGGACGACGTTATAGCCGCGACAGCACGCTCATGCCGCGAAAAACGGCTCGGCCAGACCCTTGACCCCAAGGCCGCGCACGGCGAAGACGCCGCCCGCCTTCTCGTCCACCGCGGTGCCGAGCACGCTGATGCCGATCGAGGAGACGTAGAGGACGTCAAGGTCGGCACCGCCGAAGGTGCACGCGCAGACCAGGCTGGTCGGCATCTCGATCGTCCGGTCAAGCCGGCCATCGGGCGCGAAGCGCGCGTCCGCCCCGCCGGTGCACAGCGCGCTCCAGACATACCCTTCGGCGTCCACCGTCGCGCCGTCGGGCGCGCCGCGGCCGACATCCTTGATGTTGGCGAAGACCCGCTTGTTCGACACCGTCCCGGTGTCCAGGTCGTAGTCATAGGCGAAGATCGCGTAGCGCAGGCTGTCGGCGAAATAGAACGTGCGGCCGTCGGGGCTCCAGCACGGCCCGTTGGAGCAGTAGATCTCGCTGTCGAGCTTGCGCCACGACAGATCCGGGTCGAGCCGATAGAGGTTGCCGAGCGGCTGCTTCAATTCATGGTCCATGGTGCCGGCGAAGAACCGGCCACGCCGGTCGACCTTGCCGTCGTTGAAGCGGGTGCCTTTCTCGTCGGCGGCGGGCTGGGCGATCTCGACCAGCTTGCCATCCGAAAAGTCGAAGAAATAGAAG
>JBDZUN010000131.1:0-9889 GCA_040255145.1 Hyphomicrobiales bacterium | reverse complement strand
CCATCGGCACCTTCCACGCCTTCCTCGACGATCCCTCGGTCGAGCTCTATGGCGCCGAAGCCGGCGGCCATGGCGTCGATGTCGAGAACGGCCATGCCGCCTCGATGACCGGCGGCCGTCCCGGCGTGCTCCACGGCAACCGCACCTACCTCCTCCAGGACGGCGACGGCCAGATCATCGAGGGCCACTCGATCTCGGCCGGCCTCGACTATCCCGGCGTCGGGCCGGAGCATTCGTGGCTGCACGATGTCGGGCGGGTCCATTACGTCTCGGCGACCGACGACGAGGCGCTGGAGGCGTTCCAGCTGTGCAGCCGGCTGGAAGGCATCATCCCGGCGCTGGAGCCGTCGCACGCCTTGTCCCAGGCTGGCAAGCTGGCGGCCGCGCGCGCGCCCGACGACATCGTGCTGGTCGGCCTGAGCGGCCGGGGCGACAAGGACATCTTCACCGTGGCCGACGCGCTCGGGACCAGGATCGCATGAGCGGCCGCATCGCGCGCCGGTTCGAGGCCCTTAAGCGCGAGGGCCGGCCCGGCCTGATCCCGTTCGTCACCGCGGGCGACCCCGACTTCGACACCGCGCGCGCCATCCTGCGCGGCCTGCCCGGCGCTGGCGCCGACCTGATCGAGCTGGGCATGCCGTTCAGCGATCCGATGGCCGACGGCCCGGCGATCCAGGCCGCCAACCTGCGCGCCCTGAACAGCGGGCAGACGCTGCGGCGGACGCTGGACCTTGCGCGTGGGTTCCGGGCGGACGATGCCGACACGCCGCTGGTGCTGATGGGCTATTACAACCCGATCCACCTCTACGGCGTGCCGGACTTCCTGCGCGACGCGGCCGCGGCCGGTGTCGACGGGATGATCGTGGTCGATCTGCCGCCGGAGGAGGATATCGAGCTGTGCCTGCCGGCGCGCGACGTTGGGCTCGATTTCATCCGGCTGGCGACGCCGACCACCGACGACACAAGGCTGCCGCGCGTGCTGAGCAATGCCAGCGGCTTCCTTTACTATGTCTCGATCGCGGGTGTGACCGGCACCCGCGCGGTCGATGCCGAGGCGGTGCGCGCGGCCGTGGCGCGCCTGCGCCGCCGCACGGCGCTGCCCATTGCGGTCGGCTTCGGCATCAAGACGCCGGAGCAGGCGGCGGAGATCGCGCAAGCGGCCGACGCCGCCGTGGTCGGCTCGGCGCTGGTTGACCGGATCGCCCGCAACCTCGACGAACGCGGCCGGCCCAAGCCGGGGCTGGTCGACGCGGTGCTGGGCTTTGTCGCAGACCTGGGCGCGGGCGTGCGCGGCGCGCGCCATGCCACCGCCGGCTGAGGAGGCGACGCGATGGCCAACTGGCTGACTGATTTCGTCCGCCCCAAGATTCGCGCCGTGCTGCGGCGCGAGACGCCCGACGACCTGTGGCGCAAATGCGATTCGTGCGGCCAGATGGTGTTCCACCGCGAGCTGGCGGCGGCCTATTACGTCTGCCCCAATTGCGACTTCCACATGCGCATCGGGCCGAAGCAGCGCTTCGAAATGCTGTTCGACGGGCCGACCTGGGACGAGGTCCGCGTACCGCGGGTGCCGACTGATCCGCTGCACTTCCGCGACGAGAAACGCTATCCCGACCGGCTCAAGGACGCCCGCGGCAAGACCCGGCAGGACGACGCGGTCAGCGTCGCGACCGGCGCCATCGAAGGCGTCAAGGCCGTGGTCGCCGTGCAGAATTTCGCCTTCATGGGCGGCTCGCTCGGCATGGGCGCGGGCGAGGCGATCGTTGAGGCGGCGCGCGTCGCGGTGCGCGACAAGGCGCCGCTGATCGTGTTCGTCGCCGCCGGCGGCGCGCGCATGCAGGAAGGCATCCTGGCGCTGATGCAGCTTCCCCGCACCACGGTCGCGGTGCAGATGGTGTGCGAGGCAGGTCTGCCCTATTTCGTCGTGCTGACCGACCCGACCACCGGCGGCGTCACCGCCTCCTATGCCATGCTGGGCGACATCCAGATCGCCGAGCCGGGTGCGCTGATCGGCTTCGCCGGGCCGCGCGTCATCGAACAGACGATCCGCGAGAAGCTGCCCGAGGGCTTCCAGCGAGCGGAATACCTGCTGGAGCACGGCATGCTCGACATGGTGGTGCACCGGCGCGACATGCGCGACACCCTGGCGCGGCTGCTGCACCTCGTGCTCGACCGGACGCCGAACCGCCCCCCGGCGCTGGAGGGGCCCGGCCGCAAGCGGGCGGCCGCGGGCTAGGGCGTCCGCCCCGCGCCCCGGTCCCGTCGCGATGTCCCGCCTGCTGCGCTACCGTCCAGACACCTACACGATCGCGCTGTTCGCCACCGTGGCGCTGGCCTCGGTGCTGCCGGCGCGCGGCGACGCGGCGCGCGTCGTCGGCTGGGTCACCGACGCGGCGATCGCGCTTCTGTTCTTCCTGCACGGCGCGCGGCTGTCGCGCGAGGCGGTGCTGGCCGGCGCGACGCACTGGCGGCTGCATCTGGTTATCCTGGGGTCGACCTTCGTACTGTTCCCGGCCTTGGGCCTGGCCGCGGGCGGCGTGCTGCCCGGCCTGATCGGCGAACCGCTCTATCTCGGCATGCTGTTCGTGTGCGTGCTGCCCTCGACCGTCCAGTCCTCGATCGCCTTCACCTCGATCGCCGGCGGCAACGTGCCGGCCGCGGTCTGCGCCGCGACCCTGTCCAACCTGATCGGCATCTTCCTGACGCCGCTGATGGTCGCGGTGCTGATGCGGCTGCCCGGCACCGTGTCGCTGGACGCGGTGTGGAAGATCGTCTTCCAGCTGTTCGTGCCGTTCGTAGCCGGCCAGCTCGCGCGCGGCTGGATCGGCGGTTGGGTCGAACGACACCGCAAGCTGGTCGGCTTCACCGACCGCAGCACGATCATCCTGGTGGTCTATGCCGCCTTCGGCGAGGCGGTGGTCGAGGGCATCTGGCACCAATTGCCGCCGACGCATCTCGCGCTGCTGGTCGTGCTGAACGCCGTTTTGCTCGCCGTGGTGCTGGCCGCGACCACCTTTGGCAGCCGGGCGCTGGGCTTCGGCCGCGCCGACGAGATCGCCATCGTGTTCTGCGGCTCGAAGAAGAGCTTGGCGAGCGGGGTGCCCATCGCCAAGGTGCTGTTCGCCGGGCCGCTGGTCGGCATGACCGTGCTGCCCCTGATGATCTTCCACCAGATCCAACTGATGGTCTGCGCCGAGCTGGCCCGCCGCTATGCGCGTGGCGCGCCGAAGGCCGAGGCCCTCGGCCCGGCGGCGCCCCAGGGCCGGTAGCCGGTCCGGTCGCGCGACGATGGCTCATTCACCCTGGCTTTGGGTGGTCTTCACTGTGATCGGCGCCGGCGCGCAGACCGCGCGCAACGCGATGCAGCGCAATCTGGTGGAGACGCTGGGCACCGTCGGCGCGACGCATGTGCGCTTCCTGTTCGGCTTTCCGTTCGCGTTGCTGTTCCTGGCTGGCGTGATCGCCGCAATCGGCCATCCGCCGCCGCGTCCGACGCCGGAATTCTGGCCGTGGATCGTCGGCGGCGCCTCGGCCCAGATCGTCGGCACCGCGCTGATGCTGATGGCGATGGCACAGCGATCGTTCGTCGTCGCCACGGCCTATCTCAAGACCGAGCCGGTGCAGGTCGCCCTGTTCGGGCTGGTCGCGCTCGGCGACCGGCTGACCCTACCACTGTCCGCCGCGATCCTGATCGCCACCGCCGGCGTGATGCTGATGTCGTGGCGGCCCGGCGCGGCCTCCGCCGCCGGCGGCAGGCGGCCGATGCTGCTCGGCATCGGCGCCGGCGGCTGCTTCGCACTGGCGGCGATCGGCTATCGCGGCGCGATCCTGGCGCTCGACACGCCGGATTTCGTCGCCGCCGCCACCTTCAGCATGACGGTCGGCCTTCTATTCCAGACCGTCGTGCTGTCGGCCTATCTGCGGCTGCGGCAGCCCCGCGCGCTGACCGCGCTGATCCGGTCCTGGCGGGTGTCGCTGCCGGCCGGCTTCTTCGGCGCCTTCGGTTCGGAGTTCTGGTTTCTGGCCTTCGCCATCGCGACCGCCGCCAGCGTCCGTACACTGGCCCTCATCGAGGTCGTGTTCGCCCAGGGCGTCACGGTCTTCGTCTTCCGCCAGCGCACAACGGCGCGCGATATCGCCGGCGTCGTACTGGTCGTGATCGGCGCCGCCTTATTGGTCTGGAAGCACTGAGCCGCGGTTAGGCCGTGCCCTCCAGGCACTCGGCCAGAAGCGCGAGCGTGGCGCGGGTGAACGCCCACATATTCGCCTCGCGGTCGTCCGATTCGGTCTCGATGGTCAGGCTGCGCTCGACCCCGCCGGGGCCGACCACCGCGAGCGCCGTGTGGCCCGGCCGGTCGCCGTAGCGGTTACCGGTGGGCCCGGCCGCGCCCGATTCGCAGACCGCCCAGTCAACGCCGAGCCGGGCGCGGATGGCGCGGGCGTTGGCCAGCGCATAGGGCTCGCTGCTCGAACGGATGCCCTTCTGCAGGACGTCGTCGGGCAGGAAGGCGCGCCGCGCCTCCAGCGTATAGATCACCGCGGCGCCCATGAAATAGGCAGATGCGCCGCCGATCGACAGCAGCGCCGCCGAGATCAGACCGCCGCTCGAGGATTCGGATATCGCGACCTTCTGTTTCCGGGCGAGCAGCCGCTCGGCCACCGGACGTCCCAGATCGACGAGTTCGCCCATGCACGTTCCTCCCTTGCCGAAAGACCGCGCCTTCGTGCGCCGGGGACAGGGCGGCTGGCAAGGGAAAATATCGCAGGGCGGCCGACCGTGCCGGCCTCCCAGGGCCGCGCAGTACCCGTCGCGGTGCGTCGGAAGGCAACGGCAGAGGTCGGGCGATTAATCCACAGAAAAATCCCGACGGCCGATTCCGGCCCGGTTGTTGCCTTGTTTCGGTCAAAGTCCGCGCATTGATTGTGTTGGGTAAGGCGCGATAATCCGTGATCGGCACGGACGACGCGCTCTGTGACGGGAGAGCAGTCTTGTCCAGTCAGGAAGCTGTCGATCGGGCGCACGGCCTCGATCTTGACCTCCATTTTGCGTCGCTGCGCCGGTACGCCCGCGCGCTGGCGGGGCGCCACGTGGAGGCTGACGACCTGGTGCAGGATTGTCTGGAGCGTGCGATCGCCAAGGCCGATCGCTTTCAGCCGGGGACCAACCTCCGCGCCTGGCTGTTCCGAATCATGCACAACCTCTATATCGACCGGGTGCGCAGCCAGGACGCGCGCATCGAACGCTGCACCATCGAGGACGCCCATCGGTCGCTGTCCTATCCGGCGAGTCAGAATGCCAGCGTAGAGTTGCGCAAAGTCCTCGAAGTCGTGGATGAATTGCCGCCCGAGCAACGTTCTGTCCTGATGATGGTGGCGCTCGAAGGTTTGAAGTACATCGAGGTCGCCGAGATTTTGGAAGTACCCCTCGGGACGGTGATGTCACGCCTGACACGGGCGCGAGAGGCCGTTCGGAACCGGCTTGGCGAGAGCCGGAAGGAGCCCCTGCGCCGGGTGAAATAGGGACCATGCGGCAATCGATCAGCGAGATGGAGTTGCATGCATATGCCGACGGGCAGCTTTCGGGTGAAGAGCGGCTGGAGGTCGAATCCTTCCTGGCCTACAACCCCGAGGCGAGCCGGCGTGTCGCCGCCTATGCGGAGCAAAACCGTCTGCTGCGCGTGTTTTTCGGTCCTGTCCTGGCGGAACCCGCCGACGAGCGGCTGGAGGATGCCGCGCGCACGCTGCGCGCGCGGCTGAGGCTCCCGGCCAACGACAACCGCTGGCTCGACGTCGCGTGGCGGGCAGCGGCTGCGAGCGTGTTCCTGCTGGCCGGCGGCGCGATCGGCTATCGCCTGCATACGCCGGATGCCGAGCAGGTCGCGATGGTCGATTCCTTCGCGCAGGAGGCGATCCAGGCGCATGAGCTGGTCGCATCCAACCCCGCCTTGCACACCGAGCGGGATCTGCGCCTCGTCAACCAGTCGCTGGCTCAGCATATCGGCGATCCAATCAACGAGCCGGATTTGTCGAATCTGGGCTTCCATTTCGTCGGCGCGCGCTCCGGCGCCGGTCACGCCGGGCCATTCGGGCAGTTCGTCTATCGCGACGCGCGCGGGCGCGAGGTCACGATGTTCGTCAGCCGGCGTGGCGGGCCGCATGGCGGGTTCACGCTCGGCAGCGGGCACGGCGACGCCTCCGCCCTGTACTGGTCGGACGGTCCCCTGGCCTACGCCCTGGTCGGCAACCTGCCGCGCGACCAGCTGATCGCGCTGACGCGCCTCACGCATGACGAGGCCGATGTGGGTCTGGCGCCGCGCCCGATGACGGCGCCCGGCGCGGACGCGGCCGCCGAGGTAACGCCAGCCGCCCGTCCGGCGGCCGTGCCCGATGCCGGGCCGGAAAAGCCCGTTCGCGCCGGCGCCTCGGTGCCGCACGCGCCGGAGCCGAGCGGCGGGGTCTGATCGCGCTACGCCGGCGGGGGCCATAGCCGGCCGTTCCCCGAAATCCTTGCGCTAAGGGCTTGCTCAGCCGCGCCTTCAGGCGGCGAATCGTTCCGCTTCGCCAGAAAATGCTCTAGGGTCGGGCCTGGAACGGGGGAGGGGGACGAATGTCGCTCAAAGGTCGTATTGCGCTGGTCACGGGCGGCAGCCGGGGCGTCGGGCGCGGCATCGCGCTTGCTCTTGCCGAGGATGGCGCGGATATCGCGGTCAACTATCGCCGCGACCGGGACGCCGCCGAGGAGGCGGTGCGGGCGATCCAGGCGCTGGGCCGGCGGGCTGTGGCCTATGCCGCCTCGGTCGAGGATTTCGAGGCCGACCGGCGCATGGTCGAGGCGGTAGAGGCCGACCTCGGTCCGATCGACATCCTGGTCAACAATGCCGGCATCGCCAGCCGCGGCCGCAGCGTTGCCGATACCGACCCGGACGAAGTGGCCCGCGTCGTCGGCACCCATGCGTTCAGCGCCCACGCGCTGTCCCATTACGCGCTACCCGGCATGCGCACCCGGCCGCGCGGCGACATCATCATGATCTCCAGTGTCGCGACGCTCAGCATGGCCCCGAACGGGGCGCCCTACAACATGGCCAAGGCGGCGCTGGAGGCGCTGGCGCTCACGCTCTACAAGGAGGAGCGCGCCAACAACGTCCGCGTCAACATCGTCGCGCCGGGCCTGGTCGACACCGATATGGGGCGCCGCCTGGCGAAGGCCACGATGGGCGTCCAGGAGATTCACGAGCTGGAGGCGAGCATGCCGTTCAACCACGTCTGCACGCCCAGAGACGTGGCCGAGGTGGTGCGGTTCCTGGTTTCGGATCGCAATACCTACGTGACCGGCGAGAAGATCAACGTGCACGGCGGTGGTCGCCTGCCGGCGACGGTCGCCTGAGCGGCGGGGCACGATGTCGTCCGACGCCGTCGACGCGCGCGCCATGACGGATGCCGAGCTGCTCGATCTGTTCCGGCGCATCCGGCAACCCGGCGTGCTGCGCGTCCTGAACGGCGTGCCGAGCGGCATCGACCAGGAGGCGGGGACGTTCCGCATCGCGTACGAGGCATCGTCCGAGCTGTGCCATTCCGGCGGTGTGATCCAGGGCGGCTTCATCGCCGGCATGATCGACGAGGCGATGGCGCAGGCGGTGGTCGTCCGCGCGAACCTGACCCTGGTGCCGCCGACGCTGGAACTGAAGGTCAGCTTCTTCGCGCCGGCCCTGCCGGGCCGCTACGAGGCGGAAGGACGCGTAGTGCATATGGGCCGGTCCGTGGCGTTCCTGGAGGGCGATCTGCGCGGCGCGGACGGTACGACCATCGCGCGCGCCACCGCGACCGCGCGGCTGGTGCCGGCCGATCCGGCGCGTTTCACGCTCGACTGTTGATCCGTTTCAACGCACGGTTTTCCTTAGGATCGCGGATCAGGGGCTCCGCAGGACGCGGCAGGAGATGGCGGGTCAGCGCTCAACCACCCTCGACCGCACGCTCGTCCTGGCGTGGACGCTGCTGGTCCTCATGCTCGTGGTCACGTTCGTGGCATGGAACACGGCCGCGCGCCAGGTGCGCGACGTCATGCACAAGCGCTTCGACGTCCGCCAGGACGAGATCGTCGGCGCGATCCAGAACCAGATCGCCGTGTTCGAGCAGATCCTGCGCGGCGGGCTCGGCGTGTTCGCCGCCTCAGACCAGATCACGCGGACCGACTGGCGCGCCTATGTCAACGCGCTGCAATTGCCGCGCCGGTTCCCGGGCGCGCAGGGCATCGGCTATGCCCAGATGCTGACGACGCCGGAGCTGCAGGACTTCACGCGGCGTGTCCGGCAGACCGACGATCCGGCCTTCACGGTTACGCCGCCGGGTGCGCGCGACCTCTATGCTCCGATCCTCTATCTGGAGCCGACCAACGAGCGCTATCGGAACGCGCTCGGCTTCGACATGTGGTCCGAGCCGGCGCGGCGCGCGGCGATGCAGCAGGCGCGCGACACCGCGTCCCCGGTGATTTCCGGCAAGGTGCGGATGGTGCGGGAATTCGGCGACGGCGACGCCGTCGGCTTCCTGATGTACCTACCCTATTACGGTCGCTTCGGGGTGCCGCGCAGCATCGAGGCGCGCCGGCGGCTTCTGGAAGGCTTCGTCTATTCGCCATTCCGCATGGACGACTTCATGGCCGGCGTGCTGACACGGCCGCTCGGCTCCATCCGCCTGCAAATCTTCAGCGGCGCCGGGCTGTCGCCCGACGCCCTGATGTACGACAGCGCGCCCGACCAGCCGCTGACCAGCGAGCCTGTGCCGGACCTGACGCGGGTCAGCACGCTGGAGATCGACGGCCAGATCTGGACCGCGCGCTTCACCGCGCTGCCTTCGTTCCGGTTGGGCTTCAACGAATGGCGGCCGGGGTTCATCCTGCTCCTCGGGGGGGTGATCAGCTTCCTGGTCTTCGGCATCCTGCGCGGCGCGGCGGGGCGGCGGCGGGCCGAGACGCTCAACACCCAGCTCGGCCGGATCATCGAGGATTCGGCGAGCGAGGTGTATGTGTTCGACGCCGAGACCTGGGTCTTCCGCCTGGTCAATCGCGGCGCGCGCGAGAATCTCGGCTATACCGCCGAGGAGCTCTCGGGCATGACGCCGGCGGATCTCTACGCGGATTTCGACATCGAACGTTTCCGGCAGCTGACCCGGTCGCTGCGCATGAGCGCGCCACATCGTCAGTTGACCTGGGACGCCACGCTGCGGCGCAAGGACGGCACGACCTATCCGGCGGAAATCCGGCTCCAGATCGCGTCGAACGCGCGTCCGCTGTCATTCATCGCGATCGTCCAGGACATCACCGAGCGCCGCCGCGCCGAAGAGCAGCAGCAATTGCTGATGGACGAGTTGAACCACCGGGTCAAGAACACGCTGGCGACGGTGCAGTCCCTGGCGGCGCAGACCCTGCGGTCGAGCGGGACGCCGGTCGAATTCGCGGAATCGATGAAGGGCCGCCTGGCCGCTCTGGCCGGCTCGCACACATTGTTGACGCGCACCAAGTGGCAGGGCACCTCGCTCGCCGAGCTGGTCGCCCAGCAGCTTGCGCCGTTCGGCTCGGCCACGCGCGAGGTCACGATCAGCGGCGGGGAAGTCTTCCTGAAGCCGACCGCCGCGCTTGCCTTCGGCATGGTGCTGCATGAACTGACCATCAACGCCGTGAAATATGGGGCGCTGTCGGTAGGGAAGGGCCAGGTGGCGGTGACGTGGACCACCGACGAGGATAGCAAGCTGATCGTCTTGTGGGTCGAGAGCGGCGGCCCGCCGGTGAAGGTGCCCGCGCGGCGCGGCTTCGGCCGGCGCATGATCGAGCAGGGGCTGGCCTATGAGTTGGCCGGGAAGGTCACGCTGACCTTCGCCGCCGAAGGGCTGCGGGCGT
>JBDZUN010000130.1:0-9928 GCA_040255145.1 Hyphomicrobiales bacterium | reverse complement strand
TCGCCAGGCGGTCGACGGCGTGTGCCAGACCCTGGCGCCCGAATTCGCGCGGCTGGTGCAGGCCTGCGCCAGTGCTGTGAACAAGGGCGGCAAGATCCTGTTCTTCGGCAATGGCGGCTCCGCTGCGGATGCCCAGCACCTGGCGACGGAGTTGTCGGTGCGCTACGTCGCCGACCGCGCGCCGATATCGGCCCTGGCGCTGACCACAGACAGCTCGGCGCTGACCGCGATCGGCAACGACATGGGCTTCGACCGGCTGTTCGCGCGCCAGATCGCCGCCATCGGCCGGCGTGGCGACGTCGCCATCGGCATCTCGACTTCGGGCCGCAGCGCCAACGTGCTGCTCGGGCTCAAGGAGGCGAAAGCCCATGGCCTGCTTGCCGCGGGCTTCGCCGGCGGCAATGGCGGCGACATGGTCGGGCTGGCCGATCCGCTGCTGATCGTTCCCTCGACCGTCACCGCGCGCATCCAGGAAATGCACATCATGCTGGGCCAGATGCTGTGCGGCGCGCTGGAGATATCGCTCGGCCTGGTGGCGCCGCCGGACGGTTCGGCATGAGCGATAGCGGCATGGAAGCCTTGCTGGCGCGGATTGCCGGCGCGCGCGTGCTGTGCGTCGGTGACGCCATGCTGGATCGCTTCGTCTATGGCGCGGTCGATCGGATCTCGCCGGAAGCGCCGATTCCCGTTTTGCATGTCGGGCGCGAAGCTGCCATGCCCGGCGGCGCCGGCAACGTGGTGCGCAACGTCGTGGCGCTGGGCGCGCAGGCGGGATTCGTCGCGCCGATCGGCGGCGATACGGCCGGCGGCGAGTTGCGGTCCATGCTGGCGGCGATGGCCGGCGTCGATGCCGAACTGGTTGAGGTCGCCGGCCGGCAGACGACGGTCAAGACGCGCTACATCGCGCAAGGCCAGCAATTGCTGCGCGCCGACAGCGAGACTGCGGGGCCGGTGGATGCCGTCGCGCGCTCGCGCCTGATCGAGCAAGCCGTCGCGGCGATGGCCTCGTGCCAGGTCGTGGCGCTGTCGGATTACGGCAAGGGTGCGCTGGGCGAGGATGTTGCCGAGCAGATCATCGCCGCTGCCGCGCGTGCCGGCCGTCCCAGCGTGGTCGATCCCAAGGGCGCCGACTACCGGCGCTACGCCGGCGCCAGCGTGGTAACGCCCAATCTGCGCGAACTGGCGCTGGCCAGCGGCATGACGGTGCAGGGCGACGAGCAGGTGGTCGCCGCCGCGCGGCGGGTGATCGAGACCTGCGGCGTCGGTGCGGTGCTGGCGACGCGCTCGGCCGAGGGCATGAGCCTGATCGGGCGCGATGGAACGGTAAGCCATGTGCGGGCGCAGGCGCGGGCGGTATTCGACGTCGCCGGCGCGGGCGATACGGTGGTCGCGGCCGTCGCCGCGGCGCTGGCCGCCGGCGCGACGCTGGAACAGGCCGCACTGCTGGCCAACCATGCCGCCGCCATCGTCGTCGGCAAGATCGGTACGGCAGTGGCGACCGTGCCCGAGTTGCTCGCCGCTTTCGAATTGCCGGGCGGCGTTGCGCATGCTGCCAAGCTGATGACGCTCGACCAGGCCGTCGAGCGCGCCGCGCGCTGGCGCGAGGCGGGCCAGCGTGTGGGGTTCACCAATGGCTGCTTCGACCTGCTGCATCCGGGCCACGTCTCGCTGCTGCATCAGGCGCGCACCGCCTGCGACCGGCTGATCGTCGGCATCAACAGCGACGCCTCGGTGCGGCGGCTGAAGGGCGAAGGGCGTCCGGTGCAGAGCGAGGCGGCGCGCGCGGCGGTACTGGCGTCGCTGAGCGACGTCGATGCGGTGGTCGCCTTCGACGACGACACGCCGCTGTCGCTGATCGAGGCGGTGCGACCGGATCTGCTGGTCAAGGGCGCCGACTACACCGAGGAGACGGTGGTGGGCGCACCGTTCGTGCGCGGCTATGGCGGGCGGATTCTGCTGGCCGAACTCAGCCCCGGCCACAGCACGACCGCCACGATCCGCCGGCTGCGTCCGGCCGGACAGCCGGCGCAAGGCTAGAAAAACTGGCTAAGTCTTTGCAATAAGGTGCAAATTACTACTTTACCGAATCCACTGCCTGTGGCATTCTTTAGAGGATTGAAATTGTTGCCTTCGCTGCAGGGCAGCGCGGGCGATTTTCACTTGGGGTGCAATTTCTGTCATGAGCGAAGCGAATAACGAGCGGACCGACGAGAAGGCGACGGGCGTTTCGCGCCGGCGCGCTCTGGCGCGTCTGGGTCTGGCCGCGGGCGTCGCCTATGCCGCGCCGACGGTGCTGCCGATCAGCCGCAACCGCCATGCCTTCGCGGCGTCGACGCCGTGCTTCCAGGTCAACAACAATCCGAACGACAATCCCAACGTGCCGAGCTGCCCGCCGTAGGATCGCGTCGCCAGGTTGACGGAAAACGAAACGGCCCTTGCGGGCCGTTTTTGTTTTGCGCGCCTGGTTTCTGCTCTAGCGGCGTCGCACCCAGCGCACCGGGCTGGCCCATTCCAGCCGCACGTTGTCGAGCGGCGAGGCGTTGTAGGACAGCAGCAGGAAGGTGCCGCGATCGCTGCCGCGCATGACGCGCTTGAGCATCGTCGGCCCGTTGACCAGCTTGACCACGCATTCGCGGCCGATATAGGCGGCCTCGTCGTCGACGCCGTCGCGGGCGTAGAAGATCACGTCGCCGTCCTGGTAGACGGGATACATGCTGTCGCCGCGCACGATCACGGCGACGGTCGACAGCGTCTCGCCCGGCGGCGATTCGACGACTTCGAGACCGGCGCCCTGGGCGTGATCGTCGATCGGATTGATCTGCGCGCCGGCGCCGATATAGCCGACGACGTTGACGGTGCGCGGCCCGGGCCCGAGCGCCTGCTCGCCATAGCGGAAATAGGCCGGCGGCAGATCGGTCATCTCCGACAGCCGCTGGAGCGCGCCCTCGTCAGGGTCGTAAAAACCCTTCTCCCAGCGATGCACCGTCGGCTGCGTCACCTGTAGCCGTTCGGCGAATTCCTGCTGCGTCAGGCCGAGATCCTTGCGGGCCCGGCGGATACGCTCGCCCATGGCAATATTCTTGTTGGACATGACGTTAGCTTATCTCGTTCAAGGAATACATAACAAGCATTTTCTACTTGCAATTAATGCAAGTAGAGCATAAACTTTCCGTCATCTTCGGAACCTGCGGCAAAAAATGCTCCCCATGCATTTACGCCGTTGGCCCGGAATGGGCCCGTCGCGAAGGAATCAGAATATACAGGATGGTGCTGAAATGAAATGGACCTGTTTGCCGCCCGTGTCTCTGCGCCCCGCCGGCGCCAGCGTGCTGAGCCAGACCGAGGCCGAGCAGATGATCGAGGCGCTGGGATCGGGCGAAAGCATGGTCTGGTATTGCGGCTACCTGCCGATCGACCGCCTGTATCCCCGCGCGCCGGAAGCCGGCATGACGCGCGAACAATGGCAGGCCCGGTACGCGCGCGAGCGCGCGGTCGAGAAACTGGCGCGCTTCATGCTGCGCCAGGGCGCGCCGGCCGGCTTCGTCGTCGCCGCCGAGCGCGGCGGCTACAGCGTCGACGGGCTGGCGCGCGGCCAGCTCAGCCAGCGCCGGCTGGGACCGCTGTTCTACGAATACCTGTTCACCCGCAGCGCCTGACGCCGCGCCGGATCGACCGGAGCGGCGCAATGGCAGCGGGAGGAACGGAGATGGGCAGCGAGAAGAAATCGGAGCGCGAGAAAATCATCGCGCGAGCGACGGCGCGGGTCAGCGACGTCGCCTGGCGGGCCGGCATCGATGCCGGACCGCGCCAGCGCCTGCGGCACGACGCTCTGGCGCTGGAGACAATGCCGCGCCAGGAGGGTACGGGCCTGCGCGCCCGCATCAGCACGCAACGGCCGCTCGATCGCTACGTGCTGCGCGGCGAGATCAGCGAGCCGCAATTCCAGGCGGGCGAGAAGCTGCGGGTCGATTTCGAGCGCGCCGGACTACAGCCGCGCGTGATCATGCATTACGCGCCGCGACTGCCGCCGAGCAAGGCCGAGGCGCGCGATTCGACGATGGATGCGCGCCGTCGCCTCTACGCGGCGATCGACGGCGTCGGCCGGCTGGGCGAGGGCGTGCTGTGGGCGGTGTGCTGCGTCGGCGAGAGTGCGGGCGACTGGGCGCATCGCCATGGCCGCGGCGTGCGCGACGGTATCGTGTTGCTGCGGGCGGCGCTGGACGAGCTGGATCGCTACTACAATCCGCCGTCGCGCCGTCGCTCTAGCGACGATGCAACTGCAGCGGCGCGCCGCTGGCCGGCGGCGGCGCCGGGCGGGGCGGCGGAACGATGACCGGTCCGCTGGCTGTCGGGGTGGCGGGTGGTTGCGGCGCGCCTGTCTGCGGACCCGCTTGCGGCGCGGCCGGCGGTGCGACGACCGGCGCGGAAGCAGGCGGCAGGGCGGCAATCGCGCCTGAGCGTTCGGAGACCGGAGCGAAAGCGGCGACCTCGGCATCGGCGGCGCGCAGCTGCGTGCGATTGAGCTGCTTGGCGGTCGCGGCGCGCACTTCGACGGCGCGACGGAAACCGCGAGCCTCCGACAGGGCGAACCATTTGTAGGCCTCCTGCGGCTTGCGTGGGCCGGCCACGCCGCCGGCATGGAAAATGCCCAGCAGGTACATGGCCTCGGCATCGCCCTGGAGAGCGGCGCGGCGATACCAGCCCAGCGCGGTCGGCAGATCGCGCGTCACGCCCGTGCCCGTGAAATAGGCGTTGGCGTATTTCAGCTGGGCGGTGGGATTGCCGCGCTGGGCGGCCTCGCCATACCAGCGCACCGCTTCGCCGACGCTCTGCGCCGTGCCGATGCCGGCGGCGTGCATGTCGCCGAGGCTGAGCTGGGCGTCGTCGTCGCCGCGCGCGGCCAGCCGGCTCATCAGCGCGAAAGCCGCCGCCGGATCGCGGGCGCCGAGGCTGCCATTGGCCAGGGCGAGGGCGTAACGGTACTGCGCCGGCGCGTGGCCGAGATCGGCGGCGCGGCGGTAGAGCCGTCGCGCTTCGGCCGGGTCGGCGATGCCGGCACCGCCGGTCTCGCGCAGGCGCGCCAGCGCGGTCAGGGTCGCCGGATCGTCGGTGCGCTCGGCTTCGGCGAACCAGTAGGCCGCCCGCGCCTCGTCGCGCACCACGCCGCGGCCGGTGGCATAGGCCAGCCCGGCGTTGAAGCGGGCGCGGGCGTGGCCGAGCGTCGCCGCCTGCTCGAAAAGTTGCACCGCGCGCGCCTCGTCGCGGGCGACGCCGTTGCCGGCGGCATAGAGGAAGCCCAGCTGGTTGGCCGCCTCGGCGTTCCCCTGCTCGGCGGCGCGGGCGAACCAGCGCGCCGCTTCGGTGGGATCGGTCGGCCCCAGCGTGCCCTGCAGCAGGGCCAGGCCGTATTGCAGCTGCGCCGTCGGGCTGCCGCGCTCGGCCTCGGCGCGCAGATCCTGCGCCAGGGCAGGCGAGAAGGCCGCGAGACACGCAAGCACTGCCAGCGCCGTCGTCAGGCGGCGCAAGACGAACGCAACGGAGAGGATCATGTCCGCATCATCGACAGAGGCGTCGGCCGACGCAAGCCATTCGACCGAACGGCAATTGCGCCGCCGGCCGGGGCACTACACGGCCGCCACCGGGCGGGCGATCTGCCGCCGCCTGGCCGAGGGCCAGTCGCTGCGCGCCATCTGCGCCGATCGCAGCATGCCGTGCTGGGAAACCGTGCGGCGCTGGCTGCGGCAGCGGCCGAAATTCCGCGCCGACTACGCCGAGGCGCGCGAGCACCAGGCCGACTGGCTGGCGGCCGAGGCGCTGGACGCGGCGCGTCTGGTGACGCCGGCGACCGCGACGGCGACGCGCGTGCTGCTGGCCGAGCTGCACTGGCAGGCCGCCCGCCTGCGCCCGCGCGTCTACGGCGAACGACCGGCGCCGGAAGCGCCGGCGGACGGCGAGGACGAGATCGCCGCCACTCTGCGCGCCGCCCTGGCGCGGGCGGAGGAGGGGGACGCCAGCGCTTTGCCATCGCTCCATGAGAACGATCAGCCGGTGGAGCCGGCAGAATAGATCGCGCTCGTTGCCTGCACTCCGCCAGCATCCATGGCGTCGTCGCATGGCTATTCGCATACCCACGCATGACGTGCATAGGATTGACTAGTACGACTGGAACGAGTATCCTTTCCTAGCATCGAGCCAGTGTCGATGTTGTCTTCCTTGAGACTGTCTTCGTCCCAACGCCGCGCCCGGAACCCGCAAGGTTCCGGGCGTCGTGCGTTTGGGGTGTCCCCTTACCCGTCGCCCTGAATTTCCCAAGGACCGCCATGAACGCTGCCGCAACCGCCGGCGAGCGCGCCTTGGCGCGCGCGCTGGGCCGCTTCGCGCATGACCCCCTGGGCTTCGTGCGTTTCGCTTTCGCCTGGAACCAGGGCGCGCTGGCCGGCGAAACGGGCCCCGATCGCTGGCAGGTCGAGTTGCTGGCGGAACTGGGCGCGGCGAGCCGGCAGGCGGCGTCGGGAGAAGAGATCGCGCAGGCGGTGCGCTTCGCGGTCGCGTCAGGCCACGGTGTTGGCAAGACCGCGCTGGTGGCATGGCTGGTGCTGTGGTTCCTCTCGACGCGGCCGCATCCGCAGATCGTGGTTACGGCCAACACCGCGGCGCAGCTCAACGCCAAGACCTGGCGCGAATTGTCGAAATGGCACCGGCTGGCGATCAACCGGCACTGGTTCGAGTGGACGGCGACGCGGTTCGCGCTCAAGCGCCAGCCGCAGACCTGGTTCGCCGCGGCGGTGCCGTGGTCGAAGGAACGTTCGGAGGCCTTCGCCGGCACGCATGAGCGGCACGTGCTGGTGATCTACGACGAGGCCTCGGGCATCGACGACGAGATCTGGGAAGTGACCGAAGGGGCGATGAGCAGCCCCGGCGCCATGTGGCTGGCTTTCGGCAATCCCACGCGCAGCGACGGGCGTTTCGCCGAGTGCTTCTCCCGCTTCCGCCATCGCTGGCGCTCGCGCCACGTCGATGCGCGGCAGGCGGCGCGGGCGGACCAGGCGCAGATCGCGCGCTGGATCGAGGATTACGGCGAGGACAGCGATTTCGTTCGGGTGCGGGTGCGCGGCGTCTTCCCGCGCGTCTCGGCCAGCCGCTTCATCGCCGCCGAGGCGGTGGCGGCGGCGCAGGCGCGCCAGGAACGCGACAGTCCCATGCCGATCGTCATGGGCGTCGACGTGGCGCGCTTCGGCGACGATTTCTCGGTCGTCGTCCTGCGTCAGGGCCGGCGGCTGCGCGAGATCGTGCGCTTCCACGGGCTGGATACCATGCAGCTGGCGGCGCGGGTGTCGGAGATGGCGCGGCTGTGGCGGCCGCGCACCCTGTTCGTCGACGGCGTCGGCGTCGGCGGCGGCGTGGTCGACCGGTTGCGCCAGCTCGGCCATCGGGTCAGCGAGGTCAATGCCGGCGCCGCCGCCGCCGATCCGCGCCGGTTCGCCAATCTGCGGGCCGAGATGTGGAGCCGGCTGCGCGACTGGGTGGTGCAGGAAGGCGCGCTGCCGGCCGACGACCGGGCGCTGGCCGAGGAGCTCTGCGCGCCGGGCTACGGCTTCGACGCCAAGAACCGGCTGCAGCTCGAGAGCAAGGACGACATGAAATCGCGCGGCGAGGCTTCGCCCGACGCGGCCGACGCGCTGGCGCTGACCTTCGCCTGGCCGGTCAGCGAGGCGAACGACGCGCCGCGCCAGGAAGTGGCGCTGTCCGACTACGACCCCTTTGCCTGATCGGGCTGCCCGATCGGGCTGCCCGATCCGGCCACCCAATTCGACCGCCTGAAACCAACGCAAGAACGCACGACGTCCGCTCGTCATCGGCGCCGGCCGACGGACGCGGCGCGGAACGCGCGCGCAAGGGAGTGTCCATGAACAGATTCAAGCTCGATCCGGAAGCCCTCGGCGGCGGCGCGACCATTGCGCCCACCGCGGCTTCGCCCAACGGGCTGGCGCGCGCGGCCAGTGCGGCCGGCATCGCCACCGTCTCCGACGCCGAGCGGCGCATCGCCGAGCAGCAGGACGCGATCTTCCGTTCCGCCGGCGTGGCGCGGCTGGAGCGGCAGTGGCAGGAGCTGGCCGAAGCGCAATGGGAGAGCTTCGATCCCGAGGAAGAGGATGTCGGCGATTCTTATGCCGGCATCGTGGCGCGCGAGATCGACCGCACGATGGAGGAACAGGCGCGGCGCGCGCCGAGTGCCGCGGCCGGCGAAGGGCTGCTGCTCGATGCCGACGAGGTGGCGGCGGCCGGCAAGCGCCAGGCGCTGCTGCGCGAGCGCGGCGCACGGCTGGCCGGCGCGCGGCGCTCGGTGAAGGCGCGGCTCGACGAGTTGCAGGCGATGGTCGAGCGCGAGCCCGAGCTTCTGGCCGAGGCGCTGACGCGAGCCGACCGGCTGATCGGCGACAATCGCGCGCTGCTGGCCGGCCGGGATCTGGCCAAGGTGCGGCTGGGCGCGCACGAGACGCTGGCGCGGCGCGCCATCGCCGGGGCGCTGGCCCGCGATCCGCAGGGCGCGGCCGGGAAACTGCCGGGCCGGGCGGTGCTGGCGAAAGCCGAACTGGAAGCCTGGGACGCGGTGGCGCGCTCGGTGGCCGAGGTGCGGGCCGAGCAGGACGCGCGCGAGACCAGAAGGCGCTTCGCCGCCGATGCCAGGAGCATGCGCGAAAGCGGCGAGCCGCTTATCGAGCTGCCGGACTGGATCCTCGATTTCAGCGGCGGCGCTGCCGGCCGCGCCGGGCCGCGGCTGCGCGAGGCCGAGGCGCTGGCCGAGCGGCAGGTCAAGGCGCGCGACGCCGCCTTGCAGGCGCATCGCGATTTCCAGGCCGGCAAGTTCGACGACTACGCCGCCGATCTCGCCGCGCTCGATAGCGACGACGGCGACAGCGACGACGAGGACGATTTCTCGGACGACGCCACCTCCGCCGACGAGAGCTGGTGGCGCGGCGCGCAGGACGGTGCGGCGCATCTGAAGCGGCTGCGGCGACAGCACGCCAGGCGGTTGCTCGCCGACCCGGCTGCGGTGGCGTTCGAGCATGCGCCGATCGCCCGCGCCTTCGAGGGCGGCGACATCGAGAGCGCCGTGGCGCAGTCGATGGCGCTGCAGAAGCGCATGGGGGTGAAGGCGGCCCGGCCGCTGCCGCGTGCCCATGCCGAGGCGCTGGTGGCGCGCCTGACGCAGATGCCGGCCGAGGAACTGCCGGCGGCGCTGGCCGGTCTGCGACGGGCCGGCGAGAAGAATTTTCCGGCGCTGCTGGCCCAGCTCGCCAGGGTCGGCCTGCCGCCGTCGCTGGCGCTGGCGGCCGCCCTGGAGGGACAGGCGCAGCGGCTGCTGCTGCAGGCGCATGAGGCTGCGGGCGGGACGGCGTCGGCGGGCGCGGCACTGGCCGGCGGCGGCGCAGCGCCCATGCGGCCCGATCCCGACACGATCGAGCAGGCCAAGGCCGGGCTGGCGGAGACCGCGCTCGGGCGGCTGCTGCATGCCGGGGCGGAGCGGCACGGGCGGAACGAGCCGGCCTGGGAGCTGGCCTATCGCGCGGCGGAAGCGGCGGTGGCGCAGCTTGGCGCCCATCTGGCGCGCAGCGAAGGGGAGGCTGGCGCGCAACGCGCCGGGCGGCTGCTGTTCGGCGCGCTCGAGGACGACCGCAAGGCGCTGGACGGGGTGGCGAGCGCGCTGGGCGCGCCGACCGAGGGCCGGGCGGCGCTGCATCGCGTGGCGGGCGGCGGAGCCGTACCGGTCGCGCCCGAGGCGGCGGCGGATGCGGCGGCGGACTTCGCAGGCACGGACAGCGCGATCACGGACAGCGCGGCCACGGGCGAAGCGGAGACGCCGGCGGCTCCGGCGCCGGGTGTCGATCCGAACCTGGTGCAGAACAGCGTCGGCGGCGATGGCGAG
>JBDZUN010000129.1:0-9901 GCA_040255145.1 Hyphomicrobiales bacterium | reverse complement strand
GGTGGCGCCTGCTGGGCCAGGCGCGACTGGAGTCCGGCGATCTCGTCGGCGCTGTTCTCCTTGGCCGCCAGGGCTGCTGCCTGGGCGTCCGACGCGGACGCCGACAACGTGTAGACGCCCGCGCCCTGGACCGAGCCGTCGGAGATCGTGTCGGCGTGGATCGACAGGAACAGGCTGGCGCCCGCCTTGCGCGCGATCTTGACGCGATCGGCCAACGGTATGAACACGTCGGAATCCCGAGTCATCACCACCTCGTAGCGGCCGTCCGCGAGCAAGTCTTTCTTCAGCGCCTGCGCGATCGCGAGGACGACGGTCTTTTCGTATTCACCCTTGCGGCCGATGGCGCCAGGATCAACGCCGCCGTGGCCCGGGTCGATCACGATGATCGGCCGCCTTTTGACCGGCGGCAGGATCGGCGCCGGAGCGACCACCCGCCGCACCGACCTGGCGGACGGCCCGGCGCTCGCGACCCGGACCGGCTCCGACGTGGTGCGCTGCGGATGGGGCGCGGCAAGCACGAGGCCGTTCGACGGCGTGCCGTCCGCCAGGTCGATGACCAGGCGATAGGCCGGGTTGCCACCCGATGGATCCATCACGAACATGTTGGCGACGACCGCCGGAACGCTGGTCGTCAGGACGATCTGGGCGCCCCTTCCGCCTTCGGTCAACCGGTACCGGATGGCGCGGACCAAGCCGGCACCGCGCTCCGGTCGCGACGCGGGGACGAAATGCCGGTCCGGCAGCGTGATGACTACCTGGCTCGGCTGCGCGGTGGCGGCGACGCGCGGGTGCGGACGTGTCGAGGTTTCGACGACGAAGCGCGTCCTCGTCTGGTGCAGACCCACGCGTACAGCGCCGATCGTCGGCCGGTCCGCGGCGTAGGCCGGGGCGACCGTGCGGCCCGACAGCACCCCAAACGCCGCCATGAACAGCGCGATGATGATCCCTATCCGCATGGCCCCCGCCGCCATCTGGAACGCGGCGGAATGATAGCATCACTGGCGAATCTGAAAAGATGTAATCAGTGCCTCGCCGTAAGCCCGTCTCCTACTTTCGCGCATGAGGAAACGAATGCTTCCCTGATGCTCGGCTTGAGATTATGATAGGTGCAGCGATCGGTGGGACGGTTCAGGACAAGAGCCGGTACGCAAGGCACCGCCTTCGTCCCCGCGCTTCAGCGCCCATTCGTGGAGTCGGCTTGCCGCCCCAACGAAGACCGGGCGGTTCTGGATGTGCCCTGCCCCCGCCCACTGCCTTCCGCATGCGCTGCATGCAGGACAACGCTATGAACCATTGCCACGGCCCGTCCTGGGCATTCCGGCCAGACCTGCCAAACGCCGCCTTCGGGCAGGCGGGGCACACGTCTGGCGCGACTGCGCCGTGGGAATTATTCGATCCTGACCTAATCCGCGTGCGCGGCGCTCCGTTCGTCGCCGCCCAAGCACGCGCCGGAGACACGCATGGCCAAAATAATGCTGATCGACGCGACACACCCGGAAGAGACCCGGGTCGTCGTCGCGGACGGAAACAAGCTTGAGGAATTCGACTTCGAGGCGGCCAATCGTCGCCAACTCATCGGCAACATCTATCTCGCGAAAGTCACACGCGTCGAGCCGTCGCTGCAGGCAGCGTTCATCGAATACGGCGGAAACCGACACGGTTTCCTGGCTTTCAGTGAGATTCACCCCGATTATTACCAAATTCCGGTAGCCGACCGGCAGGCGCTGCTCGAGCAGCAGGCCGCCGCAGAACGCGAAGCGGCCGACCGTGACGGCGACAATGGCGACGACGGCGACGACGATCACGACCAATCGGCGGCGTTGGAGCCGGGCGAAGAACCGGAATCGGCCGCAACCGCCGAGGACGACGACGATGCCGACGACGAGGACGTCGCCCGGGCGGAACCGGTCTCGTTCGGCACCATCGAGCCGCTGGAGGAGATTTCCCGGCCGCGACCCTATCGCCGCAGCTACAAGATCCAGGAGGTCATCAAGAAGCGCCAGATCCTGCTCGTCCAGGTGATGAAGGACGAGCGCGGCACCAAGGGCGCGGCGCTGACCACCTACCTGTCGCTGCCAGGCCGCTATTGCGTGCTGATGCCCAACACCGCGCGCGGCGGCGGCATCTCGCGCAAGATCACCAAGGCGGTCGACCGCAAGAAGCTCAAGAGCATCGCCAACGAGTTGGAGGTGCCCGAAGGCATGGGCCTGATCATCCGCACCGCCGGCGCCAACCGGACTAAGGCGGAGGTCAAGCGCGACTTCGAATCCCTGCTGCGGCTGTGGGAGGACCTGCGCGACCGCACGCTCAAATCGAGCGCACCGACCTTGATCTACGAGGAAGGCAACCTGATCAAGCGGGCGATCCGCGACCTCTACGCCAAGGACATCGACTCGATCGTGGTCGAGGGCGAGGACGGCTATCGCGAAGCCAAAAGCTTCATGCGCATGCTGATGCCGAGCCACGCCAAGAACGTCCAGCTCTACAAGGAGCGGCCGCCGCTATTCCAGCGGCACGGCGTCGAAAACCAGATCTATTCGATGTTCAACCCGATCGTGCAATTGCCGTCAGGCGGCTACATCGTCTTCGACCCGACCGAGGCTCTGGTCTCCATCGATGTCAATTCGGGCAAGGCGACGCGCGAACACAATATCGAGGCGACGGCGACCACCACCAAC
Organism: Hyphomicrobiales bacterium; assembly: GCA_040255145.1. GTDB lineage: Bacteria > Pseudomonadota > Alphaproteobacteria > JBDZUN01 > JBDZUN01 > JBDZUN01. The sequence goes on along the minus strand of JBDZUN010000129.1, from coordinate 7,223 downwards.
CTGGAAGCGGCCGAGGAGGTCGCCCGACAGTTGCGGCTGCGCGACCTGGCCGGCCTGATTGTTATCGACTTCATCGACATGGAGGAGAACCGCAATATCCGGGCGGTGGAACGGCGGCTCAAGGATTGCCTGAAATCCGACCGCGCGCGCATCCAGGTCGGTCGCATCAGCGCGTTCGGACTGATGGAGATGTCGCGGCAGCGCCTGCGTACCGGTGTGGTCGAGACCACGACCCAGCCTTGCCCGCATTGCCATGGCACTGGTCTGATTCGGTCGGTCGAATCCATTGCGCTGCACATCCTGCGATCGATCGAGGAGGAGTGCCTCAAGCGGCGGGCGGCCGAGATCACCGTCACGGCGCCGACCGCCGTCGCGCTCTACATCCTGAACAACAAGCGCGCCTGGCTGAGTGCGATGGAGGCCGAATACGGCGTCTGCGTGCTGGTTATCGCGGATGCCGCGTTCGTGGTGCCTGACTATCGGATGGAGCGGACCCGGGCCAGGGAAGCGGGCCGTAACGAAGACGAGCACAAGACGAAATCCCCTGAACCGGCGGTCCGCGAACCCATCGAGGTCGAAACGGCGGATGACGACGCCGACGCCGACGATGTCGAAGACATGGAAGACGAGGCCGTCGCGCCGGAGGAAGCGGCATCCGAGGACGATGACGACGGCGGCAAGCGCCGCCGCCGCCGCCGCCGCCGCCGTCGGAAGCGTCGCGGCGACGAGGCGCACGAGCACGATGATATGTCGAGCGCGGCCGCGGAATCGGACGAGGATGTCGAACCTGCGCTTGCCGAGGTGGTTGCAGAGACCGGCGAGGAGTCAGCCGAGCCGCTGCCGGCAGTCGTCGACGACCTGATCGCCGCCGCCGGCCTGTTGCCCGAAGACCCGGAAGCACCGGCCCCGGCCGCGGAGAAGCCGAAACGCACCCGGCGGCGCGGCGGCGAAGGTCGGACCCGGACCCGCAAGCCGCGCGCCGCGGCGCCCGTGGACGGCGATGCCGTATCCGAGGCGCCGTCGACCGACGTGGAAGCCCCTGCCGCGGTCGAAGCGGTTGCTCCCCCGGTGGTTCCTTCGGAAGCGCCGGCCCCTGCCACGGCGGCGGAACCGGCACCAGCCGACGAGCCTGCCACGGCGCAGTCTGAGGCCGATCCGCACGAATACGCGGCCGAGCCGCCCGCACCCCCTGCTCCGCCCAAACCGGAGCCGGTCTGGCCCGATCCGGTGACCACGGCCGAGCCTGTCGCGGCGGAGTCGGAGCCTGAACAGGCGCCCGCGCAGCGTCGCGGCTGGTGGCAGCGCCGCCTGTCGCGCTGACGTCAGGTCAGTCGGCGGCTGCGGGACCGCGCCAGCGCCGCAGCCGCCGGATCGCCTCCTCCACGTCGCGGCGTGAGCCGGCATAGGACAGGCGCAGGAAGCCGCGGCCACGCTCCGGGTCGAAATCGATCCCGGGCGTGACCGCGATTCCCGTCTCCGCCAGCAACGCGCGGCAGAAGACTTCGCTGTCGTTCGTGCGGTGGTGGATGTCGGCATAGAGGTAGAAGGCGCCATCCGCCGGTGCGAAGGTCTCGAAACCCACCTTCGGCAACTGGGTGAGCAGCAGGTCTCGGTTTTCGGCGTAATGCGCGACATGGCGATCAAGTTCCTCGCGCGCGTCGAGTGCCGCGACCGCCGCATGCTGCGACAGTGTCGGCGGCGCGATGAACAGGTTTTGAGCCAGCCGCTCGATCGTCCGGACCATCTCCTCCGGCACGACCATCCAGCCGACGCGCCAGCCGGTCATCGCGAAGTACTTGGAGAAACTGTTAATTACGACGGCGCGATCGGTATAGGCCAGCGCTGTCTCGGCCGGCCGGCCAAACGTGATGCCGTGATAGACCTCGTCGGCGATTAGCCACAGCCCGCGCCGCGCGCATAGCGCACCCAGGCGCCCCAGCGTGTCGCCGGATACCATCGCGCCGGTCGGATTGGCGGGGCTGGCCACCAGCACCCCGTCGACCGGCTGCGCGGCCAACGTGCTCTCGATCCGCTCCGCGCTGAGCTGGAATCCCTCGGCCGCGCCTACCGCGATCGGGCACGGCGCGATATCCAGTGCGGTCAGGATGTTGCGATAGGCGGGATAGGTCGGCTGTCCCAGCAGGACCCGCGCGCCGGAATCGAACAGCGCCAGAAAAGCCAGGACGAAGCCGGCCGAAGATCCGGTCGTGACGATGACGCGCTCGGGTAAAATCGTCAGGCCATAGCTGTCGGCATAATGCCGCGCGATCCGTTCGCGCAGCGCGGGTAGACCCAATGCCTCGGTATAACCCAGCGCCGGCCCGGCCAGCGCGCGCCGTGCCGCCTCGATCGCCAGCGCCGGCGCCGAGGCGGAAGGCTGCCCGACCTCGAGGTGCACGATATCCTCCCCGGCGCGACCGCGCGCCGCCGCGGCGCGCATAACGTCCATCGCCAGGAACGGCGCGACGGCGGTGGCGCGGCGGGACATGGTCTGTAGGGCGTCGGCGCGGCTGGCCGGGTGCGTCATCGTTCTGCCCGAATTCCCTGTGAGATGTGGGGCCTTGCGCGATAGAGTGCGCGAGGCCGGTTTCCAGCGCCGATCCGCTCGGCTGGCCGCGGCAGCGTAATGCGAGTGTCACACGAAATCGATTGGCCGATGTCCAACCCGTTACCGGCGCGGCGGAGCCGCAGGGCGGTCGCGAGACTGCTGGTCGTGCTTACGCTGCTCGCTTCGGTCGTGCCGCGGCCCGCGGTGGCCGACGGCGACAAGATATCGCTGATCCGCGACGCCGAGACCGAACAGCTGATTCATTCCTACGCCGAGCCGCTGTGGAAGGCCGCCGGGCTCGATCCCGACGCCGTGCACGTCTACATAATCGGCAGCAACGACATCAACGCGTTCGTCGCCGGCGGGCAGAATCTGTTCCTGTATACGGGGCTGATCCTCAAGACCGACACGCCCAATCAGCTCATGGGCGTGATCGCGCACGAAACCGGCCACATGGCCGGCGGCCATCTCGCCCGTCGCGAGGAATGGATGAGCCGCATGAAGTGGCCGATGATCGTCTCGATGCTGCTGGGCATCGGCGCGGCGGTCGGCGGTTCGGGCGGCGCGGCCGGCGCGGTGCTGACCGGCAGCCAGCAGATCGGCCAGCGTATGATGGCCGCCTATTCGCGCACGCAGGAGGCGTCCGCCGACCAGGCCGGCGCGACGTACTTGCAGCGCGCCCACGAATCCGGCATGGGCCTGGTCCAGGTGCTGCGGAAGCTCCAGAACGAGGAGCTTCTCGCGACCCGCGACATCGACCCTTACGTCATCGACCACCCGCTGAGCGAGGATCGCATTGCCGCGCTGGAGGACCGCGTCGAGTCGTCGCCCTACTACAACAAGAAGGATTCGCCAGAGGCGCAGGCCGCCTACGACCGCATGAAAGCCAAGCTCTACGGCTTCCTGCAGGATCCCGCGCGCGTGATGGTGACCTACCCGACAACCAACAAAAGCATTCCGGCGCGCTATGCTCGTGCGGTGGCCTATCACCGCTCGGCGCAGGAGGACGCGGCCATGCGTGAGATGGATGCCCTGCTCGCCGCCATGCCCAAGAATCCCTATTTCTGGGAGCTCAAGGGCCAGATCCTGTTTGAAAGCGGGCACATCCGCGAAGCGATCGCGCCCTATCAGAAGGCGGTCGCCTTGAACCCGACGGCTGGATTATTGCGGATCGGTCTCGGCCAGGCGATGGTTGCGACCGAGGACCCTACGCTGGCCAAGCCGGCGATCACCCAGCTCAACGCCGCCCTGCTGACCGAGCATGACTATCCGTTTGCTTGGCGGCAATTGGCGATGGCCTACGCGGAGGAAAACAACGAGGGCATGGCCTCGTTGGCCAGCGGTGAAAGCGCGATCCTGAACGGCGAGCTCCCTGAAGCCAAGCTCCACGCGCGGCGGGCGATGCGCCTTTTGCCCGAAGGCTCGCCCGACTGGCTGCAAGCCAGCGATATCCTCAAGGAAGCTGAGAATCTCGCGAAGGCAGAGCGCCACCATTTCGGCTTTTAGCCAAGCACAAGGAAATCCCATGCGCTCACGTCTTCGCTGCGCCGGTCCGATTACGGCCCTGGTCGTACTGTTCCTGGTCGGCGCCGGACTTTCCGCCGCGCGAGCCGAAACAGCCGGCTCGTTCACGCCGGATCAGCGCGGCCAGATCGAGGCGATCGTGCACAGCTATCTGGTCAAGCACCCCGACGTGGTGCTCGACGCCTTGCGCGCACTCCAGGAGCAGCAGCAATCCGAGCAGATGGAGCAGGACCGCGCGCTGCTCAAGGACAATCGCGCGGCGCTGGACCGTGACGGGATGTCGTTCGCCGTCGGCCCGGCGGACGCCAAGGTCAGCGTCGTCGAGTTCTTCGATTACCGCTGCGCCTTCTGCAAGCGCATGATGCCGGACGTCATGCGGCTCATCTCGGACAAACCGCATGTCCGGGTCGTGCTCAAGGAATTCCCGGTGCTCGGCCCCGAATCGGTGACGGCGAGCCGCGCCGCCCTGGCCGTGCTGCGGCAGGCTCCCGACAAATATCTCGCGTTCCATCGCGCGCTGCTCTCCGAGCACGGCGCGCTGACCGACCAGCGCATCTTCGCTATCGCCGGCAAGGCAGGCCTGGATGTGGCCAAGCTGCGCGCGGACATGGGCGAGCCGGCGATCACGGCGCAGATCGCGGCCAACCGGGCACTGGCGGACCGGCTGCATATCGAAGGCACGCCGAGCTTCGTCATCGGCGATACGATCGTGCCCGGCGCAGTCGAATATTCCAATCTGATCACGCTGGTCGACCAGGCCACCAAGGCCTGCGCGAGCTGCTGACCGCGCCACCGTGAAGCCAGGCGGGATGCTGCGCCGTATTTCCTGCTGACGGGCGCGTGTCGGGATTATTCGGCGGCGGCCCGACCTGGAGGACAAGAATGACAACGCGAAGGACGTTCCTGATCGGCGGCGCCGGCATCGTCGGCATGGCGGCGCTAGGCGCCGGCTGGTGGGTCTGGGACGAACGGGCCGACGCCGCGATCGGCCCGGTCGTGCATTCGGACGCGGAGTGGCGGAAAATCCTGACACCGGTCCAATATGCCTCGCTGCGGCAATCCGCGACCGAGCAAGCCTGGACCAGCCCCCTGCTCGACGAGCACCGCAAGGGCGATTTCGACTGCGTCGGCTGTAGCAGCGCGGTCTTCTCGTCCACCACCAAGTTCGAGAGCGGCACCGGCTGGCCGAGCTTCTGGGCGCCGATCCAGGGCCGGGTCGCAACGCGGGTCGACAAGACCGCCTTCATGATCCGGACCGAGGTCCATTGCGCGCGCTGCGGCGGGCATCTGGGGCACGTCTTCGACGACGGGCCGCCGCCCACCCATCTGCGCTACTGCATCAACGGGGTCGCGCTGAAATTCGTGCCGGCCTGAGGCGAAGCGGCCGGCCGCGACGCGGTCGGACGATTGTCCTATATAGAGGATATGAGCTCTGCGATCCTGGTTGACCACACCAACGATGCGTCGGCGCATGGCGGCCTGACCGATCCGTTCGGCCGCGACATCACCTACCTGCGCGTATCCGTAACCGACCGCTGCGATTTCCGCTGTGTCTACTGCATGGCGGAACATATGACATTCCTGCCCAAGACGGAACTGCTGAGTCTGGAGGAACTCGACCGGCTGTGTTCAGCCTTCGTCCGCCGCGGCGTGCGCCGGCTGCGCATCACCGGCGGCGAGCCGCTGGTCCGCGGCAACGTCCTGTGGCTGTTCCGCCGGCTTGGCCGGCATCTGGACGGTGGCCGACTCGACGAACTGACACTGACCACCAACGGCAGCCAGCTCGCGCGCTTCGCGCGTGACCTTCACGCGGCCGGCGTCCGACGGGTCAACGTCTCCCTCGACACCCTCGACCCGGAGCGGTTCACGCGCATCACGCGCTGGGGCCGCATCGAGAAGGTGCTGGCCGGGATCGAGGCCGCCCGCGACGCCGGCCTTGCGGTCAAGATCAATACCGTGGCGCTGCGCGGCGTCAACGAGGACGAGATCGCCGACATGGTCTCCTGGGCCCATGGCCGCCGCATGGACATGACGCTGATCGAGACCATGCCGCTCGGTGAGATCGACGGTGGGCGCGTCGAGCAATATCTGCCGCTGTCGCTGGTGCGCGCGCGGCTCGCCCACCGCTTCACGCTCGATCCGCTGGACTACCGCACCGGCGGCCCGGCGCGCTATGTCCGCGTGCGCGAGACCGGCGGCCGGCTCGGCTTCATCACGCCGCTGACCCACAATTTCTGCGAATCCTGCAACCGCGTGCGGCTGACCTGCGCCGGCACGCTGTTCATGTGCCTCGGCCAGGAGGACACCGCCGACCTGCGCACGCCGTTGCGCGCATCGGACGATGACGGCCGCCTGATGGCGGCGATCGGCAAAGCGATTGACCGCAAGCCAAAGGGACACGACTTCATCATCGACCGGCGACACGAACGGCCGGCACTGGCGCGCCACATGTCGGTCACCGGCGGCTGATCCGCCGTTATCCTGGCAGACATGCGCCCAGCGGCTATACTCCCCCATCCCTCGCGCCCCGCGCCACACCCGCCCGCCATGCCATCAATGCGAACGGCCTTCCTGGCCAGCGATACGCCCGAAGCGCAAGCCGCCGCCGAGCGCCTGTCGCAGCGTTATACCAACCATCCGGTCGACGAGGCGGACGTGATCGTTGCGCTCGGTGGCGACGGCCTGATGCTGCAGACGCTGCACCAACACATGCGGCGCGGCCGGCCGATTTACGGCATGAATTGCGGCACGGTCGGCTTCCTGATGAACGAGTATTCCGAGGACGACCTGTTCGGCCGCCTGTCGCGGGCGCGCACCAATCTGCTTCACCCGTTGCGTATGCGCACCGTCCAGGCCAACGGCACGGAGCAGGAGGCGCTGGCGATCAACGAGGTCTCGATGCTGCGCCAGACCCGCCAGGCCGCCAAGCTGCGCATCCATGTCGACGGCAAAGCCCGGCTCCACGAACTGGTCTGCGACGGCGCCCTGGTTTCGACACCGGCAGGCAGCACCGCCTACAACCTGTCCGCCCACGGGCCGATCGTGCCGATCGACGCCGGGGTGCTGGCCCTGACGCCGATCAGCGCGTTCCGGCCACGCCGCTGGCGGGGCGCCATCCTGTCCCACACCGCGACGGTCCGGATCGAGGTGC
>JBDZUN010000372.1:0-2068 GCA_040255145.1 Hyphomicrobiales bacterium | reverse complement strand
CCTGGATCGGCAGCCGCTGGTGGGCGCTGCCGAACCCGCTCTACGGCTCCTGGGAACCGGCCCTGTTCAACAACGACTGGAACCAGCCGGCCGCCGCACGCCGCGCCGCGAAGGAAGCCGCGCTCGACGACATGCGCCATTGATTCCTTTTGAATCAGATATTTGAATGCCGTAATTTCAGGTATTGCATCAGCTTTGGAGGCGCGTTAGCCTGACCGGGTCCGGCGTACCGCCGGAGCCATGCCACAACTGCGTGTCCTCCGGGAAACCGGACTCGGGAGGCGATCTGCCTCCCTTTCTTTTGCCCGCGTTCCGCGCCCGCCGCGCCGGGTCTATCGCGCTGCCGCCAGCCGCACGTACTCCAGCGCCGCGTCGCGCCCCGCCGCCAGGTCCGCCGCGGTCGCGTGCACGGCCACGTCCGGCGCCATGAAGTCGCCGGTCCCGCATGGCGGCGCGTACTGCGCGGTCGCGACATAGGCATCGATCCCCGAATTCGGCAGCGGCACGCGCGCCGGCTCGCCGGTCAGCCGGCGATGCGACCCGGGCGCCTCGCCGACCACGGTGCCCATGCCGAAGCACTGGAACGCCTGCGCCACCATGAAGCCGGAGGAATACGTGCGCGGCGACGTCAGCAGGTACACCTTGCCGTGGTAGGTCCAGTCATCCGCCGGGGACTCGTTGCCGCCCACGGGGTCCACGCGCACGATCACGCGGTCGCCCTCGACCGGATGCTTCGCCTTCAGCCCGTCGATCCATTCGCGGTATTGCGGCGCATTTCCGGCCAGCCAGGGCGACAGCCGCACTTCCTTGCGGTCGGCATAGCGGAACGGCTGCTTCGCGATGTGGCGGAGGATCCAAGAGCCGACCACGGAAGCGCCGCCGCCATCGCGGCGCAGGTCCAGCACGAAGACCGGATACCGTTTCTCGCGCAGGGTCGCCATGGCCGCGTCGATGGCCTGCTTCATCCGGTCGTTGGCCTGCATCTGGTTCAGGGCGAGGACGAACACCTGCGGGGTGAGTTCGTAGGCGTCCATCGGCTTGTCCGCGAACAGCGCGCCCTCCATGTCGGCCTGGGAGATGCCCGGGGCCTGCAGCGACGCGATCGTGCCGTCCGGGCGCCGGACGCGGAGCGCGAACTCGTTCCCGTGCGGATGCCGCTGCCACAGCAGCAGCGGAAACAGGCGCGCCGCCGTGGCGAGCCGGTACGCGTCCCCATCGCCGCTGGAGGCGGCGGCCAGGTCGGCGAGGATCGCGTCGGCGCTGCGGCCATCGATCGACAGGATCCGCGTACCGGCCGGCAGCGGCGCCTCGCCGCGGCTCGCGGTGACGTACAACCCGCCCTCCAGCGCCGCGACGTCGTACGGGAAGAAGCGACCGCCCGCGGCGCCGTACGCCTTGTATTCCGGCGCTTCGAACGCGAAGTCGAGGTAGGTGTGCCCGTCCAGGTAACCGGCGACCACCGGGTCCAGCAGGTTGCGGAACTGGTCGGGGCGGAGCGGCCGGTCGAGGGCATCGCGCAGGCGTGACCATCGCGCCTCGGTCGCTTCGCGGGATGCGCCGCGCTCAGGGTCGGGGTGCGCTTCGAGCAGCACGCGATGCAGCAGGTCGGCATCGGCGCGCATCTGCTCCACGCCGAGCAGCTCGCCATCGGCGCGGGCCGGTGGCCCGAACGCGGCGAGCGCGAACATCGCGCAGAGCATCGGCAGCGCCAGCAGCGCGCGCAGGGCGTGGACGCGGGGGATCAGCGGGAACGCGCTGGTCAGCGGCATGGGGGCCTTGGCGAAGCGGGGACTCCAGCAATGATGCTGCCCGGGCCGGGAGGGTTGCATGGGCGCTTGGTCAGGGGGCCGCGACGCGGCAAGATGCGGATGCGCCGGGAGGGGCGCCACCGACATGCGCCCGAAAACCCCTTACGCATTCCTGCTGGCGGCGTGCCTTGGCTTGCTGGCCGCCGCCTCGGCGTGCAGGCGCGAGGCCGCGACCGAGCCGCCTGCCGCCCCCGCCACCACCGCGGCCGCGACCCGCCCGGCCCAGGCCGTGCGCCAGCTCACCGCGCACCTGCGCAACA
>JBDZUN010000371.1:0-2069 GCA_040255145.1 Hyphomicrobiales bacterium | reverse complement strand
GGAAATAAGCGGATGGTCTCGTCCGTTTCCGAGCCCGGAGCGGCTGAAATCACGCGCGCCCGCCCATATATTGGGCGTCAAGGTCGCAGCATCGGCATGCGCAGCAATGGCCGGAACCGCGCGGTTGCTTGGCGGGTGAGGAAGTGCGCGCGGGAAAGGAACGACGCCGGATGGATTCGACCATTCGTTACATTTTGAAACGCTTCGCGCTGCTGGTGCTGGCGGCGATCGCGTCCAGTGGCGCGCTGTCGGCCGGCCTTGCCCCGCAGCCCGCCTGGGCGATGGCGGACGCCGCGCAGGCGGCCCCGGTGGTCGAAGGATTCCATCATCGGCTGCTCGCCGCGGCGCGCGACAGCGGGCCGGTCAATTATCAGGCGCGCTACGCCGCGCTCGACCCGGCGGTGCGCCACGCCTTCGACCTGACCTATATCAGCCGGACGGTGCTGGGCCCCTATTGGGACACGCTGACGCCCGCGCAGCGGCTCACGTTCACCGAGCGGTTCGCCGAGAACACCATCGCCACCTATGCCGGCCGGTTCGACGCCTATTCGGGCGAGAAGTTCACCTTCGTGGGCGAGCAGACGCCGCAGCCGACGCTGCGCGTGGTCGAAAGCGACCTCACCACCGGGGACGGGGAAAAGCACCGCTTCACCTATCTGCTGCGCAAGACCGACGACGGCTGGCGGATCGCCAACATCCTGGTCGATCATGTCAGCCAGATCGCGGTCCAGCGCGCGCAATTCACGACGATCCTGCGCGACGAGGGCTTTGACCGGCTGATCGCGCGGCTCGACACGCTCACCAGCAGCATGAAGCAGGCATCGTAGGGAGGAACGCGCGGGCGACGCCAAAGCACCGCACCGGCCGGCTTTCGCCGGCTGTGCGCCGGTGCTAGCTTGACCGGCGCGGGATAAGGGGAAATCGGCGCTCGCCGTCTATCAATCGGGTTTTTGCTATGGCCATGGCCTCGGCGCGGACGGCCTCCGCCGTCAATTCCGCGCATGCCGCACAAAGCATCACGGTGCTCGGCTCCACGGGGTCGGTCGGATGCAGCACGCTGGACCTGGTCCGGCGCAACGCCGACCGCTACGCGGTCGAGGCGCTGACCACCGGCCGCAATGTCGAGCTTCTGGCCCGGCAGGCGCGCGAATTCCGCGCACGCCTCGCCGTGGTGGCCGACGCGACGCTGTACAAGCCGCTCAAGGCCGCGCTGAGCGGTTCGGGGATCGAGGCGGCGGCCGGCCCCGGTGCGCTGGTCGAGGCGGGCGGGCGCCCGGCCGACTGGGTGATGGCGGCGATCGTCGGCGCCGCCGGCATCGCGCCGACCCTGGCGGCGGTGGCGCGGGGCGCCATCGTGGCCTTCGCCAACAAGGAAACGCTGGTCTGCGCCGGCACCCTGATGACGCGCGAGATCGCGCGCAACGGCGCCACCCTGCTGCCGGTCGATTCCGAGCACAGCGCGATTTTCCAGGTCCTCGAAGCGCATAACCGCGACGCGGTCGAGCGGCTGATCCTGACCGCCTCGGGCGGGCCGTTCCGCACTGCGAGCGTCGAGACGATGCGCGCCGCGACGCGGGAGCAGGCGGTCGCCCATCCGGTCTGGAGCATGGGCGCCAAGATCTCCGTCGATTCCGCGACCTTGATGAACAAGGCGCTGGAAATCATTGAGGCGCATCATCTTTTCCAGCTTGAAGAAGATCGGATCGAGGTGGTCGTCCACCCCGAATCGGTGATTCACAGCATGGTCGGCTATGTCGACGGCTCGGTGCTGGCGCAGCTCGGCTCGCCCGACATGCGCACCCCGATCAGCTACGCGCTGGCCTGGCCGGAGCGCATGGCGACGCCGGTCGAGCGGCTCGACCTCGTGCGCACCGCCAAGCTGACCTTCGAAGCGCCCGACCCGGTCCGGTTCCCGGCCTTGCGTCTCGCCCGCGAATGCCTGCGCGCGCCGGCCAGCGCGAGCGCGGTGTTCAATGCCGCCAACGAGGTCGCGGTCCAACTGTTCCTCGACCGCAGGATCGGCTTCCTCGACATCGTCGGCACGGTGGAGCGCACGCTCGCCGCCATGC
>JBDZUN010000128.1:0-10005 GCA_040255145.1 Hyphomicrobiales bacterium | reverse complement strand
ATCAGCTCGCCCAGAAAGTGTTCGGCGTCTACCGCCACCGCATCCTCGAATCGGCCTCGCCCTACCTGCGCGGGTTCTCGGACGACTTCTCGATCCCGGTCTCGCGCTGGACCGAGATGCGGCGCGACGAGATCCCGGCGGACAGCGGCATGACGGTGCTGATGGAATCGGACGAGGCGGGGCTTTGCCTGCTGGAGGATCCGGGTAACCGGTCGCTCCACATGTTCAACCACATCGAATACGACACGAATTCGCTGGCCGAGGAATATTTCCGCGACCTCGCCACCGACAAGCAGACCGCGTTGCCGCGCGGCTATTTCCCGCAGGACGACCCCGCCCGGCCGCCCCAGAACCGCTGGCGCAGCCACGCCCACCTGCTGTTCGGCAACTGGATCAACCAGATCTACCAGACGACGCCGTTCGACCCGGCGGCGATCGGCAGCCGGTAAGGCGGCGGGCGGCGGGCTGTCCGGTCCGGGGCGATCTGCGCTAGGGTTCCCGGCGGGGATTCGATGGCCGATGGCGGAAGGCTTGGGTCGCGTTCGCGCGGGCGCATCCCCAGGCGGCCCGCACGATTGCGCGGACGACACGGAACGGAAGGCGGACAGCAAATGGGCGGCAGCTACGACGTGGTGGTGATCGGCGGCGGACCGGGCGGCTATGTCTGCGCGATCCGGGCGGCGCAGCTCGGCATGAAGGTCGCGTGCGTCGAGAAGCGCGGCGCGCTGGGCGGCACCTGCCTCAATGTCGGCTGCATCCCGTCCAAGGCGCTGCTGCACGCATCCGAGCTGTTCGACAGCGCGACGAACCAATTCGCCGGCTTCGGCATCAAGACCGGCAAGGTGTCGGTCGATCTGCCGGCCATGATGGCGCAGAAGGACAAGTCGGTGACCGACCTGACCAAGGGCGTCGAGTTCCTGTTCCGCAAGAACAAGGTCGACTATCTGGTCGGCACCGGCCGCGTCGCCGCGCCGGGCAAGGTGGTCGTCACCGACGGCGACGGCGGGGCGACCGAGTTCGCCGCCAAGGCCATCGTGATCGCCACCGGCTCGGACGTGGCGCCGCTGCCCGGCGTCGCGATCGACGAGGAGCGGATCGTCTCCTCCACCGGCGCGCTCAGCCTGGCGCAGGTGCCGAAGCGCCTGCTGGTGGTCGGCGCCGGCTATATCGGCCTGGAGATGGGCTCGGTCTGGCGGCGGCTCGGGTCCGAGGTCACGGTTGTCGAGTTCCTGGATCGCATCACCCCCGGCCTGGACGGCGAGGTCGCCAGGCAATTCCAGCGTACCCTGACCAAGCAGGGCTTCGCGTTCAAGCTGTCGACCAAGGTCACTGCCGTCGCGCCCAAGGGCAAGGCGCTGGCCGTCACGCTGGAGCCGGCCAAGGGCGGCGCGGCCGAGACGGTGGAGACCGACGTGGTGCTGGTCGCCATCGGCCGCCGTCCGTTCACGGAGGGACTGGGCCTGGAGGAGGCGGGCGTCCGCCTGGACGACAAGAAGCGGATCGTGGTCGACGCGCACTGGCGCACCAACGTGGACGGCGTCTACGCCGTCGGCGACGTCGTCGCCGGCCCGATGCTGGCGCACAAGGCGATGGAGGAGGGCGCCGCGCTGGCCGAGCGGCTGGCCGGGCAGGCGTCGGAGATCAATTATTCGGCGATCCCGGCGGTGGTCTACACGCGGCCGGAGGTGGCCAGCGTCGGCGCGACCGAGGAGGAGCTGAAGGCCGCCGGCACCGAATACCGGGCCGGCAAGTTCCCGTTCACCGCCGTACCGCGCGCGCGCATCAATCACGAGACGGAAGGCTTCATCAAGATCCTGGCCGACAAGCGCACCGACCGGGTGCTGGGCGTGCACATGATCGGGCCGGATGTCGGCAATCTGGTCGGCGAGGTGACGCTAGCGATCGAGTTCGGGGCGTCGGCCGAGGACATCGCGCGTACCTGCCACGCCCACCCGACGCTCAGCGAAGGCATCAAGGAAGCCGCGCTCGCCGTCGACGGACGCCCGATCCATATGTGAGGCGGATATGGCCCCGCGCGGGCGCGGCCGCGGTCATTGGCCGTTCCCGCGCGCGGCGCGGGCCTGTATATCCGTGACCAACCGCACGCAGCCCGGACAGGAGGGGACATGGACTACAAGGCCATCATCGTCGAGACGCACGGCCCGGTGACGCTGATCCGGCTGAACCGGCCCGAGGCGCTGAACGCCCTCAACAAGCAGCTTGCCGACGAACTGACCCACGCGCTCGACGCCTACGAGGCGGACCAGGGCCAGGGCTGCGCCGTCATCACCGGCAGCGAGAAGGCGTTCGCCGCCGGCGCCGATATCAAGGAGATGCAGTCGAAGTCCTACATGGACGCCTTCATGGAGGACTTCATCACCGCGAACTGGGAGCGCGTGACGCGCTGCCGCAAGCCGGTGATCGCCGCGGTCGCGGGCTATGCGCTGGGCGGCGGCTGCGAGCTGGCGATGATGTGCGACTTCATCCTGGCGGCCGACACCGCCAAGTTCGGCCAGCCGGAGATCAACCTGGGCACCATTCCGGGCGCCGGCGGCACCCAGCGCCTGACCCGCTTCGCCGGCAAGTCGAAGGCGATGGAGATGTGCCTGACCGCGCGCATGATGGACGCAGCCGAAGCCGAGCGCGTCGGGCTGGTCAGCCGCGTCGTGCCGGCCGCCGGGCTGATCGACGAGGCGCTGAAGGTCGCGACCAAGATCGCCGGCCTGTCGCGCCCGGCCGTGATGGTCGCCAAGGAATCGGTCAACCGCGCCTATGAGACGACCCTGAGCGAGGGCGTCCGGTTCGAGCGGCGGGTGTTCCACTCGCTGTTCGCCACCCAGGACCAGAAGGAAGGGATGGCCGCCTTTGCCGAGAAGCGCAAGCCCGCGTTCACCAACCGCTGAGGCGGCGCGGCCGAAGCCTCGAACGAAGAAGCCGGCAGGCCGGGCGGCCCGAAAGGTCGGAAAGCCCGCGCCGGCCGACGGCTCGCTGCTCGCGCCGGACGCGATCGCGGACCTGTTCGCGCGGCTGAAGGCGCTCCGCCCCGATCCGCGCAGCGAGCTGGACTATACCGACCCGTACACCCTGCTGGTCTCGGTCGTGCTGTCGGCGCAGGCGACCGACAAGAGCGTCAACCAGGCCACCGCGGCGCTCTATCCGGTCGCCAATACCCCGGCCAGGATGGTCGCGCTGGGCGAAGAGGGGCTGGAGCCCTATCTGCGCAAGATCGGCCTCTATCGTGCCAAGACCCGCAACGTCATCGTGCTGTCGCGCATTCTGATCGCGGAGCACGGCGGCGAGGTGCCGCGCGACGCAGACGCGCTGCAGCGCCTGCCGGGGGTCGGGCGCAAGACGGCCAAGGTCGTCCTGAACACCGCGTTCGGCGAGCCGGTGATCGCGGTCGATACGCATATCTTCCGGGTCTCGAACCGCACCGGCCTCGCCCCCGGCAAGACGCCGGAGGCGGTCGGCGACATCCTGGAGGCGGTCGTGCCCGAGGAATACAAGCGCGACGCCCACCACTGGCTGATCCTGCACGGCCGCTATGTCTGCATGGCGCGCCGGCCGCAATGCCCGGTCTGCCCGATCGCCGACATCTGCCGCTATGAGGCCAAGACCGAAGCGCTGTAGCGGCCGCTTCCTCCCCTGCTTCGGGGCGAGGCGAAATCCCGCGTCATTGCGAGGAGCGAAGGCGACGAAGCAATCCAGGCTGAGGTTCAGCCAAGATTGCTTCCCGCTTCGCGATGCTCGCGGTCGCAATGACGGTAAATGGATTCCATCCGGCCGGCTACTTCGTGTTCTTGGGGTCGTCGGCCGGGTTGGCCCACAGCACTTGGAACGGCCCGGTGCCGTTGACCTGGAGCACCGTCTTGTCGCCCTTGGTCCACAGATAATGGACGGTGTTGGCCGGCACGAAGGCGAAGCCGCCCTCTTCAAGCTCCTGACCCTTGGTCTTGTCGACCGTCGCGCCGACGCCGTGCCAGATTTCGCCGTCGATCACCGTCAGGGTTTCCGTGGTCGGATGGCTGTGCGGCGCGATGACGAAATGCTTCGGCACGGTGACGCGCAGGGTGAACGGCTCGCCCGCCTTGGCGGGGTCGCCGGACAGGACGGCCATGTCCATGCCCTTGGGCAGGGTCGGGAAGGCGGGCTTGTACTGGATGTGATCGTCTTCCTTGATCAGGACCATGTGCTGCATCGCGCCGGGAGCGTTAGCGGCGTCGTGCGTGGCCTGGGCCCGCGCCGCGTTGCCCGCGAAAACCGCTACCACGCCGATCGCCGCCATGCCGGCGAACCGTAGCTTGTCCATCCTTCCGCTCCCCTGTGGTCCTTGTTTGGGATGAGCTTTGCCGATGGTGCCGGTCGCGTCAAACCGACGCGGCCCGCGCCAAGCGCCCGGCGACCACCGGCGGCGGCTTCGGCCCCGCCAGGGCCTTGTAGACGTGCACCATGAAGGCGGTGCCCAGGATCGGCACGACCAGGTTCAGCACCGGCACGCTGAGCGGCAGCGCGATGACCAGGCCGGCCAGGAACACCGTGCCGGCGCGGCGCCGGCGCAGGGCGCGCACCTCGGCCAGCGGGGCGTGGCGGGCGCCGATCATCTCGAAATATTCGCGGCCGATCAGGTAGGCGTTGACCGCATAGAACAGGATGGCGTTGGGGCCGGGCACGAACAGGTAGACCGGCAGGAACAGCAGGTTGACCGCGACGACGATCGCCAGGAAGCGCAGGGCCATCAGCAGGCCGCCCAGGATCGACAGCGCCTTGCCCGGCGGCGGATAGTGCCGCCGCTCCACCGCCTCGGCCACCTCGTCCAGGAACAGGCCGACGAACAAGGCCGCGATCGGCACCGCCAGCCAGACGGCGAGCAGCGCCGCGCCGAGGCCGAGCGCGACCGCGATCAGGCTGTGCAGCCAGCCGGCGGTGACCAGGCCGGCCAGCGCCCCGATCCCCTGCCATGCGCCCCAGCCCAGCACCACGTAGAGCGCCAGGGTGAACGCGACCGCGCGCAGCAGCACCGACCGGAAGCGTGGGTCGGAAACCTGCCGCAGGGCCTTCCGGAGGGCGTTGATCAGCATCGTCCATTGCCGTGTGGGGCGCCTTCCCTATACTCCGCCCGCGCAAAAATGAGGAGACCGGGGTGGACGCAAACGGCTTCGACGTGCTCGGCATCGGCAACGCGATCGTCGATGTCCTGGCGCAGACGGACGACCGCTTCCTGGCCGCGCACGGCCTGGTGAAGGGCACGATGGCGCTGATCGACGAAAGCCGGGCCGAGACGCTCTATGCCGCGATGGGGCCGGGGATCGAGGCGTCGGGCGGCTCCTGCGCCAATTCGATCGCCGGCCTCGCCGGCGCCGGCGCGCGCACCGCGTTCATCGGACGCATCAAGGACGATCCGCTGGGCGGCATCTTCGCGCACGACATCGGCGCGCTGGGCGTCGCCTTCGATACGCCGCGCGCCCAGGACGGCCCGGCGACGGCGCGCTGCCTGGTGCTGGTGACGCCGGACGCCCAACGCACCATGAGCACTTATCTCGGCGCCAGCGTCGATCTCGGTCCGGACGAAGTGTCCGAGCCGGTGGTACGCGCCGCCCGCATCACCTATCTGGAAGGCTATCTGTGGGATCAGCCGCCGGCCAAGGCGGCGTTCCTGAAGGCGGCGCGCATCGCGCACGAGGCCGGGCGCGAGGTCGCGCTGTCGCTGTCGGACCCGTTCTGCGTCGAACGGCACCGCGACGACTTCCTGCGCCTGATCGAAAACGAGGTCGATATCCTGTTCGCCAACGAAGCCGAGATCACGAGCCTGTTCCAGACCGCGGACTTCGACGCGGCGGCGGCGGCCGTGCGCGGGCGCTGCCGTATCGCGGCGCTGACCCGCTCGGAGAAGGGCTCGGTCGTGGTCGGCGGCGACGAGGCCCACACGATCGACGCTGCGCCGGCGCCGCGGGTCGTCGACACCACCGGGGCCGGCGACCAATATGCCGCGGGCTTCCTCTACGGCCTGGTCCGGGGCCGCGGCCTGGCGGAATGCGGCCGCCTCGGCAGCCTGGCGGCGGCGGAGGTGATCGGCCATTTCGGCGCGCGGCCGGAAACCCCGCTGCCGCGCCTGGCCGAGCCGCAAACAAGCTGAACGGGGACCATTGTGGCGGCGCGCGATTCCGGCAGCGAATTGACTTGCACAGGCCCGGCCTCTATACAGCCGGGCTCCGTTGCCCCATCGCCCGTCGAGGAGACTTTACGTGAAGCGGACCTATCAACCGAGCGCCCTGGTGCGCAAGCGCCGGCACGGCTTTCGCGCGCGCATGGCGACCAAGGCCGGCCGGTTGATCCTGAACCGGCGCCGCGCCAAGGGGCGGAAGAACCTGTCGGCCTGAACGCGATGCCGGCGGATGCAGGGCCGGCGCCGCGCCTTTCGTTAGCCCGATTGAAGCGTCGGCGCGACTTCCTGCGCGTGGCGGGTGGCGTGCGCGCGGCGAAGCCGGGCCTGGTGCTGCAGGCGCGCCCGATGCCTGACGGCGATTCCGGCGTTCCGGTGCGGATCGGATTCACGGCGACTCGCAAGATCGGCAACGCGGTGACGCGCAACCGGGCCCGCCGGCGCCTGCGCGCCGCCGCCGCATCGGTGCTGCCGGGCGCGGCGCGGCCGGGACACGACTACGTGCTGGTGGCGCGGGCGGGCACCCTGACGCGCGCCTATGCTGCGCTCGTCGACGACCTGTGCCGCGCGGTCGAGGACGTGCACCGGGCGCGCAGGCGGGCGCCGCGACCATGAGGCGCATCGGATTCGCGGCGCGGGCGTTGCGGGGCGCCGTGCGGCTGTACCAGGTGACGCTGTCGCCGCTGCTGCCGCCGTCGTGCCGCTACCTGCCGACCTGCTCGGCCTATGCGATCGAGGCGCTGGAGCGCCACGGCGCGCTGAAAGGATCGTGGCTCGCGCTGCGCCGGCTGCTGCGCTGCCACCCGGTCCGCTTCCTGGGCGGCGGCGGCGGCTTCGATCCCGTACCGCCGTGCCCGCCGGCCCCGGCCGGGCGGAATTCGTGATACCGCCGCGGCGGGATGGAGAACGAGGCCCATGGCCGACAACAACCGGAACCTGATCGTCGCGATCGTGCTGTGCGCCGTGGTGCTGTTCGGCTGGTACGCGATCATGGGGCCGCGGTTGAACCATCAGCACCAGGCCCAGCTCCAGTCCCAGCAGCACACCGCGCAGCAGCAGGCGAAGACCGAGGGCGGCGCCGACACGGCGCAGGCGCCGAAGGCCGAGACCGAGGCGCCGGCGTCCAATGCCGGCACCGCCCCGCCGGCGGTGAGCGAGAAATCGGTCGCGCCGCGCGATGAGGTACTGAAGCGTTCGGCGCGGGTCGCGATCGACACGCCCAGCCTGGAGGGCTCGATCGCGCTGACCGGCGGGCGGATCGACGACCTCAGCCTGCGCAAGTTCCAGCAGACCGTCGACCCGAACAGCCCGATCATCCAGCTATTGTCGCCGCCCGGCGTCGCCGATGCCTATTACGTCAATTTCGGCTGGGTGCCGGCCGGCGCCGACGTGCCGGTCCCCGGCGCCGACGCGGTGTGGCGGGTCGAGCAGCCCGGCCCGCTCAAGGTCGGCCATCCGGTGACGCTGACCTGGGACAACGGCCACGGCCTGCGCTTCGAGCGCACGTTCGCGGTCGATGAAAACTACATGTTCACGGTCACCCAGCGGGTGGTGAACACCGGTGGCCAGCCCGCCAGCCTGCGACCGTTCGGGCTGATCAGCCGGCGCGGCACCCCGCCCGGCAAGCACTATTATCTGCTGCACGAAGGTCCGATCGGCGTGTTCGACGGCAAGCTCGATGAACTCGAGTACAAGGACGTGCAGAAGAAGCACGACATCCGCTACACCAGCACCGGCGGATGGCTCGGCATCACCGACAAATACTGGCTGGTCTCGCTGATCCCCGACCAGTTGCAGCCGATGACCGGCCGGTTCCTCGACACCAAGTCGGGCGGGGAAGACCGCTATCAGGTCGACTACATGCGCGATCCGGTCACGGTGCCGGCCGGCGGCCAGATCGAGATCAGCGACCGGCTGTTCGCTGGCGCCAAGGTGGTCGACATCATCGACCAGTACCACGACAAGGGGAACATCGTCCTGTTCGACCGGGCGATCGACTGGGGCTGGTTCTATTTCCTGACCAAGCCGGTCTTCAAGCTGCTGGACACCTTTTTCCACCTGACCGGCAATTTCGGCATCGCGATCCTGATGCTGACCGTGCTGATCAAGATGATCTTCTTCCCGCTGGCCAACCGCTCCTATGCCGCGATGAGCCGGATGAAGGCGCTGCAACCGGAAATGCAGCGCATCCGCGAGGCCTACAAGGAGGACAAGGTCCGGCAGCAGCAGGAATTGATGAGCCTGTACAAGACGCAGAAGGTCAATCCGGTGGCCGGCTGCCTGCCGATGCTGATCCAGATCCCGGTGTTCTTCGCGCTGTACAAGGTGTTGTACGTCACGATCGAGATGCGCCACCAGCCGTTCTTCGGCTGGATCCACGACCTGGCGGCGCCCGACCCGACCAACCTGTTCACCTTGTTCGGGCTGATCCAATGGAACCCGCCGGCGGTTCTGCACCTCGGTATCTGGGCGATCCTGATGGGCATCAGCATGTTCCTGCAGCAGAAGCTCAACCCGGCGCCCCAGGACCCGATGCAGCAGCGCCTGTTCATGCTGATGCCGATCTTCTTCACCTTCCTGCTGGCGAGCTTCCCGGCCGGATTGGTGATCTACTGGACCTGGAACAACTCGCTTTCGATCGTGCAGCAATGGCTGATCATGCGGAAGCACGGCACGGCGCCGACGCCGGCGCGCAGCTGAGCGGGCCGGAGGCCGGGCCGGCGCCGATCGAGGCCGGCCGGCTCCTGTTCGCGCAGCCCTGCACGTTCCTGCGCGGGGCGGCGGCGCTTGCCCACCTGCCCGAGGGCGACCTGCCGGAGATCGCCTTCGCCGGCCGCTCGAATGTCGGCAAGTCGAGCCTGCTCAACGCGCTGACCGGCCGGCGTGCGCTGGCCCGCACCTCCAACACGCCGGGCCGGACGCAGGAAATCAACTTCTTCGACCTGGGCGGCGGCCGGCTGCGCCTCGCCGACCTGCCCGGCTACGGCTTCGCCGAGGCGCCGAAGCCCAAGGTCGAGGCGTGGACGCGCCTGATCCGCGCCTATCTGCGCGGGCGGCCCAGCCTGCGCCGGGTGCTGCTGCTGATCGACTCGCGCCACGGCCCGAAGCCGTCGGACGGGCAGATCATGGCGATGCTGGACGACGCGGCGGTGTCCTACCAACTGGTGCTGACCAAGGCCGACAAGCCGGCCGCGGCGGCGCTGGACGAATGCCTGGCCCGCACCGTCGCGGTCGCCCGGCGTCACGTCGCAGCCCATCCCGAGACGCTGATCACCTCGTCCGAGACCGGGGCGGGCATCCCCGAGCTGCGCGCCGCCCTGGCCGAGGTGGCGCTGCCGGCGGCGGGCTGAGGCGGCGGAATCGTTCGCGTCCGAAGCGTTGACGTGGGCGATTGAACCGCCCGGCCAAATCGGCACAATCGCGCCGAAACCTCACGCAAAGCCGCAACAGGGACAGGAGCCTTCATGGAAATCGGGATTTCGCTGCCGACGCCGTCGGACCCGTCGGAGATCGTGCAGGAGGCGGAGCGCCTCGGCTTCCACTCTGCCTGGCTCTACGATTCGCAGATGCTCTATGCCGACCTGTTCGTCGGCATGGCGCTGGCCGCCAAGGCGACGAAGCGCATCCGCCTCGGCTCCGGCGTGCTGGTGCCGTCGAACCGCATCGCGCCGGTGGCCGCCACCGCACTGGCCTCGATCAACAAGCTGGCGCCGGGCCGCGTCGATTTCGGCATCGGCACCGGCTATACCGCGCGCCGCACGATGGGCCAGGGGGCGGTGACGCTGAAGTCGATGTTCGATTACATCGACGTGATCTACGGCCTGCTCGCCAACAAGGGCACGGTC
>JBDZUN010000127.1:0-10055 GCA_040255145.1 Hyphomicrobiales bacterium | reverse complement strand
GACTGGGCGGACGCGTCGTGCTCGGCCTGCGACAGCAGGTCGGCGGCGATCCAGGCCGGATCGTTGTCGGAATCGGCCACAACCAGGATTTCGGACGGGCCGGCGATCATGTCGATGCCCACGGTGCCGAACACCTGGCGCTTGGCGGCCGCGACATAGGCGTTGCCGGGCCCGACCACCTTGTCGACCGGCCGGATCGTCGCGGTGCCGAAGGCGAGCGCCCCCACCGCCTGGGCGCCGCCGACCCGATAGATCTCCGTGATCCCCGCGAGCTTCGCCGCCGTCAGCACCAGCGGGCTGATCGCGCCCTCGCGCATCGGCACGGTCATGACCAGCCGCGGCACGCCGGCGACGCGCGCCGGGATCGCATTCATCAGCACCGAGCTCGGATAGCTCGCCGCCCCACCCGGCACGTAGAGGCCAGCGGCGGCGACCGGCGTCCAACGGTGGCCGAGCTCGATCCCCGCCGAATCCGTGAACCGCTCGTCGGCCGGAAGCTGGCGGCGATGAAACGCCTCGATCCGGTCGGCGGCGAGGGCCAGCGCCGCCACCACGCCCGGCGCGCAACGCGCCTCTGCCGCCGCGATCTCGGTCGGCGCGACCCGCAGGTCGGCCGCGTTCAGCGCGACGCCGTCGAACCGCGCCGTATAGTCGAGCAAGGCGGCATCGCCGCGGCGGCGCACGGCGTCGATAATGGCGGCAACGGCCTGCTCAACCTCGACCGACACCTCGCGCTTCATGGTCAAGAGCGCGTCGAAGGCAGCCTCGAAGCCGTCGTCGGTTTGATCGAGCCTGAGCGGCATGGCGGCCTAGGACCCCGCGGTTGCGTCGCCGGAATGGCTTGGACGATGCCGCGTGTACCACGACTGGCCGAAATCCGAGAGATGGGCGTCGATGCACTCGGCCTCGATGCGGATTTCACCTCCGCCCGAAAACATGAAATCAAGCGCGACGCCCTCCGCCGTCGGCTCGGCATGGAGCGTCAGCAGCGACAGCACGGTATCGGGCCGGTCCTGCGGCACGTCGCGCGTGCGAACCGCGCGGACGGTATCGAAATACAGTCCCGTCCGGACGCGGATGAAACGGTCGGGCGCGGCGGGCGACACCGCCTCCCAGCAGAAACGGGTGAACAGGCCGACGAATTGCCGGCGGCTGGGAAGAAAGGCCAGGTCGCCGATTCGCACCACCGCGTCCTGCAGCACGGCGGCGATCACCGCGAGGTCTTCGTTGTCCTCCGCGCGCAGCCGCAACCGCCGACCGGGCCTGGACGGGTCGGCCATCGCACTACTCCGCCTCGCGGCGGATGTCGGCGCCGCAGGCCGCGAGCTTGGCCTCCAGCCGCTCATAGCCGCGGTCGAGGTGATAGATCCGGCGCAGGACGGTCTCGCCCTCGGCCGCCAGGGCGGCGAGCACGAGGCTGACCGAGGCGCGCAGGTCGGTCGCCATGACCGGCGCGCCCAGGAGCCTGGGCACCCCGCGCACCAGCGCGCTCGCTCCGTGCACGTTGATGTTGGCGCCGAGCCGGCGCAGTTCCGGCACGTGCATGAAGCGATTCTCGAAGATCGTCTCGGTCAGCATGGACGCGCCCTCGGCCACCGTCATCAGCGCCATGAATTGCGCCTGCAGGTCGGTCGGGAACCCCGGATAGGGTTCCGTCATCACGTCAACGCCCAGAAGCCGCCCGTCGGTCCGGCGCACGCGCATGCCGCGCGGCGTCGCGGTCACGGTAACGCCGGCGGCCCCCAGCGCGCCGACCAACGCGCCGATCAGGTCGGCCGAAGTGTCCTCCAGCTCGAGGTCGCCGCCGGTGATCGCCGCGGCCAGCGCGTGGGTGCCGGTCTCGATCCGGTCTGGTACGACGGCGTGGCGCGCCTCATGCAGACGGCCGACGCCGTGGATTTCGAGGCGCGCACTGCCGATGCCGGAAATGCGCGCACCCATGGCCACGAGGCAGCGAGCGAGATCGCCGATCTCCGGCTCCTGCGCCGCGTTCTCCAGCACCGTGTCGCCGTCGGCCAAGGTGGCGGCCATCAGTAGGTTCTCGGTCGCGCCGACTGAGACGAAGGGAAAGCGGATCAGCGCACCCTTGAGACCGCCCGGCGCGCTGGCCTGGATGTAGCCCTCGTCGAGCACGATATGCGCGCCCATCTGCTCCAGCCCCGAAAGATGCAAATCCACCGGGCGTGGGCCGATCGCGCAGCCGCCAGGCAGGGAGACGCGCGCCTGCCCGCGCCGCGCCACCAGAGGCCCGAGGACGAGCACGCTGGCGCGCATGCGGCGCACCAGGTCATAGGGCGCGACGGTGTTGCCGGTCGCGTCGGCCTGGAGCCGCAGGGTACGGCCGCGGCCGTCGCCGGGAATATCCTCGCAGGCGACGCCGAGGGTACCGAGCAGCGCCTCCAGCGTGGCGATGTCGGCAAGGTCGGGCACGTTGTCCAGGATGAGCGGGTCGTCGATCAGCAGGCTGGCGACCATCAGCGGCAGCGCTGCATTCTTGGCGCCAGAGATGCGGATGCGACCCTCGAGCGGGCGACCGCCGCGGATGACCAGCCGGTCCATCGCCGCTACAGCTTCGGCAGGGTCACGCCCTGTTGCGCCATGTACTTGCCGCCGCGGTCCCGGTACGAGACCTCGCACACCTCCTCCGCCCGGAGGAACAGGAACTGGCACGCGCCCTCGTTGGCGTAGACGCGCGCTGGCAGCGGCGTGGTATTCGAGAATTCGAGGGTGACGAAGCCCTCCCATTCGGGCTCCAGCGGCGTCACGTTGACGATGATGCCGCAGCGCGCATAGGTCGACTTGCCGAGGCAGATGACCAGCACGTCGCGCGGGATGCGGAAATACTCGACCGTGCGCGCCAGCGCGAACGAATTGGGCGGGATGACGCAGACGTCCTGCTTACGGTCGACGAAGCTCTGATCCGAGAAGTTCTTCGGATCGACCACCGCGCTGTCGACATTGGTGAAGATCTTGAACTCGTCGGCGACGCGCGCGTCGTAGCCGTAGGACGACAGGCCGTAGGAGATCACCCCCTGCCGGCGCAGCGATTCGACGAACGGCTCGATCATGCCGTGGCGTTGCGCCTGCTCGCGGATCCAGTGGTCTGGCAGAATGCCCATGCGGCTCTCGTCCGGGATGCGGATGAAGCGCCGAGTTCTAGCCGAGCCGGGCCCGCCGGACAACGGGCGAACGCGATGTGGTCAGCCCTCGGGCTCGGTTCCGACCGGCGGCGCCCGATCCGTCATGTCCGCCGGGTCGGGCGCGGCGCGCGCCCGGTCCTGCGCCTTGCGCCGGCGCAGGTTGGCGCGCAATTCCGCCGCCAGCCGATCCCGCCACGCCGCGCGGGCCGCGGCCTTGGCGGCCGGATTCGGCGGGGCGCAACGGTCCTCGGTCATGGGCGTCTCGGGAAAAGTGACGGAAGCAGAATGCAGGATAGAGGGGCGCATCATGCCGGATCAAACGCCGCCGCCCAAGCCCGCTTGCCGCGCCGGCCGATTCCGCGCTATGTCGAGCCCGCCGCCCACGTAGCTCAGGGGTAGAGCACTCCCTTGGTAATTCTGTTTTACCACAACTAAGCCGTTGATTTCTTTGTGCGTGCCTTCGCCGTGTCCCTATGGCGACCCAGATTGCGGACGGCGTTGTCGATGTGGTCGCGTTCCAGGTGCCCGTAGGTCTGCGCGACCAACTGAATGCTCTTCCATCCTCCAGCGTCGGCGACGACCTTGAGCGAATGGCCGTCGGCCAGCAGCCAGCTTGCGAACGTGTGCCGTCCCGCCTGATGGGGCGGAATATAGGCGATGCCAGCGGCCTTGCAGCACGCCTGCCAGGGCTTGTAGACCGACCAGCGGTGCTGCCAGCCAAAGATACGCCCCTCCCGATCTGGGAGGTTCGCCAGGGCCGACACGACGGTATCGGCGAGCGCCACTTGGTGCGGCTCGCCGTTCTTGGTCATCTCGATTGAGGCATAGCCTTCTTGGAGATTCACGTCCTTCCATTCCAGGTCAACGACATTGCTGATCCGAACGCCCGTGAAAGCCATGAAGGTCGCCAATGCGCCAAGCCGTGCGTCCGCATGGCTCACGAAATCGGCGAGCCAATCTGCGGTCGCGGCGACACGCCGAGATCGCGGCCCGCTCTTCGGACGCTCAAATTGTGGCTTCGGGCATAGCCCGTTCTTCGCGGCGATGCTCATGACGGCCGTGACAGGGGTAATGACCTGGCGGTTGATGGTTGCCGGTGCCGCGCCAGGATAAAGGACCTTTGCCGCACGCAGGACGGCCGCATGATTGATGTCCGCCAACAGCGTCGTGCCGAAATGGCGCGACAGCGGCTCCAGGAAGCGCCCCTTCTTGCCGGTGTCGAGGTAGATATTCACAGCTTCAGCCCAGGTTACGGTTGCCGTCGGACCGAAAACGCGCGCACGTTGGAGTTCGCGTTCTCGGATGATGCGGATTTCTTCGGCGATCTTTCGGTCAGTCGTGCCAGTGCTCTCTTCAATTCTTTGTCCGCCGACGGTGCCGCGTAGCGACCAGCTAGGACGGTCTTTCCGCTTGTAGAGCTTGAGGGGCATTTGGCGACCTGTAGAAGCGTGGCGAAGTCCTCTTCGCTGAACAGCATGGCGCGACCGACAATCCGACAGCAACCGGCTTTGCGGGCCATGGCGCGGACCTTGCGCTCACTGGCACCGGGGAGCCGACGCATCACGTCCGAGACGGTCAGAAGCCGCTCGCCCACATCGATGCTGCCCTCCCTCCCCACGCTACGCCTCCGCACCGCGATAGATCAGGAAGCCGATGTAGACGGCGCAGAGGCTTTCGGCGCAGAACGCCACGGCAGACCAAAAGGGCGGCCATCCGAAGCTGTCTATCGCCCTCTCGATCGTGCTGAACCATACCCCTGCGGTGCTGACGGCGAAGATCAGGTGAATAGCCTTGCTCACGCTTACGCCTCCTCGGTGGGGGCGAGAGGCGCGAGTTCGCACTCCCAATACTCCTCCTGCAACCGTTGGCAGCCCCATGGATTGCCGTGCCGATCAGCAGGGAATTCGCCAGCTTCGCATCGCGATTTCGGCAGACTGCCGCACCGGCAGAGTGCGACGACGGTGTCGTCGGATAGCGTCAGGCGATCCGGCTCCGCATGTAGGAAAAAGATCGGCGGCCGGCCTTCCGCTTCTGGAAGCGCGATTTCTTGGCCCATATCCAGGCAGACGGTCGCCTTCTTGCCGTGCCAGCCCGTTACCGTGCCCAACCGCACGATGTCATTTCGTCGCCAGCCCTCATCCCAATAGCCGCCCTCGACCAACTCGAATGCCTGGACACGGACGTGCGATCCGACCGGGAAAT
This sequence comes from Hyphomicrobiales bacterium, assembly GCA_040255145.1. Classification (GTDB taxonomy): domain Bacteria; phylum Pseudomonadota; class Alphaproteobacteria; order JBDZUN01; family JBDZUN01; genus JBDZUN01. The sequence continues at coordinate 4,713 of JBDZUN010000127.1, read as the reverse complement.
CATGCTCTGGAATGGCGCAGCGCAGATTGGCCTTGGTAATGCCGAGGCCACGAAGCGATGCCAGCGTGCGCTCCCTGATTTCACAGTCGGCGCGACGATGGCAGCGGCGGCATGGAGATAGCGAAGTCATCCCTTACTCGCCCCTCAACGCCCGTCCTGGCCGAGAGCGGCGCGGTCATAAACGGATCGAAATGTCTTTAGGAGGGCTTTGACTGCATCTTCGCCGGGCTCGATCAACCGGTCATAGGCGTCCGCGAGCCCACCTCCCGGACGTGGCCGGCCAAGCATCTTTTCTTCGTCTGCCTCCATCTCGCGGAGCCAAAACATCTCGATCAGATCGAGCCACCACGACTGTCCATCGACCTTGCGAAATTGCTCTTCGCTCATTCCACTAATCAGCGCCCGAACGCGGCCGAGCGTGATATCGAGGCGGCGCGCGGCCGCCGGGGCGATAGGCGGTGTTCCAAGATCGAGGCCAAACTGGTCCATTACTGCTCCCCTCCATCACGTGTTTCGGGGGCGCGGCGGTTCAGCCAGTGTCCGAGCGCGTTTTTCCCGGCTCCGTTGACGCAATAAACCGCGTCGCGCCCGTCGTTTATCCGGCGAACAAAATCCCACCATCCGAGCGCGTCGAACCGCTTGGCGATCGGACTGCCATCCTCGATGACGTAATGGTTTCGGTACGTCTCAGCGTTGGCTGAGCGCGGCCGGCCGAGCGCGTGGTGCATATCGTCGTAATCGTCGTCGGTGGGCGTGACGGCCTTACTCATCCCGCTCCGCCCCGGCCGGTGTGGTGGCTTTGGTAATGGCGGCGCGCGCCAACAGCAGCGCAGCGCCCTTCTCCGGCTTCGGTGGCCCGAACTCCATGAGGATTCCGGCTTCTAGGGCGTCTTGCGTCAGCGTTTCGTAGGGCTGATGTACGGCAATCAGCGCAGCCAGGAGGTCCGGCGCGGCGGCGATCAGGCGAGCATTCGCCCACTGCGCCTTAGCGGTATCCGGCGCTCCGAAGTCGCGCCTGCCGCGCATTGCCGCCGCTACGAAATCCCCCAGCGACGCCGCATTGGTCACATAGGCGATGACGATGCGGTATTCGGCATGCCCGATGCTGATCGAGCCATCGTTCATGGACATGCCGGAGATGTTCCAGGGTCCAGGCGTGTGCATGCTCATTCCACACCTCCCTCAGTGCTGGCGGCGGGCTGGGGCGCGGGAAGCGGCCACCACCGGACAGGATTTGCGGCTGTTTCCCATTCCGATCCGGCGACAAACCACCAATCAGGCAAGTTCGCTTGGTCTGGGTATTCCCAAGTGCTGTCATCGAAAGCGCCACCCCATTCGATGATATGGAAGCCTGTCGGGGCAAAGCCCATGCCTTCGGCGTGCGCAGCGTAAAGCGTCAGGATCGTTCGGCCGTCTGCGGTCTTTCCTTGTTCAAACGGATCGGCCTCATGATCGCAGTATGCCAAGATGGGGTGATCTTTCGGGGCACTGTCCATTGAATAGCCCGCCTCCCCCGGCGCGGAGCTATCGCGCGGGGCAACCGGACAATCCGCCCGATGATGAAACGGTGCAGGTGACTTAGCTTTGGCCCCACATCCGCAGCATTCCAAATCCCAGTCTTCAGTCCTCGGGGCGGGCTCGGATGCGGAGAGGGCGCGGCCGATAGGGCAATCGGGGGCGTGCCCGTCATCAGTAGTTTCGCCACAAGCGGGGCAAAGGCCGTCGCACCCCCACTGAGACTCTTCTAGCGCCTCGATAGCGGCGTCCCGCTGGCGCTCGGCTTCTTTCAGCGCAACTTCTAGATCAGAGATTTCCGCGCCTTGATGCGCAACGGAATTACAGAGGCGAAGATAGGCGTTCGCTTGTTGACCCCGCTCCGCCTCCAGCGCCTGTATGCGCGACTTCAGCGGGGCGATGGCCGCGTTGAGAGTTGCGCCGCCGTTGTGCTCATCTTCCAGCGCCTGTATGCGGGCCTGGAGAGGGGCGACGACGGCCTCGTAGATAGCGACTGTTTGCCGATGCCAAATCCGTGGAGCCTCTGGGCACTTGCCGCTGGTTGTCGTTGTGGACATATGGCTTAGGCAAATGGGTGCGCACTGACCAGTGCCGTGCTGTCGGCATAGCACGCGGGGGATACCGCCTTCTAGCAGCGGCTCCGCGCTCTCGGTCAGGGCTGCGAGGATGTGTGGAAGGGCCGCCTTTAGAGCTGCGACGATGGGACTTTCCTCATCACCATGCGCTACGCCATCGCCGAAGAACTCATCCTCAGCGGCATCCACCGCCTTCTGCCATGCGGGGGTGTGGGTGATGTCGGTCATTGGGCTTCCTTAATGTGCCTGCCGTGGCCGGTGCCGTCAGCCTTCCAGCGCCGCGCGTATTGTTGCGGCCCTTTCCCGCGCCTTCGGGCCACGAACTCCGGCGGCATGCGGTCACCGCGTTGGAACGGCAACCGTCCAAGCTGCATCGCGGTGGCGGGGACATAGCCAGAGCTGGTGGGAGTCATGCCGCATGGGCCTCCATGCGAAGGGTTTGTGGGTCGAGGCCGGGCATAATCTCTGCGCAGATCACGTCCACGACCCGGTTCATGAAAGCGCTAAATTCCGCTTCCGACATGGCCGAAAAGCTCGTGCTCTTGGGGCGCAGAATGATCTCGCCGTTGACGCTGGCGATCTCCTCGATCAACCCCATGTGCAGCTTCATGGCGAAATGCAGGGCTTCTGCGTTCGGCCACTTCCCGTTGGTGTTGTCCACAACCAAGGCCATCAAGGCCCAGTACAGGCGATGTCGGTTAGGGTTTCTAGGCCGCTTCGGCACCGCCAGCTTGACGTGCTCGCCGTCCTTGATGTCGCGCATCATCGCCTGGGCTATGTCATCGACCGGCCGGAGCGCGCCGAGGCGCTTCTGGAAAATTGCCGATGTCATTCGGCCGCCCGCTTATTCAGCCGCGCCGCCTGCCACGCCCGCAGGATCGTCCTGCGCGCGATTTCATCGTTCCCGGTGCATGCCCACAGGGCGAATGCGATAGAGCGCCCGTCGAGGCCCTGAGCGGCCAGATATGCCTCATCATCGCCTGCGGCGTGCATGGCGTCGTGACACTTGCGGCACGCCGGAATGGCCCATCTGTCGGCGTTCTTCCGGCCCATGCCTTTCGGGCGGTTGTCTACGCCTCGAAGCAGGTGGTGCGGATCGTCCGCAGGCTTTCCGCAGACTACGCAGTCCAGAGTTTTCAGCCAGCGCAAGTGCGAGGCGGAATCCCCCTCCCTCGGCTGACGTACCGAGCGGCGAACTGGGCGGGATATGCGGGGCGCAGGCATGGCTAGGCCACCAATGCCGGATCGAGGGCCTGCCAGCGCTCGGCCATGACATTGCCGATCCGGTTGCGGGCGTCCGGGTCTTTCTCGGCAAGCCGGGCGAGCGTCGCCTTATTGGTATCCTCCCATTCGTTCACGGCTTCCTGGCTGCGGAGATTGTTGATTTCCTCCGTAGCCTTCCGGCACCATGCGGCAACGGGATCGTCATGGACTTCGCCCGTCTGCGGGTCGTGCGCAGGCTGAGCTGGCGCCGCGCGGCGCGGCTGTGCTTGGGGCTGCTGCCTGGGCGACCCGAACGTCGCTTGATTGCCCTCTGCGGCGTTTCCGTCGTCATCCTCTTCCGAGGCGACGCCGAGCATGGCCGAAAGTGCATACCGCTTTGCGTAGGTCAGCGCACTCCCGACCTCTTGTAGCCCCCGACCGTCAACCTGGATCGGCAGGCCGGCCCTAATCCATTCACCGCTCGAATGAAGAAGGATCGTGGTGAGGATCAGGCCACCCGAGCTGCCACCGCTCGGCAATTGCGACACGGCGAGGCCGTTCTTCGCAAGCGGGCCGCGCACCGCGTCCATGATGTCGTCGAAGGTGGCGTACTTGAACTTGTAGGAAAACTGCTTGCCGGCTTTCGTCTCGCCTCTGACGGTGACTTCGCGATTGCGCCTAACAGCCTTCATCTCGGCCTGGGCCGCCGCCAGTGCCGCAGCTAGGGCACCGATGGATTCACTGGTTTCGATCATGCCTTCATCTCCGAAAGGCGCAGCGCGTTGTTCTTGCTCCGCTTGCACTCCACGCCCGCACCCCATGCCCGCGACACGTCCGCCTCGACCAGGGCCTTAAGCTCTTTCTCTGCCGCGCCGAACCGCTTCGCCGCGTCCCGATTATCGAGCCACGCGCTGGCATGCACGGCCCATGCGTTGCTGTCCCGCATGTCCACCTCTCGGAACGTGCTGATCTTCGGCGGCACGACAACCGGCATAGAGACCGGCGGTGTGCCGGACTGAACGGAAGCCCAGAAAGCGTCCTCGCGCTCGGCCACAGCCGCCGCATAGAACGGGTCCAATTCGACCTCGAAGAACTCATATTTCAGCGTGCCGATGAATACCGATAGCACCGCCCAATCGAGCCTGCACACGCTCATATTGTGGGTCACTTGGGGTATATAGCGTTGCGCGACCGCATCGGCGTCCGAGAAGGCATTGACCATCTTGGCCTCGAACACCGCCGGATGCCCGGCCTCGGTCGTCGTCAGGCCATCGAGCGTGCATGTGCGCCAGCCGTCCGCGCATTCCTTCTGTTCGTCCGTCACAGCGCGCCCGGTGGTGCGCTCGTACCAATGCAAATTGAGGGGCTCGGTGAATGAGCCGAAGACCACCGGCAGGACGCCGGACAAATCCTCCGGCTC
>JBDZUN010000370.1:0-2090 GCA_040255145.1 Hyphomicrobiales bacterium | reverse complement strand
CGGATGTCTCCTTTGTTCCCATCATCTACCCACACACGAAATTCCTGACACTCCCCCTCACTCCACGTATTCGACCAACGAGACCTTCACGACCGCCTTGCCTGCGCCACCGCCGCCGGTCCCGATGGTCAGCACATCGCCCGGCGCCAGCAGCCGGTTGGCGAAGGCGCGCACCCCGCTGGTGTTGATGTACTTCACCGTCGATCCGACGGCCTGGCCGGCGCCGGCGGCGAACGCCAGGAAATAGTCGTTGTCGAGCACATCATGAGCGGCCGCCGACTTGCGCCCGACGCGCAACATGGCCTGGGTGCCCGCGCCCGTCGCTTCGAGGTAGACGACCTGGATGCCCAGCAGCACGGTCCGCACGGATGCGACGAGCACCGCCTCGTCGACCGCCGCGCCGGCAAGGTTGAGCACCGGGCTGGCCACCAGCTTGCTGCCGGTCGGCATGGTTACGCCGGCGCCTTCGAGTCCCATGAACCGGACCGGGCTTATGATCGGTGTCGGGCCGGAGAACCCGCCGATCTTGATCCCCGATCCCTTGCTCTTCCGCAGCGCATAGCGGCGCGGGCCGCCGACCAACTGGATGTGCTCGATGACGTTGTTGGTCCCTTCGTCCTGCACGATCGTCGAAATCGTGCTGTCATAGCCGGCGTAGTCGAACACCGGGCGCAGGCGGTTGCCGACGCCGGCGATCATGATCGCGGTCTCACCCGCGCCGCGCAGGAAAAACGGCCCGAAGGTGGATGCCTCCGGCGCCCACCGGGTCGGATTAGCGCGAAAGACACATATGAATTGGCCTGGTTTGTCGTTTTCCATGACGATCGGGCCCCAGACCAAGCCTTTGGGCGTGGGCAGAACAGCATCGCCCTTGGACGTCTGAAACCCGATGTTGCCCGCGCCCCGCATCGTGGTCGGCCCGATCTGGGCACCGGTCAGTGCGTCATCGTCTTCGACCGAATTGAGCGTCAGCACGATCCCGTTGGAGCTGACCAAGGTCTCGCCCGGCGACCAGGCTGCGGCGGCGGAGCGGTCGACCGCGACGATCCCTTCGTCGAAGCCCATGACGTTGGCCACCGCGCCGGAGGTCCGGCCGGTGATCCTTCCACGCGTCGCCGCGTTGATCGTGTCGAGGTGCAGGGCGTCGCCAGTGACGTGTAGAAGCTCGTTGGACGAGGCCGCAATCGCGATGTGGCCGTCGCGGCTGTCGATCTTGCCGATCTTGAGGCCGGGGATTTTGCCCGAAACATGGAGGGCCAACGGCTCGGCGCCGGCCAGCCCATCGCGGTTGAACGAGAGTTCCTCGATCTGGATGTTCTGCGTCCTGAGGGCGCAGACCGACCGCTGGGTCAGGATCGCCAGCCCCTTCGCCGCGCGCGAAATCGCGATCCGCGTCGCCTTGACATCGCGGACCCCGTTGAGCAGCGAAACGGCACCGACCTTGCCGCCCCGGACGTTGATTTCATCCAGGAGGACGCCCTTGACGTTCGAGATCTTGACGCCGGTATCGGCATGGTTGGCGCTGTCGGTAGAGCCGTTGGTCCCGTCGATGTCTATCCCGGACAGCTTCAGATTTGTGCAGGCTGGCTGCCGCTCACCATTGGCCAGGATCGATTTCTTGGGGAACACCTCGACCACGATCGACGTCGGGCTGACCTGCCCGCGCGACCGCAGGCCGCGAAGGCTCAGGCCGTCGAAATCACACTTGCGGTCGTCGTTCAGCCAGTCCAGCACCCCGAAATGGTAGTCGTTGCAGTCCTCGACGACAGCGTCGACGATCTCGATGTCGGAACCTGTCCCCTCCCAGGTGATGGCGCGGCGGATCGGGCCGCCGTGGCCGGCCGGGCCGGTGCACTGGCCGTCGATCTGGGGCCGGATGATCCGAACGTTGGACACGTCGCGCAGCCGGATCGCGGTCGGCTGCGACGTGCCGACCTCGGGCGTCACCCTAGTCACGGCATTGTGGATGATCTTAGCACCAGGATCGAACTCCCACGTCGTGTTCGAGGGCGGCTCGATCGCGGTCCCCGCTGTCGGGGCGCCGCGCTTGCCCAGCTTGTAGGCATAGCCCAGGGCCGGGATTTTCACTG
>JBDZUN010000369.1:0-2094 GCA_040255145.1 Hyphomicrobiales bacterium | reverse complement strand
GCCAGGCGCTGCAGCCTTGCGGCGCTTTCGGGCGCGGCGCGGAACTTGGGCCGGCGGTGGACGAGCATGATCTGGTCGGCCAGCTCGGCCAGCGACAGCGCCCAGTCGACAGCGGAATCGCCGCCGCCGGCGATGACGACGCGCTTGCCGCGATAATCGTCGCGCCGGCGCACCATATAGGCGACGCAGCCGGTCGCCTCATACGCTTCCAACCCCGCCAGCGGCGGGCGGTGCGGGCCGAAGGCGCCCGCGCCCGCGGCGATCACCACCGCCTTGGCGACGACCCGCTCGCCCGTGCCGTTGGTCAGCAGGAAGCTGCCGTCCTCACGCCGCTCGACCGCCGTGACGTGGTGGCCGAGCCGGTATTCCGGGTTGAACGGCGCCGCCTGTTCGGCCAGACGCTCGATCAGCGCCTGCGATTCGATGACCGGATAGCCGGGGATGTCGTAGATCGGCTTTTCCGGATAGAGCGCGACACACTGGCCGCCGAGCATCTCCAGCGCGTCGAACACGACGCAGCGCATGCCCAGCATGCCGGCCTCGAACACGGTGAACAGCCCGATCGGGCCGGCGCCGATTACTGCGATGTCGGTCGTGAATTCGCTGGGCGGGATGTCGGGCATGGCGTCGGCACAATGGACAAGCGCCGCGGCCAAATCAACCTGCATCCGGCTGAGGCGGCGATTGCCGCATGGCCGGCGGGCGGCTAGAACTCGGCGCCAACCTGGGCTGCCGCATGACCATGGAAAGCCGCGTGATGCCGATCCCGCCCGCGCCTTCTTTGATGCGCCTCGACCTCGCCGATCCCGCAGCCACGGACAGGCTGGGCGCGGCGCTGGCGCAGCATCTCGAGCCCGGCGACGTGGTCGCACTGCGCGGGCCGCTCGGTGCCGGCAAGACGGCGCTGGCGCGGGCGCTGATCCGCCGGCGCGCGGCCCTGTGTGGCGTGCCGGTCGACGACGTACCCAGCCCGACCTTCACCCTGGTCCAGGTCTACGACATGCCGGCTGCCAGCCTGTGGCACTTCGACCTGTACCGCATCGCCGCGCCGGAGGAGGCGTGGGAGCTCGGCATCGAGGAGGCGTTCGAGACCGCCATCAGCCTGATCGAGTGGCCGGAGCGGCTTGGATCCCTGCTGCCGGCCGATCGGCTGGACGTGCGGCTGGCGATGCCCGATCACGGGCCCGGGCGGCGCGCGACCCTGTCCGGCTTTGGGGGGTGGGCGCGGCGGCTCCGCGATCTCGCCGGGGCGGTCGAGGCCGATGTCGCCGGCTGAGGCCCGCAGCGAACGGGCGGCTGCCTTCCTGGCCGCGGCCGGCTGGGCCGACGCGGTGCGCGCGCCGCTCGCCGGCGACGCCTCGTTCCGCCGCTATGAGCGGCTGCGCGGCCCCGCCGGGTCGGCGGTGCTGATGGACGCACCGCCCGACGCGGGCGAGGATTGTCGTCCCTTCGTTGCGATCGGCACGCATCTTCGCCGGCTGGGCTTCAGCGCGCCGGCCGTCCTGGCCGCGGATTTGGCCGAGGGCTTCCTGCTGCTCGAGGATCTGGGCGACGACCTTTACGCGCGCGTACTGTTGGCGGGCGGCGACGAGGCGGTGCTTTATGCGGAGGCGGTCGATCTGCTGGACGCACTGCATACGGAGCCGGCGCCCGCGGCGCTGCCGGTGCCGGGCGGCGCGCCCTATGCCCTGCCGGACTATTCCGAGACTCGGCTTGAGGCCGAGGTCGACCTGTTGCCCGAATGGTTCCTGCCGGAATGGAGCGGGCGGCCGCCGCCTGCCGATCTTGTGGCCGAATACCGGGCGCTGTGGCGAGACCTGCTGCCGGCGGTGCGGGCCACGACGCCGGCTCTGGTGTTGCGCGACTATCATGCCGAGAACCTGCTGTGGCTGCCGTGGCGCGAAGGGCTTGCCCGGATCGGTCTGCTCGATTACCAGGACGGCGTGATCGGCCATCCCGCCTACGATCTGGTTTCGCTTTTGTCGGACGCGCGCCGCGACGTGCCGCCCGCCTTGGCCGAGGCCATGCTGGCGCGTTACGTCGCCGCGGCGGCCCGGCGCGACCACACCTTCGATGGGGCGGCGTTCCGCGCGG
>JBDZUN010000368.1:0-2104 GCA_040255145.1 Hyphomicrobiales bacterium | reverse complement strand
CGGCGGGCCGGAACGGCGCACGCAGATCGTGACCCTGGCGAGCGGGCGGGAGGCGCGCAACGCAACGTGGGCGGACAGTCGCCGGCGCTACAATGCCGGCTACGGCGTGCGCGGCATCGACGACCTGCACGCGGCGATCGCGTTCTTCGAGGCGCGGTCGGGCATGCTGCACGGCTTCCGCTTCAAGGACTGGACCGACTATCGCTCCGGCGCGCCGGGGGTGGCACCGGGTCCGGGCGACCAGGCGCTGGGCACCGGTGACGGGGCGGCGACGGCGTTCGACCTGGTCAAGACCTACGTTTCGGGCGGCCAGAGCTATGTCCGCGCGATCGCCAAGCCGGTGGCGGGCAGCGTGCGCGTCGCCGTTGCCGGAATCGAGCTGGCGGCGGAGGCGTTCGCGATCGATGCGGCCAGCGGGCGCGTGACCCTGGCCGAGGCGCCGGCGTCGGGCGCGGCGGTGACGGCGGGATTTGAATTCGACGTGCCGGTGCGCTTCGACACCGACTTCCTCGACATCGACCTGACCGCGTTCCGCGCCGGGCAGATCCCGTCGATCCCGCTGGTGGAGATCCGGGTTTAGGCGCGGAGGGCCGACACCCCACCCGGCCGCTGGCGCGTCGAACCGGGTGAGGGCGATCTAGGAGGAATACGGATGAAGACCTTGCCGGAGGAGATGCAGGCGCATCTCGATTCGGGCGCGACGACCTTGTGCCTGTGCTGGATGCTGACGCGGCGCGACGGCGCGCGCTATGGGTTCACCGACCACGACCGGACGCTGAGTTTCGGTGGGGTCGCCTTCCAGCCACGGACTGGGTTCTCGGCCAGCGCGATCGAGAGCGGCGCGGACCTGTCGGTGCCCAATCTGGAGGCGGAAGGCGCGCTGTCGTCGGAGGCGCTGGACGAGGCGGCGCTGGCGGCCGGGCGGTTCGACGCCGCCACGGTCGAGATCTGGTGCGTCAACTGGCGGGACGCGGCGCAGCGAGTGCTGCTGCGCAAGGGCACGCTGGGCGAGGTTCGGCGCGGCGGCCTGCATTTCTCGGCCGAAATCCGCGGCCTGGCGCAGGCGCTGGACCAGACGGTCGGGCGGCTCTACCAGCGCGCCTGCGACGCCGACCTGGGCGACGCGCGCTGCCGGGTCGACCTGACCGATCCGGCGTTGCATGGCGGCGGCACGGTCGCCGGCGTGACGGACGCCGCGTCGTTCCGGGCCGAGGGGTTGGGTGCATTCGCCGACGCCGCCTTCACCGGCGGGCGCGTCGCCTGGACCGGCGGCGCCAATCTGGGCCGCGTGGTCGAGGTGCGTGCGCACCGGTGCGCGGGCGGGCTCGCCGTGCTCGACCTGTGGGAGGCGATGAGCGAGCCGATCATGGTTGGGGACACATTCGAGGCGACCGCCGGCTGCGACAAGAGCCTGGCGACGTGCCGCGACCGCTTCGCCAACCTGATCAATTTCCGCGGCCACGGCGTCTATGTGCCGGGCAGCGATTGGGTCACGACCTATCCGAGCCAGGGGGGCGGCAATGATGGCGGCAGCCTGTACCGCTGAGGGCGCGGCGTTGCGTGCGGCGGTGCTGGCCGAGGCGCGCGCCTGGCTCGGCACGCCGTACCGGCACCAGGCGAGTTGCCGAGGCGCGGGCGCGGACTGCCTCGGGTTGGTGCGCGGGGTCTATCGCGCGCTGTACGGGGCGGAGCCGGAGACGCCGCCGGCCTATACGCCCGACTGGGCCGAGGCGGCCGGGGCGGAGACGTTGCGCGAGGCGGCGCGGCGGCACCTGGCGGAGATCGGGTGCGTGGCGGCGCAGCCGGGCGACGTGCTGCTGTTCCGTATGCGGCGCGGCGCGCCGGCCAAGCATTGCGCCATCCTGACCGAGGCGTTCGACGATGCCGGGGGTGGACGGATCATCCACGCCTATTCGGGCCACGCGGTGCGCGAGGAGGTGGCGGGCGCGGCCTGGCGCCGGCGGCTGGCCTATGCCTTCCGGTTTCCGGAAGCCTAGGCCTGAAGAACACCCAACCCGGCGCGCTCACGCGCGCCACCCTCCCCATCGACGGGAGGGTGGTATCGCAAAATTGATTGAGGAATCCACATGGCGACGCTGGTTTT
>JBDZUN010000126.1:0-10265 GCA_040255145.1 Hyphomicrobiales bacterium | reverse complement strand
TGAGCGCCAGCACCAGCCCCAGCAGGCCGAGCACGCCGGCGGCCAATGCCGCCGCCGACCACGCCACGCGGCGCGCGCGGGCCACGTGGCCGGAGCCGATGGCCATGCCCACCATCGGCACCGAGGCCACGCCGATGGCGAAGGCGATCGGGATCAGCAGGAACTCCAGCCGCGTGCCGAGCGGCTGCCGCTGCTGCGCCACATCGTCTGCCTGGCCGAGGCGCCGCCCGCGCCGATGATCCCGTTCCGGGAGCTGGCCGCGCGCGGCAGCGCTGTCGCCGACGCCGACCTGGACCGCATCGCCGCCGCGGTGCGGCCGGACGACGACGCCCATATGCTCTACACCTCCGGCTCGACCGCGCGGCCCAAGGGCGCGCCGCTGCAACACGGCAGCCTGATCGAGAACGCATTCAACATCGGCGAGCGCCTGCACGTCGGCGCCGAGGATCGCTTCTGGTTCGCGGTGTCGCTGTTCTGGGCGTTCGGCTGCGGCAACGCCCTGCCCAACGCGCTCAGCCACGGCGCCTGCATCGTGCTGCAGGAGCATTTCGACGCCGGCGAGGCGCTGCGCCTGATCGAGCGGGAGCGGTGCAGCGTGATCTACGTCACCGCCAACATGACGCAGGCCCTGTGGGATCACCCGGACCGCGCGGCCCGCGACCTGACCAGCCTGCGCGCCGGCGCGACCCTGGGCACGCCGGAGCAGATCCGTCGCGCCGCCGATCTCGGCGTGCGCGACATCTGTCAGGTCTACGGCCTGACCGAAAGCTACGGCAATTGCGCCGTGACCGACGCGTCCGACCCGCTGGAGCTGCGCCTGACCACGGTCGGGACCGCCCTGCCCGGCTTCACGGTGCGCATCGTCGACCCCGAGACCGAACGGGTGCTGCCGGCCGGCGAGGTCGGCGAAATCCGCCTCAAGGGCCACGTCATCCGCGGCTATTACAAAGACCCGGAAAAGACGGCGGACGCCTTCGACGCCGACGGCTTCTTCCGCACCGGCGACCTGGGCACGGCCGACGCCGAAGGGCGCCTCCAGTTTCGCGGCCGCCTCAAGGAGATGCTCAAGACCGGCGGCATCAACGTGCCGCCGATCGAGGTCGAGCAGATCCTGATGGCCCACCCAGCGGTCGAATCCGCCTTCGTCATCGGCCTGCCCGACCCGGTGGTCGACGAGGTGCCGGCGGCGGTCGTCGTCCTGCGCGCCGGCATGACGGTCGAGGCCCAGGCGCTGGACGCGCATTGCCGCGCCGCGCTCGCCGCCTACAAGGTGCCGCGCCGCTATCGCTTCGCGACGCCCGACGACCTGCCGCTGACCACCACCGGCAAGCTCCAGAAGAACCGCCTGCACGAATTGTTCGAGGCCGCGCCGGCCGGGCGCGTTGCCTGAACCGGCTTGACGAAGGCGCCGGCCTCGCTTGAACTGATCCCAGCGCGCGGCCGCAAGAAGCCGCGCCCCTGGGAGGAACAGGCCATGAGCGAGACCGCCACCACCACGCCCGGACGCGACCTCGACCGGCTGGGCGATGACATCCGGCCAAGCAAGTTCGCCCATTTCGTGGTCGTCACCGACCAGTTCGACGCCATGGTCGCCTGGTACAAGACGGTGCTGAACCTCGAAGAGGTGTTCCGCAACGAAATGATGTGCTTCCTGACCTTCGACGAGGAGCATCATCGCATCGCCATCGCCAGGCTGCCGGGCGCGCAACCGGCGCCGCCGCGGACGCGCGGCCTCGCCCACGTCGCCTACAGCTTCGACAGCCTGGGCCAGTTGCTCGCGCATTACCGCCGGCTGAAACGCCACGGCATCCTGCCCTATTGGCCGATCAACCACGGCATGACGACGTCGATGTACTACAAGGACCCGGACGGCACGGCGATCGAGTTCCAGGTCAACAATTTCGCGACCGCCGAAGAGGCGAACGCCTATTTCCGCGGCCCCGCCTTCAAGGCCAACCCGATCGGCGTGATGTTCGACCCCGACCAGATGGTCCGCGACTACGAGGCCGGCGTGCCTGAGCACGTCCTGACCGCCCGGCCCGACCTGGCGGAGGGCCAGTCGCCGCTGTCGATGATGCGCATGTAGCCATTCGCCCCACCGTCATTGCGGGCGAAGCGAAGCAATCCATCTTCCTTCCCTGCCCTTGATGGGAGGGTGGCTGCGTCAGCAGCCGGGCGAAGGCGGGCCAGGCTCTGGGGCCGGCGCGAAGCGCCGGGTCCGGAAGGCCGCCGAAGGGGGATACTTACGCTGTCGCCCCCTCAGTCGGCTGCGCCGACAGCTCCCCCGCAGGCGGGGAGCATCAAAACGCTGACGATGGGCCCCGCCACACCGCAAATCCGCCCTCACGGCGGTTGAGCATTGGCCGCGCCGCGGCTAGGCTGCCTCCCAAACACAAAAATGGAGAAACGGCCATGGACGTCGGCGTCGCGGTGATCTTCAACAATCCTGCCGAGCGGAACGATTACGAGGTCTACAAGCGCGAGCTGGCCATGGGCGAGATGGCCGCAACGCTCGGCTTTCAGTCGATCTGGGGCATCGAGCACCATTTCGACGACTACACGATGTGCCCGGACGTGATGCAGTTCCTGGCCTATTTCGCCGGCCGCTGCCCGGCCATGCAGCTCGGCTCGATGGTCATCGTGCTGCCCTGGCACAACCCGCTGCGCGCGGCCGAGCAGATTTCGGTGATCGACCATTACAGCGACGGCCGCTTCATCCTCGGCCTCGGCCGCGGCTTGGCCAAGGCCGAATACGAAGGCTTCGGCATCGACCAGAACACGGCGCGCGAACGCTTTGTCGAGGCGGCGGAAACGGTGCTGGACGCGCTGGAAACCGGCTTCTGCGAATATGATGGCCAGTTCGTGAAGCAGGGCCGGGTCGAAATCCGGCCGCGTCCGTTCAAGAGCTTCAAGGGCCGCACCTACGCCGCCGCGGTCAGCCCGGAATCGTTCGAGATCATGGCCCGCCTCGGCGTCGGCGTGCTGATCATCCCGCAAAAGCCGTGGGACCAGGTCGAGAAGGAACTGGCGGACTATCGCCGGGTCTATCGCGAGAAGAACAATGCCGACGCGCCGGCGCCGATCGTCGGCCAGTGGATATTCTGCGACGAGGACGCCGGCCGCGCGGAGGAGATGGCGCGCAAGTATATCGGCGGCTACTGGCACAGCGTGGTCAGGCACTACGACTTCATCGGCGACCATTTCAGCAAGCTGAAAGGCTATGAGAGCTATCGCGAGGCGCAGGCGGCGGCCACCGCGCCGGGCGGCCTCGACGCCATGACCGAGTTCTTCCTGGGCATCCAGATCTGGGGCACGCCGGCCATGTGCTACGACAAGATCATGGACGTGATGCGGCGCACCGGCGGCGGCGCGCTGAACGGTATCTTCTCCTATGGCGGCATGCCGTTCGACATGGCGGAGGCCAATATGCGGCTGTTCGCGCGGGAGGTGCTGCCGGAGCTCAACAAGGTCAGCGCCAGACCCCTGCTCAACCTGGCGGCGGAATAGGGGCGCGCGGACCATGGCGGACGATCCCGTCCTGCGCGAGAACGCGACCACGCCGGCGCCGGAGACGCGCGACTTCGTCATGAACCAGACGATGATGCGCATCAAGGAGCCGGTGCGCTCGGTGAAGTTCTACACCGACGTGCTCGGCATGACCCTGCTGAAGCGCTTCGACTTTCCGGAAGCGAAGTTCTCGCTCTACTTCATGGGCTATCTGCGTCCGGAGGACGGGCCGCTGCCCGACAAGCCGATGGAGCGCGCCGCCTTCGTCTTCAACCAGAAGGCGATGATCGAGCTGACCCATAATTGGGGCACCGAGAGCGACGCGGACTTCGCCGGCTATCACGACGGCAACACCGAACCGCGCGGCTTCGGCCATATCGGCATCAGCGTGCCGGACGTCGACGCCGCCTGCGCGCGGTTCGAGACGATGGGCGTCGAATTCGTCAAGCGCCCGAACGACGGCCGGATGAAGGGGCTGGCCTTCATCAAGGATCCCGACGGCTACTGGATCGAAATCCTGTCGGCGTCGTCCCTGGCGAAAATGAGCGTCGGCGCCTGAACCGACCGGATGGGAGAAGACATCATGGCGACCGCGACCAAGAGCCGCGCCAAACCGGCCTCGAACGTCAAGCATGCCTTCGTGTCGAAGGGCGAGACCGCCGGCGAGTACGTCCAGATGGACGCGATGGACTGGCAGCCGATGCCGGAGCCGTTCGCCTCCGGCGGCATCCGCTGGAAGCTGTTGCACGTTTCGCCCGAATCCGGGGGCTGGACCGCGATCTTCGACTGCCCGGCCGGCTCGTCGTTCGGCGCGCACTACCATATTGGCCCGGGCGAATATTTCCTGACCAAGGGCCGCATGGACGTGCGCGGCGGCGCGGCGCGCGGCGGTGACACCGCCCATGCGCCGGGCTATGGCTACGAACCGTGCAACGCCCTGCACGAGGAGACCAACTTCCCCGTGGACAGCGAGTTCTACATGACCTTCCTGGGGCCGCTGCACTTCGTCGACGCCGAGGGCGGCACCGTCGCGGTCGCCGGCTGGAAGCAGCTCCAGGACCTGTGGCAGATGCAGAACGCGCCCGCCGCAGCGGAATAGGTTCCTCCGTACCCGACGTAGATCCCGTCATTGCGCGGAGCATCAGCGGTGAAGCAACCCACCCTGATGTCGTCCCGGAAGCCGCGGAGCGGCTATCCTGGACCCATTCTGCGGCACCATGGGTCCGGGCTCGCGCGGTCTTGGGGCCGCTTGGCCGGGATGACAGGAAGAGGTTCGATTGCTCCGCCCCGCTCGCAATGACGGGGAAAGATGTCCTTTGCCTTCACTTACCCTCCCCTCGATGGGGAGGGTGGCGACCCCGGACATGATCCGGGGGAGCCGGGTGGGGTGTCCGTCGCGCCTCATGCACGGCAGGAAAAGAACGTAGCAATGCGCTCCCAACTGGCCGTCACCACCCCCCACCCGGCCGGAGCTGCGCTCCGTCCACCCTCCCCACCAGGGGGAGGGCAAGAAAAACCGTCATTGCGAGGAACATCAGCGCGACGCGGCGCTGCCCGTCACGCCAGCGTGCGGGTCGCGATCTCGTAGACGTCGCGCGACAGGCCTTGCGCGCCGGCGATCTGTTCGAGCGCGGCGCGCATATGCGCCTGACGGCCCGGCTCCATCTGCCGCCACGACTTGAACGCGCCCAGAAGCCGCGCCGCCACCTGCGGGTTGGCGGCGTCCAATGTCCGCACCGCCTCCGCCACGAAGCGATAGCCAGCGCCGTCCGCGGCGTTGAAGCCGACCGGGTTGGCCGCGAAACTGCCGATCAGGGCGCGCACCCGGTTCGGATTGGCCATGCTGAACGCCGGATGGCCGCGCAGGGCCGTGACGCGGTCGAGCGTGCCGGCGAGCGGCGCCATCGCCTGGACCGCGAACCATTTGTCCAGCACCAGCGGGTCGTGCCGCCAGCGCGCCTCGAACGCATCGAGCGTCGCCTGCCGCTCCGCGCAGTCGGTATGGGCGACCAGGGCGAGCGCGGCGATCTGGTCCGTCATGTTGTCGGCTTCGGCGAACTGGCGCAGCGCGAGGCCGATCCCCTGCGCGCCCGGCGCCGCGACCAGATAGGCGAGGCAGGCATTGCGCAGCGCACGCAGGCCGGCCTGTTCCGGGTCCGGGCTGTACGGCCCCGCCGGCCTGGCGCGCGCATGAGTCTCCTGGAACGCGGCCCGCAACGCATCGCCGACCTCGGCGCGCAGGTTTTCGCGCGCCGCGTGGATCGCGTCGGTATCGACATCGCGGCCGATCGCCTGCGCGATCATCGCCTCGCCCGGCAGGCTCAAGGCCAACGCGACGAAGCTGGGATCGCCCGCCCCATCGCCGAGCAGCGCGGCGAATGCGTCGACCAGTTCCGGATGACGATCCGGCGCGCCGCCGCCGCGCAGGGCCGCGACATCGGCGATCAGGCGCTCGGTGGCGAAGGTCTGCACCGCCTCCCAGCGGTTGAACGGGTCGCTGTCATGCGTCATCAGCAGGCGCCAGTCGGCGGGCGAGCGCGCCGCCGACACCCGCACCGGGGCCGAAAAGCCGCGCAGCAGTGACGGCACCGGCGGCGCGGCGACGTCGCGGAAGCGGAACGTCCGTGTCCGTTCCGTCAGGGCCAGCACGTGGGTCGTGTCCTGCGCCGCCGCTTCGCCGTCGAGCCTGAGCGGCAGGTCGGCGCCGTCCGGCCCGATCAGGCCGACCGCGACCGGGATCGGGAGCGGCTGCTTCGCCTCGGCCGGCTGGCCCGGCGTCGCCGGGCAGGTCTGGGTCAGGGTGAGGGCGTAGCTGCGGTCCGCGGCGTCGTACGCGCCCGTCGCCGCCACCGTCGGCGTGCCGGACTGGGCGTACCACAGCGGGAACTGGCCGAGGTCGACGCCGCTGCCATCGGCCAGGGCGGCCAGGAACTGCTCGACCGTCGCGGCCTCGCCGTCGTGGCGCGCGAAATAGCAGTCCATGCCGGCGCGGAACCGCTCGCGCCCCGCCAGGGTGGCGATCATGCGCACGATCTCCGCGCCCTTCTCATAGATCGTCGGCGTGTAGAAGTTGTTGATCTCGATATAGGAATCGGGCCGGACCGGATGGGCGAGCGGCCCCTGGTCCTCCGGAAACTGGCGGGCGCGCAGGGTGCGCACGTCCTCGATCCGCTTGACCGCGCGCGAATGCAGGTCGCTGGTGAATTCCTGGTCGCGGAACACGGTCAGCCCTTCCTTGAGGCAGAGCTGGAACCAGTCGCGGCAGGTGATGCGGTTGCCGGTCCAGTTGTGGAAATATTCGTGACCGACCACGGTTTCGATCCCGGCATAGTCGGCATCGGTCGCCGTGCTGGGGTCGGCCAGGATGTACTTGTCGTTGAAGACGTTGAGGCCCTTGTTCTCCATCGCGCCCATGTTGAAGGCGGAGACGGCGACGATCATGAAGATGTCGAGGTCGTATTCGCGGCGGAACCGTTCCTCGTCCCAGCGCATCGCACGCTTCAGCGCCGCCATGGCGTAGGCGCAGCGCGGCTCGTTGCCCGGCTCCACGAAGATGCGGAGGGTCACGTCGCGGCCGGACGCGGTGGTGAAACGGTCCTCGACATGGCCGAGGCGGCCTGCGACCAGCGCGAACAGATAGCTCGGCTTCTTGAATGGGTCGTGCCATTCGGCGAAGTGCCGCCCGTCGGGCAGCCGCCCGGTCTCGACGCAATTGCCGTTGGACAGCAGGACCGGCACATCGTCGGGCGCGATGATCCGTGTGCGATAGGTCGCCATCACATCCGGCCGGTCGAGGAACCAGGTGATGCGGCGGAAGCCCTCGGCCTCGCATTGGGTGCAGAAGATGCCGTTGGACAGATAGAGGCCGCTGAGCGCGGTGTTCGCCTGCGGATCGCAGCGGCTGACGGTCTCCAGCGTGAACGCGTCCGGCACGTCGGCGACGGTCAGGTGCCCGTCATCGACCTGATAACGATTCGGGCTCAGCTTTTCATCGTCGAGCCGGACGGCTTCGAGTTCGAGCTTCTCGCCGTCCAGCACCAGCGGCGCGCCCGGATCGCCATAGGCGGGATTGCGCCGCATGCTGAGCCGCCCGCGCACGCGCGTCGCCCTGGGGTCGAGCTCGACCTCCAGAAGCACCTCGTCGACCAGGAAGGCCGGTGGCCGGTACTCGGCGAGCAGGACGGGACGGGGCGATTCGTTGCGCATGGCGGCACCATCGACGGAAGAAAGCTGCCCGAGCTTAGCGGATTCCGCGGCCGCCTCGCCACGCCCCTTGCCAACACCACCGGCCGCCCGCCGGCGGCGCGGCGATATTGGGCTTGAACGATTGCCGGCGAACGGCAAACCTTGACGGCAACAGAGTCGGTCGCGGGCCCCGCCCGGAAGACCGCGACAGGTCGTGAGGAGGCGCCGTGGAAACCCCAGTCCTGATCGTCGGCGCGGGGCCGGTCGGCCTGAGCGCGTCGGTATTGCTGTCGCGCCACGGCATCGCCCATGTGATCTGCGACCGCGCCGCCTCGACCACCGACCATCCCCGGGCGCGCAGCATCAACATCCGCACGCTCGAAATCTTCCGCCAATGGGGGATCGAGGACGCCCTGCGCGCGGTCAGCCTGCCCCCGGTCTGGTCGCGCCAGATGATCTACACCACGACCCTGACCGGGCCGGAGCATGGCCGGACCAGCACCGGGTCGATGGCGATGCAGCCCGGCGACGGGCCGTCGCCGACCGGCTATCTGCTCAGCTCGCAGGACCGGATCGAGCCGATTCTGCGCCAGACCGCCGAGTCCTACGCCACCGCCGACGTGCGCTTCGGCACGGAGTTCGTGGGCCATGTCGCCGGCCCGGACGGCATCCGCGCCACCCTGCGCGACCGGCGAAGCGGCGAGACCTTCGCGGTCGAGGCCGCCTACCTGATCGGCGCCGACGGCTTCGCCAGCGGCGTGCGCCAGGGCCTCGGCATCGACCTGGTCGGCGAGACGGGGCTGTCCCATTCGATCAACACCTATTTCCGGGCGGACCTGAGCCGATGGATCGAAGACCGGCCGGCCAGCCTGTACTGGATTTCGGGTATCGACCGCGCCGGCGTGCTGCAGCCGCTGGACGGCGGCGAGCGCTGGCTGTGCCAGATCGGCTTCGGCGGCCACGACGGCAAGATGGACGCCTGGACGGCGGAGGATTCGGCGCGCTGGGTCCGCGCCGCCGTCGGCGCGCCCGACGTGCCGGTCGAAGTCCTCAAGATCCTGCCCTGGACCATGAGCGCCACCGTCGCCGACCGCTTCCAGGTCGGCCGGGTCTTCCTGATCGGCGACGCCGTCCACCAATTGCCGCCGACCGGCGGCTTCGGCATGAATTCCGGCGTCCAGGACGCGCACAGCCTGTGCTGGAAGATCGCCGCGGTGCTGAAGGGCTGGGCCGCGCCCTCGCTGCTCGACACCTATGAAGCGGAACGCCGCCCGGTCGCCCTGTTCAACATCGACCGCAGCGTCGCCAATTTCCGCGCGGTGCAGGCCGTGACCCGCGCGGCCCTGTCCGGCGGCGCGGCCGAGGCGGTCAAGAAGGCGCATTTCTACGGCAACTTCATCGGCCAGGAACTCGGCTTCCACTACGAGGCCGGCGCGGTGATCCCGGACGGCACGGCCGCGCCGGCGGTCGAAAATCCGGTCACGGACTATGTGCCGACCGGCCGCCCCGGCCACCGCGCGCCCCACGTCGCGCTGCGCAACGGGACCAAGGCCGGCTCGACGCTCGACCTGTTCGAGACCGAGATGGTGCTGCTGACCGGCCCGGACGGCGCAGCGTGGCGCGCCGCCGCCCAGGCCGCGGCCGGCGACGTGCCGTTGAGGACCTGGACGATCGGCGCGGGCGGCCAACTCACCGACCCCGACAGCGACTGGCGGGCGCTCTACGGCGTCGCGTCCGACGGCGCGGTGTTGGTGCGCCCGGACGGCCACGTCGCCTGGCGCGGCGCCGGCATGGCGCCCGACCCCGGCCCCGTCATGGCCCAGGTATTCGACACGCTGTTCCGCAACTGACCCTGTCCCAAGGAGCTTGAATGACCGTCGTTTCCGCACTCACCGACTTTGCCGGCAAGGTCGTCCTGATCACCGGCGGCAGCCGCGGCATCGGCCACGCCATGGCGCTCGGCTTCGCCGAGGCCGGGGCCAACCTCGCCATCGCCAGCCGCAAGATCGATTCTTGCGAGGCGACGGTCGCCGAGATCAAGGCGCTGGGCCGCGACGGTTCGGCCCACGCCGCCCATGTCGGCAAATGGGCCGATTGCGACCGGCTGGCCGACGAGGTGCTGGCGCGGTGGGGCAAGATCGACGTCCTGGTCAACAATGCCGGCCTGTCGCCGATCGCACCGTCGTCGCTGGAGACCAGCGAAGACCTGTTCGACAAGGTGCTGGGCGTCAATTTGAAAGGACCCTTCCGGCTGATGGCGCGGCTCGGCTCCCACATGGCGGCGAACGGCGGCGGCGCCATCCTCAATATCTCGTCGACCGGCGCGATCCGGCCGACGCCTGAGACCGCGCCCTACGCCGCGGCCAAGCGCGGCCTCAACGCCCTGACCGAGGCGTTCGCCCACGAATATGGCCCGACCGTGCGGGTCAATTGCATCATGTGCGGTCCGTTCCACACCGACATCAGCAAGGCGTGGTCGCGCAGCCCCGAATGGACCGAGCGCACCAGGCGCGAATTCGCCATGCAGCGCGTCGGCGACCCGGAGGAGGTGGTGGGCGCCGCGCAGTACCTGT
>JBDZUN010000125.1:0-10281 GCA_040255145.1 Hyphomicrobiales bacterium | reverse complement strand
CTCGTCGGTCTCGGCGATGAAGACCTCGCGGATCATGCGCCAGTCGCCGCGGCTGGGCGTGCGGCCGGTCTTGGCCGCACCGGCCTCCACCGCGCCCCAGTGGCTCGCGACATAGGATGGATTCAGGTTGAGGCTCATCGGCAGGAAGCCCCGTTCCCCGGCCAGCTTCAGCGTGTCGGAATTGGGGCTGAGGCCTGCGATCGCGATCGGCGGATGCGGCTTCTGGAACGGCTTCAGGTGTGGCCGCAGCAGGTGCATGTGCGGGCGCGGGTTGCTGACCTTCCAGAACTTGCCCTCATAGTCGAACGGCTCGTCCGCCGCCCACAGGCGCAGGATGATGTCGAGTGATTCGCGGGTCATATCGCGGTTCTCGCCCGACATGCCGTTGACCTTGAACATCGCCCAGTCGGTCGGCAGGCCGCTGGCCGCGATGCCGAAATTCAGCCGGCCCTGCGACAGGTGGTCCATGAAGGCGACGCGGTTGGCCAGCTCTGCCGGGTGGTGGTACGGCAGCAGGAATCCCGCCGGGCCGAGCCGCACGCGCTTCGTCTCCCGCAAAGCCGGGACCAGCACGAGGTCAGGACAGGGATTCGGCTCCCACGGCGAGGTGTGGTGCTCGCCGACCCAGCCCTCGGTGAAGCCGAGCTCGTCGATCCAGCGCAGGGTCTGCAGATCCCATTCCTGGCCGTCATGGATGCTCCGCTCCGGCGGATGCGAGGGCATCGTGAAATAGCCGGCTTCCATCCATTCCTCCCATTTTTCGATCGCTCTTGGCGTTTCGATATCAGGCTCGCCCTGCCGCGCCGGTCGATGCAAGTCTTTTCTGCCGGCGCAGTCGCCTGGGGCGGCCTGCCGCGCCGGCTTTCTGGAGGGGGAACACGAAGCCGTTCGACCTTTGCGTGATCGGTGGCGGAGCAGCGGATCTGACCGCCGACGAGCACATGAAGCGCGCCTTGACCCCGGCGCGGCGCCGCTGGCTGCAACGCATCTTCCGGTTGCACGGCACTCTGCCCGACGCGGCCGGGCCTGCCGGCGGCGGGTGACCGGGGTCAGGCGGAGGCCAGCGGCGCCTGGCGCGTCGTCGCCGGCTCGAACGGTAGCTCCACCGTGACGACGGTGCCCTTGCCGATCTTGCTGTCGATGCGCAGCGCGCCGCCGTGAAGTTCGGTGAGCGCCTTGACCAAAGCGAGGCCGAGGCCGGTGCCCGAGCGCTTCTCGTGGTGCTCGGCAGTGACGGACTGCTCGAACGGGCGCGCCAGGCGCGGCAGGTCTTCCTCCGGGATGCCGATGCCGGTATCGGCGACCCGCAGCAGCACGCGCTGCTCCACGCATTCGACGCTGATCACGACCCGGCCGCCGTCGGGCGTGAACTTGATGGCGTTGGAGACCAGGTTCAGCAGAATCTGCTTCACCGCCCGGCGGTCGACGCGCACGACGACCGGCTGCGGCCCGACCATGCGGTCGATCACCACGCCCATCTCCTGCGCGCGCAGGCGGACCACCCGGATCGAGGTGTCCACCACATCGTCCAGGTCCACGTTCTCCAGGTGCAGCGTGTACTTGCCGGCCTCGATCTTCGACATATCCAGGATGTCGTTGATCAGCTCCAGCAGATGCAGGCCGCTGTCGTGGATGTCGCGCGCATATTCGACGTAGCGCGGCACGCCCAGCGCGCCGAACATCTGCTCCTTCAGCACCTCGGAAAAGCCGATGATCGCGTTGAGCGGCGTGCGCAGCTCGTGGCTCATATTGGCCAGGAACAGCGATTTGGTGCGGTTCGCCATCTCGGCGGCGTCGCGCGCGGTCAGGATTTCCAGCTCGTGGCGTTTCCGCTCGGTCACGTCACGGCCGACGATCACCAGCTCGAACTGGTCGGTCTCGGGCAACGGAACGGCGTGGGCGGAGCTCTCCATCCATATCAGGTGGCCCTGATTGTGCCGCATGCGCGAGGTCACGGTGACGGGGCCCTCGCGGGCCGCGGCAAGCTGCATCCGCTGCCAGAAATGCTGATAGTCGGCCGCGCTGAAGAACGCGTCGATGAAGCCGAAGCCGGTCATCTCGTCCGGCGCATAGCCCAGCAGGTTGGACACGGCGGGTGAGATGAACAGCATGCCGTCGGTCAGCGTGAAGCGCGCGATCACGTCGGAGGCGTTGGCCGCCAGCAGGCGGTATTGCTGTTCGCTGAGCGCGACGGCGTCCTGGGCGGCGACGCGATCGGTCATATCCTGGCAGACGCAGAGCAGGGTTGAGACTCTGCCGTTCGCGTCGGTCTCGGCCTGGCCCTGGGTCGCGATGACGCGATAGCCGCCGTCGCGGTGCTTGAGGCGCGCACGATAGGCGAAGGGGCGGCCGTCGCGCACCGCCATGCTGTGGGCGGCGATCATCATCGCTATATCATCGGGGTGGACGACGCGGGTCCAGTCCTCGGTCGGATCCCATTCCGCGCGGTCGAAGCCGCCGAGCTTGTACATCCCGTCGGACCAGAACGGGCGGTCCTCGCCGACCGCCCAGCGCCAATGGCCGAGCTTCCCGACCTCCTCGACCTGGCGCAGCTGGTGCTCGACCCGCTGCAGTGCCGTCATTTCGCGCGATATGATTACGATCGCGCTCAGATTGGGGTTGGAGAGCTGGTTGTCGCCATAGCTGTCTAGCCAGCGCCACGTCCCGTCGGCGTGCCGGAAACGATAGACGGCGCGGTTCTGCGGGGTGACGCCGGCGATCACGTCCGAAAGCCGTTCGATCACGGCGTCGCGGTCGTCCGGGTGCAGGAAGTCGGCGACCTTGGCGCCGATGACCTCGGCGCCGGCATAGCCCAGGATGCGCTCGAAGGCACGGCTGTAGAAGACGAACCGGCTGTCGGCGTCGACCAGGCTGATGATGTCGGCCGCGTGCTCGACGATGGCGCGATAGGCCTCGACATTGAGCTGCTCGAACGCCTGGGCACGGTCGGATCGCTCCGGCCCGCGGGTTCGATCATTCGGATGCGGTTGGCTGGTCACGGTCTGCCTGGGCTTCAATCCGGGACGCCTATTATCGTCCCAAGCCTAGGCAAATCCTCGTTAACAAAGGCCGAATGCCGCGCTCCGCGGCCTAAAACCTCAGCCCGGGATCAGTCCTACCGCCTGCCGGGCAAGCTGACGTGCAGCATCGCCATAGGTCAGCGCCTGCGCCGAACTGGCAATACCGTCCAGGCCCCGCTTGTAGACGCCCTGGATGATCGCGGCCAGCCGGAACACCGAGAAGATCAGGTAGAACTCCCAATCCGGGATGCTGTCGCGGCCGGTGCGCCGGCAATAGGCGGCGACATATTCCTTTTCGGTCGGGATTCCGGTTGCCGCAAAGTCGATGTCGATCAGGCTCTTCCGACCCGGCCGCGTGAAGCGGTAGACCGTGCAATCATAGGCCAGGTCCGACAGGGGATGGCCTATGGTCGACAATTCCCAATCCAGCACGGCGATGACCCGTGGCTCGGTCGGGTGGAAGATCATGTTGTCGAGCCGGTAGTCGCCATGGACGATGCTGGCCGAAGGCTCATCGGGGATATTGCGGGGCAGCCATTCGATCAACCGCTCCATGTCCGCCAATTCGTCGATCTGGGCAGCGCGGTACTGCTTGGTCCAGCGGTCGATCTGGCGCGCGAAATAGTTGCCGGGCTTGCCGAACTCGCCGAGGCCGATAGCCGCGAAATCGACGTTGTGCAGTCGCGCCAGCACGTCGATCTTGTCGGCGTACATCGCCTCGCGCTCGGCCGGGCCGACCTCGGGGACGTCGGGGTCCCAGAAGATGCGGCCTTCGACCCATTCCATGACGTAGAACGCAGTGCCGACCACCGAATCGTCCTGGCACAGCGCCAGCATACGCGGGACCGGCACGTCGGTGTCGCGCAGCGCGTGCATCACGCGGTACTCGCGGTCGACCTGATGGGCGCTGGCCAGAAGGTGCCCCGGCGGCTTCTTGCGCAGCACATAGCGGTGCCGGCCGGAGGTCAGCAGGTAGGTCGGGTTCGACTGCCCGGTGTCGAACTTCAGCACCTCGACCGGGCCGTCGAGATCGACCTTGTCGGTCAGAAAGCGGGTGAGCGCCGCCTCGTCGAGCCGGTGGACCGGGGCCGGCTCGATTGTGCTGGTTCCGGTCATGCCGCCGCCTCTGTACTCAGGAATTCCATGAATTCGAGCACGGTGCCATCCGGGTCGGGCACGCAGAACACCTTCTGTCGGCTCGGGCCGAGATCGATGGTCAGCGGCTCCGAGAACGGCTTGCCACCGGCCTCGCACACGACGCGATACAGGTCGTCGATGTCCTTGACCTTGAAGCAGATTCGCGCGGCGCCGAGATTCGTAAGGTGGGGATAGGGCTTGCCCTCGTATCCCGGCTCGATCCACTGAATCAGGTCGAGGCGGGTGCCGCGCTGATTGTCGTCCAGCATCATGATGCGGGCGCGCGCCTTCAGGGGGCCAGGCAGGCCAAGGATGCGGGCGAGCCCGTCATCGCCGAGGCCGGGCGCGGACTCCGCCTGGGGCGCTTCCCGCGTTTCCGGCTTGCCCGATTTGTCGCCGAAGTCGACGACCTCCTTGAAGCCGATCGCCCGGTAGAAGGCGAGCGAGCGCTCGAGGTCGCTGCAATTCACGTTGATGTGGAAGAATTGGATGTTACGGAACATGGCGTTTCCCAGTTGTCCTTTTTTTGCTTTAGCGCGCGCCGGCCCGCCGCGCGAACCCCCATGACAATTCGGCAAGCGGCCGGACCTGAGCGGCCTGCTGTGCGGCGTGCTCGCTGGCGGCCGTGCCGTCGCGTACCCGGCCCATGATGCCCTGCAGGATGCAGGCGAGGCGAAACATGTTGTACGAGACGTAGAAGTCCATGTCCGGGATGCCGTCGCGGCCGGTGCGCCGGCAATAGGCGGCGACGTATTCCTCTTCGGTCGGGATGCCCAGCGCCTTCAAGTCGGCGTCGGCCATGCCGTTGAACAGGTCGGCCGGCAGCCGCCACTGCATCAATTGATAGGTGAAGTCGCCGAGCGGATGGCCGAGCGTGCACAGCTCCCAGTCCAGCACGGCGGCGACCCGCGGCTCGGTCGGGTGGAAGATCATGTTGTCGAGCCGATAGTCGCCGTGGACGATGCTGACCTCGTCGCCCGCCGGGATGTGCGCCGGCAGCCATTCCATCAGCTTGTCCATCTCCGGGATCTTGTCGGTCTCGGAGGCGACATATTGCTTCGACCAGCGCGAAATCTGGCGCGCGAAATAGTTGCCCGGCTTGCCGAATTCGCCGAGGCCGATGGCCTGGTAGTCGGTGGTGTGCAGGCGCGCCAGCGTCTCGTTGGCGGCATCGTAGATGCGGAAGCGTCCGGCCGGGTCGATGCCGGGCAAGAGCGGCTCCCAGAACACCCGGCCCTCGACATAGCTCATCACGTAGAAGGGCGTGCCGATCACGGTCTCGTCCTCACACAGGAGGTAGGCGTGCGGCACCGGGAAATCGACCTTGTTCAGGGCGCTGATCGCGCGGTACTCGCGGTCGACGGCGTGGGCCGAGGGCAGGAGCTTGCCCGGCGGCTTGCGCCGCAGGACATAGCGGCCGCCCGGTGTCGTCAGCCGATAGGTCGGATTCGATTGGCCGCCCTTGAACTGGTCGACCGTGATCGGGCCGCGGAAGCCGTCGATTGCCCCGGTGAGATAGCGTTCCAGCGCACCGACGTCGAAGCGGTGCCGCTCGATCACCTCCTTGGTGCCGGAGAACATCTCCTGGCGCGACGGCTCGGTCGCCTCCTGTGCGCTGGGGCCTGTCATATCTGCGCTCCTCCGTTCGATACGGCCTTCAGGCCACGCCCTGCCGCGGGCGCTCCGCCCGCCACGCGATGTCGCGCCGGCAGAAGCCTTGCGGCCACTCGATCAGGTCCACCGCACGATAGGCGCGCGCGCGCGCCTCGGCCAGATCGCGGCCGCGGGCGGTGACGTTCAGCACCCGGCCGCCGGTGGCGTGGATCTCGCCGTCGCGCCGCTCGGTGCCGGCGTGGAAGATGGTAACCCCTTCGACCGCCGCGGCGGCGTCGAGGTTGCGGATCACGCTGCCGGTATCGTAGGCGCCGGGATAGCCGCGCGCGGCCATGACCACGGTCAGCGCGCTGTCGTCGTGCCAGCGCAGGTCGAGCGAATCCAGCACCCCGTCGCGCGTTGCCATCAGCGCGGGCAGGAGGTCGGATTTCAGGCGCGGCATCAGCACCTGGCATTCCGGGTCGCCGAACCGGACATTGTATTCCAGCAGGAAAGGCCCGCGCGCCGTCACCATGATGCCGGCATAGAGGACGCCCTTGTACGGCGTGCCCGCGGCGCTCAGCGCGTCCACGGTCGGCCGCAGGATGCGCGCACATACGTCTGAAAGCAGGGCCTCGGTCACGACCGGTGCGGGCGAATAGGCGCCCATGCCGCCAGTATTCGGGCCGGTGTCGCCCTCGCCGACGCGCTTGTGGTCCTGCGCGCCGGCCAGCGGCAGGATGGCCTTGCCGTCGGTCAGTGCGAAGACGCTCGCCTCCTCGCCAATCAGGCATTCCTCGATCACGACGCGCTCGCCGGCGGGGCCGAATTGGCCCGACATCATGGCATCCATCGCCTCCATGGCTTCCGCCTGCGTTTCCGCGATCACCACGCCCTTGCCGGCGGCCAGGCCGTCGGCCTTGACCACGACGGGCAGGGGCTGGCCGGCGATGTAGCGCTTGGCGGCCTCGGCATCGGTGAAGGCGGCGTGGCGCGCGGTCGGGATGCCGTGGCGCACGCACAGATCCTTGGTGAAGGCTTTGGAGCTTTCCAGCCGCGCCGCCGCCGCGCTGGGGCCGAACGCCGGGATGCCGGCGGCTTCCAGTCGGTCGACCAGGCCGTCGGTCAGTGGCTGTTCCGGTCCGACGACGACGAAGCTGATGCGGTTGTCCCGGCAGAACCGCACGATGCCGTCGATATCGGTCGCGGCGATCGGCACGCAGGTCGCGTCGTCGGCGATGCCGCCGTTGCCGGGCGCGCAATAGAGGCGGGAGACGAGCGGCGACGCCGCCAGCGCCCAGACCAGCGCGTGCTCGCGTCCACCCGATCCGACCACCAGCACGTCCATGCCCGGCGTTCCTCGTGCTCCGCTAGGGGAATGTCGCGCCGGTCGCCGGACCTGTTCGGCCGCGCCGCCCAGACGCCTTCAGCCCGCCGACCGCGCGCGGTCGGCGCGCGGCGCGTGCCGGGTTCTTCCCGGCCGGGCTTCTTGTATCATGCCGGATCGGTGACACAAACGCGCGGAGCGGCCCGGTGGAAGATGCGATCGGCATCGGCAACATCCCGGAATTCACGGTCGGCGGCCTGACCCATGCGCTGAAGCGCACGCTGGAGGACGAGTTCGGCTTCGTGCGCGTGCGCGGCGAAATCTCGAACTTCAAGCACCACTCGTCCGGCCACGTCTATCTGTGCCTCAAGGACGACCGGGCGAAGCTGGAAGGCGTGATGTGGCGTCCGTCGGTCCAGGCCCTGCGCTTCCGGCCTGAGGACGGGCTGGAAGTCGTCTGCCAGGGGCGGATCACCGCCTACGGCGCCCGCTCGCAATACCAGATCGTGATCGAGCGGATGGAGCCCGCCGGCGCCGGCGCGCTGATGGCGCTGCTCGAGGATCGGCGCCGCCGGCTCGCCGCCGAAGGGCTGTTCGACGCGGCGCGCAAGCGGCCGCTGCCGTTCCTGCCGGAGGTCATCGGCATCGTCACCTCGCCGACCGGGGCGGTGATCCGGGACATCATGCACCGCCTGTCCGACCGTTTCCCGCGCCGGGTGCTGCTGTGGCCCGTGGCGGTGCAGGGCGAATCGGCGGCTGACCAGATCGCGCGGGCGATTGCCGGCTTCAACGCCATCGTGCCTGGCGGCGCGGTCTCACGGCCAGACCTGCTGATCGTCGCGCGCGGCGGCGGCTCGATCGAGGATTTGTGGCCGTTCAACGAGGAGGTGGTGGTGCGCGCCGCGGCGGCCAGCGCCATCCCGCTGATCTCCGCCGTCGGCCATGAGACCGACACGACGCTGATCGACCATGCGGCCGACCTGCGTGCGCCGACGCCGACCGCTGCGGCCGAGCTCGCGGTGCCCGTGCGCACCGAGCTGATGGCCCAGCTCCGCGACCTCGACGGCCGCCGGGATCGCGCGTTGGCGCGGCTGGTTACGGAACGGCGTCGGGCGTTCGATGACCGGGTTCGCATGCTCGACCGGATGGACATACTCGGGCCGCGCCGGCAATCGTTCGACGCGCTGGCCGACCGGCTGCCGCGCGGCCTGCGCGCCAACCTGCAGAATCACGCGCTGCAGCTCGGGCGCGCCGCCGGGCCGCTGCGGCCGGCCCTGGTCCAGAACCGGGCGCGCACGGCGGCGCGCGAGTTGGAGCGGCTGAGCCAACGCCTCGGATTGTGCGTGTCGCGCCAGGCTGAACGGCGCGCGGCCCGGCTTAAAGCGGCTGGCCAACTCATCGAATCCTACAGCTATCGCAAGGTATTGGAGCGCGGCTTTGCCGTGGTGCGCGAGGCTGGCGGCCGGCCGGTGACGCACGCCGGGGCCGCGGCGCCTGGAAGCGCGGTCGCGCTGGAATTCCACGACGGCACGGCACGCGCGACCATCGACGGCGCGCCGATCTCGACTCCGGCTTCGGGGCGGCAGGGCGGCGGCGGGGCGAAGCGGCGGGGGCGAGCCGGCGGCGACGAGCGTCAGCCCGTCCTGCTCTGACGGCGGTGGCGACAGGAAGCGGTCTTCAAGCCGGGCTTGGCGCCAGCGCGGGGACGATGCGCGCGAGCAGCGTGTCGAGCGCGTCCTCCACCTCGAACTGAAGTTCGACCCGCATCACCCAGGCGCGCCGCCGCCAGTCGGCCGGCAGGCGTACGGCGTCGTTCTCGGTCGTCACCAGTTCGGCGCCCAGCGATTCGGCGCGCGCGATCAGGGTGTCCCAGTCCTCGCGCGTATAGGGATGGTGATCGGGGAACGGGCATTCGGCCACCAGCTCGGCGCCGGCGTCGCGGATGGTGCGGAACGCCTTGTCCGGTCGCGGGATGCCGGCGAAGGCGACCAGTCGCCGGCCCGCCAGCTCGACCGCGTTCAGCGCCAGCACGTTGGCGCGCAGGACGGCCAGGTCGTCGCCGCGCGCCAGGCTCAGCAGCGGTTCGCCGCCGCCCGGCCCGATCAGGACCAGCGCCTGCGCCTGGTCGAACCCGTCGGGCAGGTCGTGCCAGGTGCTG
Source organism: Hyphomicrobiales bacterium (assembly GCA_040255145.1). Lineage (GTDB taxonomy): Bacteria > Pseudomonadota > Alphaproteobacteria > JBDZUN01 > JBDZUN01 > JBDZUN01. The sequence continues at coordinate 1,046 of JBDZUN010000125.1, read as the reverse complement.
ACCGGCGGCAGGGGCATGTTGTCGCCCTTGGGCTCGGCCGCGGCGGCCAGCATGGTCAGGTCGCGGACGACCCCGCCGCTGCGCAGCCGGTTCTCGATCACGATGACTTCGGCCTTTGCCTCGGCGGCGGCGCGCACGCCGGCGCGCAGGTCGCGCGCGACCCAGACCGGCGCGTCTGCCGCGAGCCGCAGGGCCTCGTCGCCGACCTCGCGGCTCGTATGCTGCAGCGGATCGACCCGGATCGGGCCGCGCAGCTTCGCGCCTTCGCCGCTGGCGACGACGTGCGGGCTGCGCCCCTGCGCCAGCAGCCGACGCACCACCGCACGAATCAGCGGCACCCGGCCGCTGCCGCCGACCATCAGGCTGGCGACTGCGATGACGGGGACCGGCGCCCGCTCCGGCCGTCCGAACAGCGTGCGCAGCCGGTCCAACACACTGCCCTGCGCGGCCTGATCAGGCGTGGGCATGATTGCTTGCGGCGCTCGCGGTCCGGCGCCCGTCGACCGGCGGGATGCCTGGGATACGGGCCGGGGCCGCATCGGTCTGGCCGAAGCCGGCGCGCGACGCCCGACGGCCTTGCGGTCTGTTTCGCATGCGGCGTTTCACTCCAAACCGGCGCTGGATGCAAGCGATTCCGGTCGCCGTATGATGCGCGGCACTCCCTAGAGGTCTTCGTCGGCCAGCCGCGCGATCAGCGTCGCGTGCAGCGGCGCGCCGGCGCAGATCATGCTCGGATGGCGGGTCGCCTGGCCGTTATAGCGGTAATCCGCGCCCCGATGCGTGGTCAGGCGGCCGCCGGCCTCGCCGACGATCAGGTCGGCTGCGGCCAGATCCCAGTCGTGCGAACCCCACAGGCCGAGCGCCGCGTCGAACGTGCCGCCGGCGACCAGGACCACGCGATAGGCCATCGAATTGCGGTATTCCACGTGGATCGGCGGGTCCAGTCCGGCGAAGGCGGCTGCCTCGGTCAGCCGGCGCGGGCCCAGGACGCGCGCGCCGGCGAGCTCGGTCCGCCGCCCCGCGGCGATCGGCGCGCCGTTCAGGCG
>JBDZUN010000124.1:0-10295 GCA_040255145.1 Hyphomicrobiales bacterium | reverse complement strand
GACCGCAGTGGCAACCAGCCCGCCGCCGACCCAGGGCCAGATCGGCGCCTGCGAGCTCGACGATGCCGCCGAATCACCCGCCGCGCCACCCGCGCCCGGCCCGCTGTCCTGGGCGCTGGCGGCCATCGGCAGCGCAAGCAGGCCCAGGCAGAACGCTCCGATCAGAAATTTCATGACTTTCCCCTGCCAACAACGTGCGCGTCGCGCGACGCCATTTCACCGCGATGGCGATTGATCCCACGCTATGTTAGCGCAAGCATGGCAATTTGTAAGCCAAAAGTGACATCGACTGCGTTCGGTTTCGTCGCGCAGGCCCACCCTGGTGCGCCGCTGCCACACGGCATCCTCCAAGGATCACCGATGGAACGCCGATCGTCAGGCCGATTTTGACGGAACGAGAACGTCGATCGAGCCGTCGACGAAAGGCGGCTCATCCGCGGAAGCGGCAGGTCAGATGGTGCCCACGGAAAGATTCGAACTTTCGGCCTCTCCCTTACCAAGGGAGTGCTCTACCCCTGAGCTACGTGGGCGGGGAAGGCCGGAATAGCCCGGTTTCCTTAGCCGATCAAGGGATTTGAGCCGTGGGAGGCAGGAGGACGATCATGCAGATTCGTGCGGCTATCGACATGAACATGCCGGGAACCGCCCCAACAAGTGGGGCGGAATTGGGGCGCTCGGTTCCGGCTCTGTTCGCGGGGAGCCGCCCATGACCGGCCTGCGTGTGCTGGTGACGGGCGGGAAGGGGAGATAGTCATGTCCGACATCGTGCCAGTGCTTCGCATCAACAGTGGCGAGGAATCGCAACTGGACCCTCTCGCGAAGCGGCTGATGGAATTTGCGGCGGACGAGATTGAGTGTCTGCGTCGGAGGGTCCGCTATCTGGAAAATCGTCCCGCGCGGCTTCGCATGGAACGGCGTTTGGAGCGAATTGAGGCGGCCATCTGCGCTCGCGAGACCATTTGCTGACCCCATACCCACCGCAAGGACGAGACGAATGACCAGCCGGCAAGGGCGCAAGGCATACCTGATTTATGAATGCCGAAGCGGGTGGTGCATCTGCCCGGCCGAAGTGCCCTATTTCCCATCCGATAAGGTGCAGGACCAGACATGGGCCTTCTCGCGCCTATCCCAGGCCCTTTGGTGGCTTAGTCGCCGTCATCCTGTCCGCAAGTCCTCTTTGCCTGTCCAGGATCCGCAGAATGGGCATGAGCCGTCGCTACGCAAGGAAGCACCGTCGTCGGGAGAGAGAAAAGCTGCGGAACAAGAGCGCAGTTCGCCCGCACAAGGCGCGGGGGAAGGCGCGGCGCGGGAAGTCAGCCGGGAGCATGTAGCATGACCAAGTGGCGATCTGTGAAGGATGAGCCGCCGCCGCGCGATGGTAAGCGCGTGCTGGTCTTTGGGCGGCCTCAGGATACCAAGGTGGCGAAATTCATGACCGCAGGCATCTTCACGGCCTCATGGGAGCCCATTGACGAAGCCTTTTGCCTGTGCGGCGGAACATGGGCATTCATCGAGCCCACGTACTGGATGCCCTTACCCTCACCGCCGGAGACCGCAGCATGACCTCTCATTCCCAGCCCGTCGTGGAGATCGTGGCGCGGGCAATTGCCGAGGCGCGCCGAGATTCCAACACGGAAAGTGCGCTCCGGTTTATTGACGTCGCCGGCTACGCCATCGTGCCGAAGGCCCCGACAGAGGCGATGGTGGCGGCGACACTCCCTATCGACGCTCGACAGCCGACCGAGCAGGACAAGAAGATTGCCGCGCGGGCGCTCTTGTTGCTTTCTGGCGGCCGGAAGATCGCTGGAGAAGAGCAGGGATTCCAGCCAGCGCTCGACCTCATTGCCGACTATCGCGCCATGATCGCAGCGTATGAGAAGCAAGATGCCTCAGTCGATTAAAGATCAGGCACGCCGGATGGTGCGCAGTGCGTTGAAATCAGGGAAGATCATCAGGCCGACAATATGTAGCATCTGCCACCGTGACCCGGGGGCGGCGATCGACGGCAGGTCGCTTCTGCACGCTCACCACCATAAAGGCTATGATCGTCCACTAGATATTATCTGGCTATGTTCCGGCTGCCATGCTCACGAAGACCCTCGTGCGCGCGGGACTCGGTCAAGTCAAAGCAAGCTCACCGATGATGCAATCAGGGCGATCAGATTGTCCGATCTTCCTACTATAACCCTTGCCCAGAAGTACGGCGTTCATCCAACCACGGTACAGCGAGCCAGACGGGGCGTTAATTGGAGTCATGTCGATATTGCTCCAAATATTCCGTGTGAGATGCGCAATTCTATTCGGACACAATGGCCGAGAACACAGTCACGGCCACCAACTCGTCTGCGACGCGATAGCACCACTGGATATCAGGGCGTTCGGTTCGACAGGCAGCGCAATTCGTATTTCTCTGTAATCAAGGTCAAGGGAAAGCGCATATACTTGGGTTACTTCCGCGATCCAAAAGATGCCTCGGCGGCATACGAGAAAGCTCGCAGCCAATATTATGGAGATTTCGCAGCCGCAGCCGAGGACCAGTCATGAATGACCTGGACGCGCTGATCGAGGCGGACACGGTCGCGGTCAAAGTCGTCCGCTTCCAGCAAGGTTTTCTCTGGTTCCACGTCTATCGCGTCTGGTTTCTCGAGTTCTGGTTCCCGAACATCAAGATCGGCTGGACGGGCAGAAACATGTTGGATCGACAGTCGCAAGCGTGGTTGCGGGCAGCCCTAGCGCGAGGTAGGGAGGGGTGATGGGACACAGACACATGTACCGCTACACTGTCATGCCGATGATCGAGGCCGAGGGCGGCGGGTTCCTTGTCGCCGTGCATGATCTGCCCGGCTGTATGTCGGACGGTGAGACCGAGGTCGAGGCAATCGCGAATGCACATGACGCCATAGACGAATGGATCGCGGAGGCAAAAGCCCGAGGACGGCCAATCCCGGAGCCGACGCCGTTCAGCGATCCTTCTACTCGCCCCTACAAGCCCGCACCTGATCCCTGAGCCGCCCGTAGTCGGCAACGACCGTCACCAGGGGATCATCGGAGGGTAGGGCGGCTACCTCGTCTGCGAGGCGATTCTGGAAGGCCGGGGAGTAGTTCACCAGCGACGGGCAGACCGGACTAGAAACTCCCATCGCGCAGCCGGTCAACCACGGCAGACTGATCGTGAGGACCAGCAGTCTCAGCATCGGCCATCTTCTTCGCGACATCGACGTTCTTCTCCGCTGCCTTCAATTCTGCGGCGTCTCCGCCACCCTTCCGGGCGAGGAGTACCACCACGGCCAGGAGACCGCCGCCGAACAGCAGCGTTCCTAGCCATGGCAGGACGGTTGCCCACATCAGGACGCGGGCGTGGTCGGATCGGTCGGCGGGTTCTTCGCGTGCAGCACATTCAGGGCGAAGAAGTCCGCGATCTTCTTGAGGATCGAGACCACATTGTCGTCAGCCTGCGTGGGGGTCAGGGCGGCCACGACAGAGGCCACTGAAATAACGCTGGTGACGATGGTCAGGATGTCGCTGCCGTGAGCGGTGATCCAATCGAGCATAGGTCTCTCCGTGAAATGCCGGGCTCAGCCGGCGGTGAACAGGCTGCGCAGGCTTGCGAACAGCCATTGGAAAAAAGGTTGCGTCGTCTCGGTTGCAGGGCCGGTTGAGGGCGCATAGGGGCTCGGGGAAGCACGCAACGAAGAACCGCCGGAGCTGGCGGGCTCCGGCGGCTGGGTAGGTTCGGGGGACGCGGTACTGGTCGGGGAGGGCGGAGGATCGGGATCGGTCGGCAGACTCCAATCGAACGCCGGGTTATCGACGTGATCGACGTTGTTGTAGAAGACATGCGCGCCAACGGTCAGGACGGGCTTGAGACCGCGCGCCCAGGCGGGATGCACGTTGGTCGTGTGGTAGAACTCGGCACCGTTGGTCGGGTCGTCGGCGGCATCCTCGCTGAACACGTCGTCGATGACGTCCATGGCGCGCTGGATGGCAGGATTCGACAGACCGCCGGCCGTCATGTGGGCGGCATCGGTGTTGCCCTGCCACAGCAGCGCCTTCATCTTGAGGCAATTGGGATCGTCGCTGTTCCAGCATGAGAACTGAGCGCGCGCCAGGCAGGCCGACGCCGGGGATCCATCCCCGAATTGGGCATAGTCCTGGCCCTTGTCCGTTCGATACTGGCGGGCGAACTCGGCGCGGTTCCTGATAACCCACACCACCGCCTTCTGGCCGTCGTAGGGCTCGCCGCGCGCCTCGCCATAGACGGTCAGCGCCATGATGTTCACGTCGCGGTCGGTCAGCGGGACGGCATGCTGCATGCATCACTCCTTGGAATGTGGTATGCTGACGGCTGGTGGCGGCGGCGTGGATAGACACGCACAATTGCGGTAGGTCGTTGCCTGGCCCGTCCTAGGTCTCCCAGGAATCCGCGATCAGACGACCAGTCGGCACGAGCCGGCCCGCCACCTACCTTCTCAGTCCACGACCTTCGCCCCGAACCGCCGCTCGACCAGGGTGAGGACAGCTTTCGGCCCGAGCCATGCGGCCACCGCGGCGATAGCGGATGTCGAGGCCGGGCCCAGGTGCAGCCATTGCGCGGCGCCCGAGCTTGCGATGGCGATACCGGCGATCCCGGGGACCTCAAGCATCAGCCTTCGCCACGACCACCGCCCCCCGTCCAGCACCAATTGCGCGTGCCGAGCGAATACCCCGACGCTGGCGGATATCGCCGGCCCGATCAGGCCGAGCAGAAACCGGGTCTGGCCGTCGCCGGGGAAAACAGGATCGGCCATAAGCGCCTCCTACTGTGCGGCATGAAAAACCCCGCCGGAGTTGGGTTGATGGGCGGGCGGTTTGCGATGCGCATAGAAAAGCCCCCGCAGGATGCGGAGCAATCATTTGCTCGCAGCGCCTTTCTCTAGCGCCGCCAGCCGGCTTCGAAGCAACGCGCATTCCAGCGCGAGGCATTCGTCGTAGCGGAGACCGTATCTGTTCCCGGCTGGCCGACCGGGCGTCAACACGTTACCCTCCGCGTCGCGCTCCTCAGGCTCAGCCTCCCATTCGTCATAGCAAAGGAGGCCGTATTTTGCAGCGTCCAGGCCCTTGGCTTCGAATGCATCTTTGACTCGCTGCGCAATCAGGCCAACGTGGACACGCGCGCCGTCGGCGCCCTTCTTCTCGACTGAATCGACAAAGTGGAACTGGCAATATTCGACCTCAGCCCAGGCTTCGAGCACCTTGGCATCAATCGGGGCGATGGCCTGCTTCTCGCGCTCGTCCGACGTAGAGATCGTTCCGGTGCCCGCGTAGATCGTCTTCCAGCGATTGGACGACGCGCCGAAGTCGTCGGTGTTATCGACTGCAGGATGGATATTGCCGGCGGATCGAATCTGGCCCGTATTCCATGTCCGGAAGTACGCCGTGGCCGTTGCGGAGCCGGTGCCAAAACGGATGTATCCATCATTTTTAATTTCTATTTTGGGGATGGAATCTGTTGCCGCTTTCACGGCTAGGCCACTGTTAAATAAAGACACCAGCCAATCTGTGTCTGTGCCGGTCTTGGCAGCAGGGTTTGTGCCAGCAGTAAATCCGCGAATCAACGGGCTCGCGTTTGCATCCGCTGTCGAATTGGACATCGAAATACCATGAGCGCCGCCGACTTGAATCGCATAATAGTTGTCAAACCAATAATTGTTGTTTGGCGCTGGCTCACCGTCAAAGGTGATTGCGACGACGCCTGATCCATAACCACCGAATAGTGTGTTGTGCGTGGTCGTGTTGACCGTCGCGCCGTAGAACCGGACGTTCGCCGCGTCACCTTCCCAGCGCGGCTGCATGAAAATATTATAGGCACCGCAAATGTCGAGCATATACTCGACAACATCACTTTCGAGCGACGGCTTCAGAAACAGATTGTTGTTCGGATTGGTCGATCCGTCGTCTAGATCGAACGGCTCAAGCAGGATATCGCGCGTATCGGTCCACGTGTCGGCATCGCTACTATTATGCCCATAGCGGCCGTTCTGCCAGATGTTCTCATTGACACTGCCGGTCGCCGAGCGCGGCTTGAGGCGCAAATTTCTTTTATTGGAATACAACGTCTGAACAAAGAACGTGTTGTAATTGCAGCCGCTATTGTAGCCGCCTGCATCTACACCGATGTCGAATCCCGAAACCTTGTTGATGGTGATCGTGCTCTCGTAGAGATTGCCGATCTCCAACCCCGTACCCGCGCCGCTCCAGCCCTTTGAGGGCTTGGTCAGATTCAGAATTTGTGGCAAGACCGCAGTGTGGTTCTGCTTCGGGAACCCCGTGGTCGTGCCAATGCGCACCACCGGATCGACCGCCGCGCTATCCGCGCCGAACCGCGTGCAGAGAAGATTGCAGTTGGCTGCAAACGTTACCGTATCCGACAGCAGACACAGGCCATTCAGCCCGACAAGATCCATCTGGCGCGTGGCGGCGAAATCGTCTGCCGCCTGGATCGCGGTCGTATCGTCGGTCCCGTAATATGCCGTTGCCGCCGAAACCGTCGTGCCGGCATTGTCGCTGAGGACGGCCGTGGTGCCATTGGTCACACTGTCGATTGTCGTCGTCAGCGTCGCGGCGTCGGCGCCAGCACCCATGACCAACACGCTCTTGCCGACATCGGCATCGCTGAAGGATGCGGTGGCCGAGGTCAGCGTTGCGGCATCCGCCGTGATGGCGGCGTCGGTCAGCTTGACCGTATCCGCGCGTACGCCAAAATCCTCAAGGCGCGCGGTGCCGTGAAGGGGGCGCTGCCACCGACGACTGGCTGCATCCACAATGCACGTACCGCCATTGTCAGCGGTCGAACTATCGTCACTATCGTAACGGAACAGCCCGCCACCCGGCGTGCCCGCGCCGTAATAGCCATCGACCCAATAGACAGCCGGCGCATAGTCGTCGCTGTCGAGCGCGCGCAGAGCGGCGACCGACGCAATGTGCGGGGCGGTTTTGACCTTGTCGGCGATTTTGACCTGCTCGTCGGCGTCCGTCGTCACATCGTCCGCCACCATCTGCCCATCGCCCGCCGCGTTGCGGGTGAGCGCTTGAAGGGCGAGAAGGCGCTTGGCATCATCGGTTGGGAGCTGTGTGGCTTCGACCGCACCGGCCGCGATCTTGGCATTGGTGACCGCCGCATCCTTGATATGCCCAGTCCTGACGGTTCCACCGTTCCCGGCGTCGCCGATGGAATCCATAATGTCCTGGAGACGGGCGGAATCCGTAATGCCGGTCAGCAGGACATCAGGATCGGCCAGGCGCGTCTGGTCGCCCTGGTCCGGGGCATAAGTGAGGACCTTCTCCGTACCCGTGGCAGCGGCGAGATTGTTGTAGTCGCTGATCTTGGGCATAGTCAGGCCGTCCGCTGAACAAGAAGGTAATCGTCGCCGTAGCCGCGCGAGCGCCACGTGCCAGTGAGCTGGCCGGCACTGTCGGCCGCATTCATCGTGAACTCGTAGGAGCGCGCGGAACTGAGATAGACGGTGACGGCCTCGTTCCGATCCGGGATGGTGCCGCTGAGCCGCACGTTGAGGATGGTGCTGACCGGGAACGATGTGTTGGATGCCGACGATCCGGTGTAGACCAACCCTGAAATCGCGGTATCGACATAGCCCTTGGTCGCCGCGTCCCCAGTCGCGGAGGGTGTGGCGAAGGCCGCCCGGCCGTTGGCGTCGCGCACCACGAACTTGCTCGCCGTGGCCGCGCTCGTAGCCCCATGGGCGTCGGTCGTGTTGCCGGTGTGGGTTGTAAGCGACGTGTTGACGGTATCGACCTGACCCTTGGTCGCCACGTCCGTTGCGGCCACCCCGTCAGAGGCTTTGAAGTTGCCGCTGGCGTCCCGCTTCACGATGGCCGAAGCGGTATTGGCGTCCGTGGCGCTTCCTGCGGCACTGGCACCGGGATACACGTCCGCCGCGATATCGGCCATGACCTGGCGGCCAACGTCGTTCACCTTGTCGGGATCCATCCCCTCGACCCAGTAGGCAACGCCGTTGACCGTCTGGTTCGAGGCGGGCGTGGTGCTGTAGTACGCCGTGTTCCCCAACTGACCGCCTCCATAGAAAAAGGGCGGCCCTTGCGGAACCGCCCTACCTCAATCGTACATTGACTCTGGACTATGGGCGGCGAGCGCCCATATGCTTCATTCCGCGATGACTCTTCCTTAATTCATATGGCTCACAACCTCTCCATCGAGCATCATCGGCAGAGAGGCTAGACCAATGAAGGCCATCCATATGACTGTGCTGACGGCGCTACTTCTGAGCGGCTGCGCTGGGCGCGATCCTCAACCCGTCGCCACAGTGCAACCCCAGGATCAGACTACTGATTGCACAGCGATCAGGGCAGAAATCCAGGCTAACAACATCAAGATGCAGGAATTGTCGCACGAAGAAGGCAGCAAGGTCGCACAGAACGTGGCCGCCGGTGTCGCTGGCGTACTGATCTGGCCGGTCTGGTTCGCGATGGACTTTAAGGGTGCGGCAAAAAAGGACGCCGCCGCGCTCCAGGCTCGTCAGCAATATCTGACAACTCTCGCAACCGAGCGATGCAAGCCGATCGCCGTCCACGCCTCCGCACAATGACTTGGCGTCTCCGCTTACTGCTGTTCTTCGGCAATCTGCTGGTGTTGGCCATAGTCGTGCCAATCGGATGGGTCGCGTGGCATCATCAGGAATTCGCCTTGGGCGCTCTTTTCGGGGCCGCGCTTATCGCCATCTCGCTCCGCCTTCATTATGGATATTGGCCTTAAGGCGCGACCGCCGCTCCGGCTTCGTTGCCCATGCTGGCGGCGAGAAGCGCCTGTAGCGGGCGCGTGATCTGTCCAGTGGCGCGGGTCTTGGCGATCTCGCGCAGCAGCGCCTTGTTGCCCTGCAAGTCCTTACTCATCAGAAGTTGGCCGAGATGGCGCTTCATTTCGTCGCTGGGTTCGGTCAACGCCGAGTGAACGCGGTCCAGAACATGCGAGGCGATTCCCCATTTGCCTCCGTTCACGCCGGAGCGAAGAAACCCGGCAACGCCCTTCGGTACAGCGCCGAGATCGGCCACCTCCATTGCCAGCGGCGTCGTGCGCGAGCCCTGCAAGACCGAGTTCCGGGTGCTGTTGAAGATCGCCTCGCGGAGCGCCTGCTGTTTGAACTGGCGGTAGCCGGCCTGATCGGGAAAGGCGCCCTGTAGCTTCTGTTGCAGCGCCTTATTGCCGAAGATGCGACGAATGGCGTTGGCGGAGTCCGGCGTCGCGTCGATCTTGTCCTTAAGGGCGCGCGCGACGCCGATGGCAAAGCCCTGCTTCTCTGAATCTGTCATGCCCGCAAGCCGCTTGGTCGTGACTTCCGCATCCAGGTTCAAGGCTCGCCGCCCTAGCTGTACGGCATCCCGGACCTGCGACGGGCCGGCGAAGGCATTGCGGGCCTCTCCATAGACTGGATTGAGCCGGTCCAATTCGTTGATGTACGCCCGCTGGAACTGGTTCAGCGCATGCCCTTCGGGACCGAGTACGAGCTTGCCCGTCATCGGATCGCGGGATTCCTCAAGAATGTCATCGATGCCGCGCTTCACGGCATCCAGCACCCGCATCTTCGGCGCCCGCACGACCTCATGGCCGAGATTGGTCAGGCTGGTGCCGGACAGGTCTACGCCAAGGTCTTTGCCGAACTGGTCGATAGCGCGTCGATGTGCCGGGATGATCTCTCGAACGAACGACGGCTCCCCGTTCTTATCGATCACAATGCCCAGATCGGTCGGATCGAACGGCTTGTTTTCGGCAATAGCTTCGCGCTGGAGCATGCGCACACCACGACGGAAGCCCTCTTTCGCGGCCGGGTCATCGAAGAATTGCGCGAGGCGGGGAGACCACGCTGCCTGCTGGAAGGCATCCTCATATAGCGGCCGAGACGCTGCGGTGCGCTGCGCCAGAAGACTATCCAGAGCATCGTGCATGTTCCGGTCGCTCAGGGTCGCGCCGATCGCGTCAGTCAGCCGATCGCCCTGGCCGAGTTGCCGGCTCTCCAGCGTGCGCGTAATGGTGTTCTGCGCCTCTCCCGGCGTTGCGGCCGCGGCGCGAGCGCGGCCAAGCACATTGGGGCCACCGACATCAGCCAACGTTGCTTCAGGGCCGAGTGTATCAAGGCGCGCCGCCGCGCGTTCCGGCGTGATCTGGTCGCGGGCGAGCGCCGTCGCGAACTTCTGCGTCGCGCGGTTGGCGGACCCGAGCCCACGAACGGCGGAGGTCGCGCGGGTGACTCCAGCTACGGCACCGGGCACCGCTACACCAGTGG
>JBDZUN010000123.1:0-10339 GCA_040255145.1 Hyphomicrobiales bacterium | reverse complement strand
GTGGTGTTCGAGCAGCCGGCGCGCCGGCAACGCCGTCTGCACCCCGATCCAGGAAGCGAAGATCCAGGGCTGGTACGGTCCCTTGGCGCGGCTGCGCTCGACCGCCTCGACCACGCTGCGCGCCGCCGCCTCGGCATCGGCGATCGCGATCGGCCCGTGCAGCACCAGCACCGCGTCGATGCCGCGGTCGGTCAGCAGGATGTCGAGCGCCTTGGCGTAACGTGAACCGTCGGCGTCGGGCAGGATGTCGATCGGGTTCGGCCCGTACCACTGGTTGGGCAGGTCCTCGTTCAGGCGCCGCGTCGTGTCCGGCCCGATCCGCGCCAGCCGCACGCCCTGGCCGGCCAGCACGTCGGTCGCCAGCATGCCGATGCCGCGGCCGTTGCTGAGCACGACGACCCGGTCGCCCCATCCCGGCCTGGCCTCGGCCGGCCCGTGCAGGGCCAGCGCCTCGACCGCGTCGAACAGCTCCTCCAGCGTCTGCACGCGCAGCATGCCGGCGCGCCGGAACGCCGCGTCGTAGGCCGCGTCGCGCGCCGCTCCGCCGCGATAGCGGCCGGTGCGGATCACGATGACCGGCTTGACGCGCGAGGCGGCGCGGGCGGCCGACAGGAACCGTCGGGCATGCGGCAGCGATTCGATGGCCAGCAGGATCGCGCGCGTCCCGGCGTCGGCGGCCAGGTGGTCGAGCACCTCGGCATAGTCGACATCGGCCATGTCGCCCAGCGCGACCAGATGCGAGAAGCCGATCTTGCGCGGGATCGCCCAGTCGATGATCGCGCCGGCGATCAGGCCCGATTGCGCCAGGAAGGCGATGTCGCCGGGCAGCGGCGCGAGATGCCCGAGGCTGGCGTTCAGGCCGCGCGCCGGCACGATCACGCCGTGGGAATCCGGCCCGATGATCGGCATCGCGGTGGTCGCGGCGGCGGCGTGCACGGTGCGGCGCAACGCCCGCCGGGTCGCCGGTTCGCGCTGGCGGGGCGCCGTGACCACGACGGCGCTGCGGCAGCCGGCGCGGTCCAGGTCGGCGATCAGGCCGCCCAGCGCGTCGGTCGGCGCCGCGATCACCGCGAGGTCGAGCGGCTCGGGCAGCGACTGGATGTCGGGAAAGCACGGCCGCCCCAGGATCTGGCCGTGGCTCGGATTGACCGGATAGGCGCGGCCGCGATAGGCGCCGCTCAGCAGGTTGCGCGACAGCAGGGCGCCGACCGAACCGGGCCGGTCGCTGGCCCCGATCAACGCGACGGATTGGGCCTGGAACAGCCGTTCGAGCCTGCGCACGGTCATGGCCGACAGAGTACGGTGTGCCGGCCGCCGCGCCTATCGCCTGTGGATGTCTCCAGCGGGACGACCTGTCCGCACCGCTTCAGTCGTGCAGGACGCGCTCCGCCGGGAAGCGCACGGTCACGGTGGTGCCGACGCCGAGTTCACTTTCGATCGCCAGACTGCCCTGGTGGGCCTCGGCGATCTTGTTGCACAACGGCAGGCCGAGGCCGGTCCCCTCCGACGCCGGGGCGGCGCCGCCCTGCACCCGGCCGAACGGTTCGAGCGCGCGGGGAATGTCCTCCGGCCGCATGCCGACGCCGTTGTCGCGCACCGCCAGCACCAGGGCGCCGGCGGGCTCGATATGCGCGACGGCGGCGACCTCGCCGCCGGGCGGCGTGAACTTGACGGCGTTGATCAGCAGGTTGAGCAGAAGCTGGCGCGTCAGGCGCGGGTCGGCCATCAGCCGCGGCAGGTCGGGCAGGTGGAGCCGGATGTGGACGCCGCCGCCGGATGCCCGCGCCTCGACCAGTCGCACCACGTCGCGCGCGATGCTGCCGAGGTCGACCGGCTCGTCGCTCAGCTCGAACCGGCTCGCCTCGATCTTCGACAGGTCCAGGACGTCGTTGACCACGCCCAGCAGGTGTCGGCCACTGTCATGGATGTCCTGGGCGTACTGGCGATAGCGCTCGGAGCCGATGGGGCCGAACATCTGGCCGGTCATGATTTCGGAAAAGCCGAGGATCGCGTTCAGCGGCGTGCGCAATTCGTGGCTCATATTGGCGACGAAGGCCGATTTCGCGTCGTCACGCGCCTCAGCCGCGGCCAGTGCGGCGGCCAGCCCCTCCCTGGCCGCACCGTCGCGCACGGTCATGGCCATGCCCGTGATCTGGCCCGTGGGGTCGCGCACCGGCCACGCCGTCAGCGTCGCGACGAAGCGGTCGCCGTCGAAGCGGCGCATCTCCGCCGCAGCGTCGGGGATCGGGCCGCTGCGGCGCAGTGTCTCGAGCAGCGTGCCGAAGCAATGGGCGTCGGCGAACAGCCTGCGCCGCGCATCGCCGCTGCCGGCTTCGAGATGCGCGACGTCGCGATAGCCGAGCAGACGGGCCGCCGCCGCGTTTGCGCGCAGCAGGAGGCCGGTCTCCAGGTCGATTTCGAGAAAGCCTTCGATCGGACTGTCGGCCAGCGGCGCCTCGCTCGGCATGGGGGTCGGCGCGGCGAGCGGAAGCGGCTCCGGGGCCGCTGTCGCCAGCGGCGCTTCCGGGGTCGCCGGTGTTGTTTCGGTGGGCGACGTGGTGTGCGTCGCCGGCGGAACGGCCGATGCGCCGGCTTCCGATGCCGCGGCCGGTGCAGAATTCCGGCCGGGCATCCGGCCGAGGGCGCGCAGGGCAGCAGCCAGACTGGCCGCCAGGCCGGCGAGCAGTAGCGGCGCCGCCAGAAGATCCCAGACCGATCCCAGGCGCCGCGGCGGATCGTAGCGCAGGGTCCAGTTGGTGTCGGCGAAGCGCAGGCCCTGCATGAACGGGACCGAAGCGGCTGCCGGCCGATCCGTTCCGGCCGGCGCCAGGAACACGCCGCGCGCGTCGGACACGACCAGGTGTCGGCGCGCGAGCGACGTGCGGTCCACCGCGTCTGCCAGCAGGTCGGTGGCGTCGACCAGGACCAGCGTCACCGCGGGCGGTGGCGGGGGGGACGCGCCGGCGCCGGCCTCGGCCGCCGGGCCCGGTGGGGCGATGGCGATGCGCAGCAGCCGGTGGTCCGGCGGCACGTCCGGCGGCGTCGGCGTCGGCTCGACCGTCAGGGCCAGCGTCCGGCGCGCACGTGTGAGGGCCAGGTCATCGACCCCCAGCAGCAGGCGGCTCATCCAAGGCGGGGTCTGCGCCGACAGCAGGCGCAGCCGGCCGGCGCCGCCGGCGCCGAGCCGCGCCGCGGCCAGCAGGCCGCGATGGTCGCGGCTGGCCTGGTACCAGACCAGGGGACCGAGGTCCGGATCGGTGGTCGCCGACGTCCCGCCCAGGGTCTGGATGCTCAAGGTCGCGGAATCGAGCTGGCGCTGGATTTCGGCGACGGCGCGCTGGACCGTGGCGGCCTGCTGGCGCCCCGTCTCGGCCATGCCCCAGGCGTGGACCGCCAGGAACGCCAGCACCGAGCAGATGGCCCCAAGCATGAGAATCGCTGACGCGCGCAGCCACCCCGACGCGGGAACAATTCCGGGACCGACTCGGTTGACTGCGCTCAATGTCCTCTCCGTCGACCCGGGCCAGGTCGACCAACCGCCGGACCGAACCGCGCGACCGCCAGCGCCCGAACGGAAGGGGGCGAGTGCCCTGCCTTCCCGGCAAGCCTGGCAGCCGAGTTCTTCGGCGGATGTGAGATGAGCGACGTTCTACGCTCACGCGACGGTACTTCTGACAGCGCGGCGGCGTACCCGCTTCAGGCTGTCATTGCTTAGAGTTTTATGCAATGTCGGCAATAAAAATCCACCACAAATTGCGCTGGGCACGGCGGATCGGCACCCCAATGTGCGGCGGAAATGTGCCTTGGTGCGACACTTCTGCAACACTGGTCGCCGAGTGAGTGGAGGTTCAGTTCGCCCGTGCGATTTCAGGAATCGCGGTTTTGGGCCGAATTTCTGGATCGGCTCCGGCGCAGCGCCGATCGGACGGCCATGCGGTGCGGGATTTCTGTCGAATTTTCGACGCGGCGGCCTTGGCTTTGGTGCGGTGCGGTGGCATATTTGTGCGGCGCGGCATTCCGCTCCTCGGAGCAGGTGCCGCGGCCCTTCCTGGGCGTTTCCTCCCTAAACTTGGGCCGCTCTCCGGAGCGGCCCTTTTCTTTTGGGCGCGGCGGCGTGGAGGGGATCAGTGGCGGCGGTTGCGCCTAGAGCCGTTCACCATTTCATGAAAACGTTGAACGGTCTCCAAGTCCTTGGTTTATCGCGTTTCCGAACCGCAAAAGTGGCATCCACTTTTGCTGGAAACGCTCTATGCGGCGGGTCGCAGCAATGCCGGTTCGATCCGGCTGATCTCCGCGACCAGGGCGGTCATGTCGCGCGCCAGGCGGGGCAGGCCGGCGCCGCGCGCCATGCGAATCTCGTCCATGTACAGCGCCCGGTTGATCTCGATCTGGAGCGCGTGGAAGCCCTGCGCCGGCGCGCCGTAATGCTCGGTATTATAGCCGCCGGCATAAGGATTGTTGCGCAGCACCTGATAGCCGAGCCGCCGCAGCACGCGCTCCGCCGCCTCCATCAGCGCGCGGGCGCAGGACGTGCCGTAGCGGTCGCCGAGCACGATGTCGGCGCGCACGTGGCCGGGATCCTCGTCGAGCGGCCCGCCGATCGAGGGCATCGAATGGCAGTCGATCAGGATCGCGCTGCCGAAAGCGCGCCGGGTGTCGTCGAGCAACCCGCGCAGGGTCCGGTGGAATGGCCAGTACAGGCTGTCGATGCGCCGCTTGACCTCGGTGAAATCCAGCTTTTCGCGATAGATCGCCTGGTTGTCGGAGACGATGCGGGCGATGGTGCCGAGCCCGCCGGCGACGCGCAGCGAGCGGGTGTTGGCATAGGCCGGCAGGGCGTCGCGGAACATGCCGGGGTCGAGTTCGTAGGGCTCGCGGTTGGCGTCGAGATAGGCGCGCGGGAAGTGGGCGCGCAACAGCGACACGCCAAGCTGGGTCGCCGGCGAGAACAGCTCGTCGACGAAGGCGTCCTCCGACCGGCGCAGGGTCAGCGGGTCGAGCAGCGAGGTCGCGGTGAACAAGGCGGGATAGGTCCGCCCGCTATGGGGCGAGCACAGGATGATCGGCGCGGTGGCCGAGGCGGGCGCCAGCACGTCGAACGGAGGATCGAAGGCGATCGGCTCCAGGTCGGCGAAGCTCTCAATCTGATTCATGGACGCGCACGTTCCGCTTCGGGACTCGATCGAGCCGCTTGCTGTTGGTTCCCGCTTCAAGTCCAGCATCATGTGTGGTCCCGATCAAGAACGGCGTGTGCGGCCGCCCGTTCAAGGCTTGTTAAGCCGCCGTCGGTCATGATCGCACGATTGTGGGAATGGGAAAGCGCGAGATGGCCTGCATCCTCCTGGCCGAGGACGACGATTCGCTGCGTGCTTATCTTGAGCGGGCCCTGGCCAAGGCCGGGCACGTCGTCACCGCCTGCGGGCGCGGCGACCAGGCGCTGACGCATCTGCGCGGCTCGCCCGGCCTCTACGACGTGCTGGTCACCGACATCGTGATGCCGGAGCTCGACGGCATCACGCTGGCCAAGGAGGCCGCGACACTCACGCCGGCGCCCCGGGTCTTGTTCATCACCGGCTTCGCCACCGTCGCGCTGAATGCCGCCAACGGCGTCGCGCGGCCGGAAACCGTATTGTCGAAACCGTTCCACCTGCGCGACCTGGTCCGCGCGATCGACACCGTCCTCGCGCCCGTCGGCGCCGCCTGAGCCGGCGCCGGCGCCATCCGCGGCCGCCGCAGATGGCGCACCCCGCGCCGGGCTTTCACGGGCTTGCGTCCGGCGAAGCTTTGATCCTATATCCCCGGCGGAATGGGCGGTTAGCTCAGCGGTAGAGCACCACGTTGACATCGTGGGGGCCAGTGGTTCGATCCCACTACCGCCCACCATTCCGATCGTCGCAGAACCAGCTTCAAGTCTCCACGAAGGCCCGACCATGTCCTTGCTCGCCCAATCGCTGTCCAGGGTGAAGCCTTCGCCCACCATCGCCGTGACGCAGCTCGCACGCGATCTTGCGGCGCAGGGGCGCGACGTCATCAGCCTGGGCGCGGGCGAACCCGATTTCGACACCCCGGACAACATCAAGCGCGCGGCCATCGCCGCCATCGAGCGCGGCGAGACCAAATATACCGCGGTCGACGGCATCCCCGAGCTGAAGCGGGCGATCTGCGCCAAGTTCAAGCGCGAGAACGGCCTCGACTACGCGCCGAACGAGATCTCCGTTTCGGCCGGCGGCAAGCAGGTCATCTTCAACGCGCTGCTGGCGACGCTCAATCCGGGCGACGAGGTGATCGTGCCGGCGCCCTACTGGGTGTCCTATCCCGACATCGCCCTGATCGCGGGCGCCGTCCCGGTGATCGTGCCGACCACGTCGAACATGCTGTTCAAGCTGCGGCCGGAGGACCTGGAGGCGGCGATCACGCCGCGCACCCGGTGGCTGATCCTGAACTCGCCGTCGAACCCGTCGGGCGCGGCCTACGACGCCGCCGAGCTCAGGGCCCTGGCCGACGTGCTGGAGCGGCATCCGCACGTCTGGGTGCTGTCCGACGACATGTACGAGCACATCCTGTATGACGGCCGCACCTTCGCGACGCCGGCCCAGGTGGCGCCCGCGCTGAAGCCGCGCACGCTGACCGTCAACGGCGTCTCCAAATCCTATTCGATGACCGGCTGGCGCATCGGCTATGCCGGCGGCCCGGCCGAGCTGATCCGCGGCATGGCGGTCATCCAGTCGCAATCGACCACCAATCCGTCCTCGATCAGCCAGTGGGCTGCGGTCGAGGCGCTGAACGGGCCGCAGGACTTCATCGCCGAGCGGTCGGCGATCTTCCAGGAACGGCGCGACCTGATCGTCGGCCTGCTGAACGCGGCGGACGGGCTGTATTGCCCGGTGCCGGAGGGCGCGTTCTACGTCTATCCGAGCTGCGCCGGCGCGATCGGCAAGCGCACGCCGGCCGGCGCCGTGATCGGCAGCGATTCGGATTTCGTCAAGGCGCTGCTGGCGGCCGAGGGCGTCGCCGTGGTGCAGGGCGCGGCGTTCGGCCTGGAGCCGCATTTCCGCATTTCCTACGCGACCGCGACCGCGAAGCTCGAAGAAGCCGGGCGGCGCATCCAGCGGTTCTGTGCATCGCTGTCCTAGGTTCCCGGGCCTTGCAATGACGATGGGGCTTTCGGGCAGCCCTCACGCCGCGCGGCGGCCGTCGTCCAGCGCCCGATAGACGCCGCGCTCGAACGCGCGATAGGCGCGCATCGCGCCGTCGTCGCAGAACGGCAGGATCTGCGTCATCACGACGCCGCATACGTCGCGTGCCGGGTCGATCCAGTAATGGGTGTTGCACAGGCCGGCCCAGCTGAGGCTGCCGGGGCTGCGGCCCTCGGCCGTCGTCTCGGTGTTGATCAGGAAGCTCAGGCCCCATTTCTGCGTCTGGCCGGGGCAGAGGTCGACATCCGTGGAATATTCCGGCGCGGCGGTGGCCATCGGCTCGACCACGATGTCGCCGATCTGGCTTTGCGCCATGGCTACGACCGTCTCCGGGCGCAGCACCCGGTTGCCGTCCAGGCTGCCGCCGCCCAGGATCATGCGCAGGAACCGGATGTAGTCACGCCCGGTCCCGAACAGGCCGCCGCCGCCCATCCAGAATTCCGGCGGGTCCGGCAGGTCGAGCGGGATGGCGGCGAGGCCGCCGTCGGGTAGGCGGGCATGGACGCCCGCCCGGCGCGCCTTCTGTCCGGGGCTGAGCCGGAAGCCGGTGTCGGCCATGCCCAGCGGCGCGAACAGGTGCTCGCGCAGATAGGTGTCGAGGTCCTGGCCGCTGGCCGCCTCGACCGCCTTGCCGACCCAGTCGATGCCGATGCCGTAGTTCCAGGCCGTGCCCGGCTCCGCCACCAGCGGCGTGCGCAAAGCGGCGTTGGTGCAGGTGAAGATGCCTGGGGTGCCCGTCTGCGCGATGTAGCGGGCAAGGTCGGCGTTCCAGAATTCGTAGGCATGGCCCGACGTGTGGGTCATCAACTGGCGCAGCGTGATCGGGCGCTTCGCCGGACGCAGAAGCGGCGTGCCGGCGGCGTCGAAGCCCTCCAGCACCTGCGGCGCGGCAAGCTCCGGCAGCAGGTCGCCGATGGGGGCGTCGAGCGACAGCCGCCCCTGTTCGACAAGCTGCATTCCCGCCGCCACGGTGATCGCCTTGGTCATTGAGGCGAGAAAGAACACGCTGTCGGCGGCCATCGGCGCGTCGCCGTCCGCGGCGCGGCGGCCGAAGGCGCCTTCGTACAGGATCGAATCGCCGGTCGCGGCGATCGCGACCAGGCCCGGCACGTCGCCGGCCTCCACGATCGGCCGCAATGCCTGGTCGATCTCGGGCATGGCTGGCATGGCGTTCCCTCCGCGGCCGGTCTCGCGCCGGCTGACGCCAAGGGTTTCATAGAACGCCCCGCGCTTCCAGCCGGAACGGTTCTCCGATGGGACTTGTGCTGTGGGCCCTGAGCCCCTTCAATGGCGCGCCACCCGCGGCAAAAGCGGGGGCGGGGGGGAAACGCGCACATGAACCTTGCCAGTGCGGCCAGCATCGAGGATTTGCGCCGGATGGCGCATCGGCGCCTGCCGGCGATGCTGTCGGGCTTCGTCGACAGCGGCGCGTCGAGCGAGGCGACGCTCGCCGCCAATAGCCGCGACTTCGACCGCTGGACGCTGAACCAGCGCGTGCTGGTCGACATCTCCAGCCGCTCGCTCGCCACGCATTTCCTGGGCGCTGACCGGCCGCTGCCGTTCATGCTGGCGCCGCTGGGGCTGACCGGCATGCTGTGGCCGCGCGGCGAGGAAGCCGCGGCGCGCGCCGCCGCCGCCTCCGGCATCCCGTACTGCCTGTCCACCGCCTCGATCTGCTCGCTGGAAGAGGTAGTGGCCGCCGCCGGGCCGGGCACCGTCTATTACCAGCTCTACGTCATGACCGACCGGGCGCTGACCGAGCGGATGGTGGAGCGCGCCGAGGCCGCCGGTATCGACACCCTGTTCCTGACCGTGGACACCATCGTCGGCGGCATCCGCGAGGCCGATATCCGCTCCGGCTTCCGCACCGCCGACCGGCCCAGCCCGAAAGCGGCGCTCGACATCCTGCGCCATCCGGGCTGGGCGCTCGGCATGCTGCGTGAATCGCCGCGCCCGCGCCTCGGCAACCTGTCGGAATGGGGCGAGTTCAACGGCCTGATGGCGCAGGCGGCGGCCTTGGTGCGCCAGCTCGACCCGACCCTGAGCTGGACCGACCTGCGCTGGCTGCGCGACCGCTGGAAGGGCCGGCTGGTGATCAAGGGCATCCTGTCGGTCGACGATGCGCAGCGCGCGGTCGATGCCGGCGCCGACGCCATCGTGGTCAGCAATCATGGCGGGCGGCAGCTCGACGGCGCGCGGTCGGCGATCGCGGTCCTGCCGGAGATTGCCGCCGCTGTCGGCGGCCGCGCCGAAATCCTGTTCGA
Organism: Hyphomicrobiales bacterium; assembly: GCA_040255145.1. Taxonomy (GTDB): domain Bacteria; phylum Pseudomonadota; class Alphaproteobacteria; order JBDZUN01; family JBDZUN01; genus JBDZUN01. The sequence continues at coordinate 879 of JBDZUN010000123.1, read as the reverse complement.
CAGCGGCATCCGGCGCGGCGCGCAGATCGTCAAGGCGCTGGCGCTGGGCGCGGACGCCTGCATGCTCGGCCGCGCCTTCGTCTACGGTCTTAGCGTCGCGGGCGAGGCCGGGGTCGCCAAGGCGATCGACCTCGTGCGCAACGAGATGGACATCACCCTGGCCCTGATGGGCGTTACCTCGATCGCCGAACTGAAGGGCAACGGCCGTGTCCTGGTGCGTGATGAAAGCGCGCCAAGGCAATGAAAAACATGATGTTTGGGAGAATGGAGCACCGATGAGCAACGCACGGGATGCCGGCCCGACACCCGATTCGCAGATGGCGCGCATCTTCGAGTGGCGCGCTGGCTTCAACGGCCTCCACCTGCTCGACATCGGCGTGCGGCTCGGTCTGTTCCACGCCCTGGCCGACGATCCGGGCGTGCAGGCGGAGGCGCTCGCCGACCGCCTCGGCCTGCAGCGGCATCACGTCCGCATCTGGTGCCAGACCGCTTATGGCCTGGAGGTGCTGGACGCCGATGAGGCGGGGGGCTTCCGGCTCGCGCCCTATTACGATCAGATCCTGGCGAATCCCAGCCATCCGAGATATTTAGGCGCATATCTTCGACTCGGAACGGAGGTCGGCGCCGAGGATTTCGGACGCGCGCCGGACCTGTTCCGCACGGGCGGGACGGTGCCGTTCCAGGGCCGCGGCGCGCATTTCGCCGAGACCGTTGCCGAGTCCACCAAGGGCTTGCAGGTGATGGTGATGAAGATGCTGCTGCCGGAGGTCGCGGGCCTTGCCGACCGGCTCCAGGCCGGCGGTTCGGTGCTGGAGGTCGGCTGCGGCGCCGGGACGCTGCTGATCGCGCTGGCGCGGCAGTTCCCGCAGGCGCGCTTCA
>JBDZUN010000122.1:9687-10345 GCA_040255145.1 Hyphomicrobiales bacterium | reverse complement strand
ACGCCCGCGGCAACGGTGCTGACGCCGACCTCGGAGACGAGCTTGACCGAGATCGCCGCATGCGGGGCGACGTTCTTCAGGTCGTAGATGAGCTGCGCCAGGTCCTCGATCGAATAGATGTCGTGGTGCGGCGGCGGCGAGATCAGCATGACGCCCGGCGTGGCGTGGCGCAGTTTGGCGATCATCTCGGTGACCTTGAAGCCGGGTAGCTGCCCGCCCTCGCCCGGCTTCGCGCCTTGCGCCACCTTGATCTCGATCTCGCGGCAATGGTTCAGGTATTCCGCGGTCACGCCAAAGCGGCCGCTGGCGATCTGCTTGATCGCCGAATTGGGGTTGTCGCCGTTGGGCTTGGGCCGGAAGCGCGCGCGGTCCTCGCCGCCCTCGCCCGAATCCGACTTGGCGCCGATCCGATTCATGGCGATGTTCAGCGTCTCGTGCGCCTCCGGCGACAGGGCGCCGAGCGACATGCCCGGCGTGACGAACCGCTTGCGGATTTCGGTGACCGATTCCACCTCGTCGAGCGGCACGGCGGCGCCGTTATGCTTGAAGTCCAGCAGGTCGCGCAGCGCGACCGGCGGCATCGCGTGCAGCGCCTCGCTGTACTTGCGGTAGGTGGCGTAGGAATTCGCCGCCACCGCGTTCTGCAGCATGTGCACCA
>JBDZUN010000122.1:0-9677 GCA_040255145.1 Hyphomicrobiales bacterium | reverse complement strand
GCCGCGGCGATAGCGGTAGAGCCCGCCAACGGGAAGTGCGATCACCTCGGCGTCGAAGGCACGGCGATGCTGCTCCAGCACCATCTTCTGGATGCCGGCGAGGCCGATACCCGAAATCCGGCTCGGCATGTCGGGGAAGAATTCCGCGACCAGAGCACGCGACAGGCCGACTGCCTCGAAATTATAGCCGGAGCGGTAGGAGCTGATCACCGAGATGCCCATCTTCGAGATGATTTTGAGCAATCCCTGCTCCACCGCCTCGACATAGCAGGCGACGCACTCCTCGTAGGCCAGCGCGCCGAACAGACCGCGCGCGTGGCGGTCGGCGATGCATTCCTGCGCCAGCCAGGCGTTGACCGTGGTCGCGCCGATGCCGATCAGCACCGCAAAATAGTGCGTGTCCAGACATTCCGCCGAGCGGACGTTGATCGACGTGAAGGTGCGCAAGCCCTGCCGGGTCAGGTGGGTATGGACGCCGCCCACCGCCAGCACCATCGGGATACCGGCACTGTCGACGTCGATCCGCTCGTCCGTCAGGATCAGGTGGCCATAGCCCCGGCGCACCGCGTCCTCCGCCTCGTCGCGGATGCGCGCCAGCGCCTCACGCAGCGCGTCGGGCCCGGCGCCGGCCGGGAACGTGCAGTCGATCCGATGGGCGGCCTCGCCCATATGGTCGATCATGCGCTCGGCCATCCCGTTGGTGACGATCGGGCTTTCGAGCGTCAGCACGTTGGTCTGGCTGGAATCCTGCTCCAGCACGTTGCCCAGGTTGCCGAAGCGCGTTTTCAGGCTCATCACCCGGTGTTCGCGCAGCGGGTCGATCGGCGGGTTGGTGACCTGCGAGAAATTCTGGCGGAAAAAGTGCGTAAGCGGACGATAGCGACCCGACAGCACTGCGAGCGGCGTGTCGTCGCCCATCGAGCCGATCGCCTCCTTCGCGTCCTCGACCATCGGCTGCAGGATCAGCTCCAGGTCTTCGAGGCTCATGCCCGCGGCGAACTGGCGCTGCCGCAGCTCGGAACGGTCGAGGTGCGCCGGCTCGCCGCCCGGCCGGATCACCGAATCGAATTCGAGGACATTACGGTTCCAGTCCTGGAACGGCAGGCGACCGGCCAGCAGATCCTTCAGCTCGTCATTCTCGTAGAAGCGGCCTTCCTCCAGATTGACGCCGATCATCTGGCCGGGACCGACGCGGCCCTTGCGCACCACCTTGGTCTCGTCGACCACCAGCATCCCGGTCTCGGAGCCGACCAGCAGCAGGCCGTCGGCCGTGATCGTGTAGCGCATCGGGCGCAGGCCGTTGCGGTCCATGCCGCCGACGATCCAGCGTCCATCGGTCGCGGCCAGCGCGGCGGGGCCGTCCCACGGCTCAATCACCGAATTGGCATAGGCGTACATCGCCCTGTGCGCCTCCGGCATGGTCGTCGCCTTCTTCGACCACGCCTCCGGCACCAGCAGCGTCTTGGCCATCGGCGCCGAGCGGCCGGCCCGCACCAGCACCTCGAACACCGCGTCGAGCGCCGCCGAATCCGAGCTGCCGGGCTGGATGATCGGCTTCACCTCGTGCCCATGGGCACCGAAGGCCTCCGACGCCATGCGGATTTCGTGGCTCTTCATCCAGCTGATATTGCCCTTCAGCGTATTGATCTCGCCGTTGTGGGCGAGCATGCGGAACGGCTGCGCCAGCCACCATTGCGGGAAGGTGTTGGTCGAGTAGCGCTGGTGGAAGATCGCGAAGGACGAGACGAAGCGCGGGTCGACCAGGTCCGGATAGAACACCGAAAGCTGCTCGGCCAGGAACATGCCCTTGTAGATGATCGACCGGCACGACAGCGAGCAGATGTAGAACCCGACGATATTCGCCTCGCGCACCCGCCGCTCGATCCGGCGGCGCACCAGGAACAATTCGCGCTCGAAGCCCTCCTCGTCGAGGCCCTTCGAGTTGTCGATCATGATCTGCTCGATCTCGGGCCGGGTCGCATTCGCCTTGACCCCGATCACGGTCAGGTCGACCGGCACCTGGCGCCAGCCGTAGATGTAGTAGCCGAAATTGACCAGCTCGGTCTCGACGATGGTGCGGCACGCCTCCTGCGCGCTGTAATCCGTGCGCGGAAGGAAGACCATGCCGACGCCGATCCGGTTGGAGTGCGGCGTGTGGCCCGTGCGCCGGACATGTGCCCAGAAGAAATCCTGCGGGATCTGGATGTGCAGGCCGGCGCCGTCGCCGGTCTTGCCGTCGGCGTCGACCGCGCCGCGGTGCCACACCGCCTTCAGCGCGTCGATGCCCGCCTGCACCACCTCGCGGCGCGGCTTGCCGTCGATCGCCGCGACCAGGCCGACGCCGCAGGCATCGTGCTCGTCCTCCGGCCGGTAGGCGTGCGCCTCGGCCAGATGGCGCGCATTCCGCTCATAGCGGGCGATCGCCTCGCGGCCTTCGTCCTCGGTCCAGTCGCGCGGCTCGTTCATGTTCGGCCCTCGCATCGGTTCAGGAGGCACGCGCCAGCTCGGTCTGCTCGGCGGCCGCCTTCTGGATATGGGCGTGGATCGCGGCCGCTGCGTCGCGGCCGTCGCGAATGGCCCAGACCACCAGCGACGCGCCGCGCACGATGTCGCCGGCGGCGAAGACCCCGTCCAGGTTGGTCATCATGGTGCGGAAATCGGCCCGGACGGTGCCCCAGCGGCTGACCGCCAGTTCCGGGGCGTTGAACAGGGTCGGCAGGTCTTCCGGATCGAAGCCCAGCGCCTTGATCACCAGGTCTGCGTCGAAGGTGAAGTCGCCGTTCTCGATCACCTCGGGCGTCTGGCGGCCGGAGCTGTCGGGCAGGCCGAGGCGCATACGGCTCGCCCGCACGGCAGTAACGGCGTCCTCGCCGAGCACGGCCTTGGGCGCACTGAGCCAGACGAACTCGACGCCTTCCTCCTCGGCGTGCTGCACCTCGCGCATCGAGCCGGGCATGTTGACACGGTCGCGCCGGTACAGGCATTTCACCGACTTCGCGCCCTGGCGCACCGCCGTGCGCACGCAGTCCATCGCGGTGTCGCCGCCGCCGATCACGACGACGTTCTTGCCGGCGGCGTTGAGCGCCCCGCTTTCAAATTCCGGCACGGCGTCACCCAGGCCCTGGCAATTGGACGCGACCAGATAGGTCAGCGCGGGCACGACGCCAGACAGGCCGATGCCGGGCACGCCGATGTCGCGCGCCCGATAGACCCCGGTCGCGATCAGCACCGCATCGTGGCGACCGCGCAATTCGTTCAGGGTCGCATCGCGGCCGACCTCGAAATTGCGATGAAAGCGGATGCCGCCGTCCTCAAGCCGCCGGGTACGGCGCTCGACAACGTACTTCTCCAGCTTGAAGTTCGGGATGCCGTAGACCAGCAACCCACCGATGCGGTCGTAGCGGTCGTAGACCTCGACCTGATAGCCGCGCCGGCGCAGTTCCTCCGCCGCGGCGAGGCCGGCCGGCCCGGCGCCGACGATGCCGATCGATTCCGGCCGCTCGGCGCGCGGGCGCAGCGGCGGCACCCAGCCCTTCTCCCACGCGGTGTCATTGATATAGCGTTCCACCGCGCCGATGGTCACGGTGCCGTGGCCCGACTGCTCGATGACGCAATTGCCCTCGCACAGCCGGTCCTGCGGGCAGATGCGGCCGCAAATCTCGGGCAGGTTGTTGGTCGCCTGCGAGACCTCGTAGGCCTCCTCGATCCGGCCTTCGGCGGTGAGCTTCAGCCAGTCCGGGATATTGTTATGGACCGGGCAATGGATCTGGCAGAACGGGATGCCGCATTGCGAGCAGCGCGCCGCCTGCTCCGCTGCCTTGTCGTGGACGAATTCCGCGTAGATTTCGTCGAAATCGTGCGTGCGCACTTCGGGCGCGCGCTTGTGCGGCATCTCTCGCCCGCGTTCCACGAAGCGCTGCATCTTCTGGCTGGCCATGCCGACCTCCCGCGGCGAACGCCGCTCGGCCCGTCATGCGGGCATTCTAGGATTGCGCCACAGGACGTGCGAGTCCTTTTGGGCAACTCCGTCAGCATGTTTGACCTATTTTTAGCGGCTCGTCGAGTCCCCTCCGTCGAAATGGACAGCGCCAGTGCGGCCCGGCGACAATTAGTCCCAGTTGGAGACCATTCCGCCGAACGACTTAGGACGGCGCGGTATGGACCGTCAGATCGGACACCAGGAAGCGGCGCAGGTAGGTCGGCAGGATCAGGTCCAGCGCCGTCGGCGCAACGCCCAGCGCCGCCAGCCCCGGACAGGAACCGTCGGCAACGTGCTCGGACGCGAACTGCTTGACGTCGTCGGCGGCCAGGACGCGCAGCGGCAGGCGCTGAAGCACCGCGCCCGCCCATATTGCCGGTTTGACCGGCACCGGCACCAGCAGGCGGCGGCGGCCGATCTCGCGCAGCACCGTCTCGACCAGCGCGCGCCAGGTATAGACGTGCGGCCCGGCGAGCTCGTAGGTCAGCCCGTCCGACGACGGATCCTCGACGATGCGTAGGATCGCCTCGGCCACGTCACCGACATAGACCGGCTGGTGGCGTGTGTCGCCGGCCAGCAGCGGCAGGACCGGCGTGAACCGCGCGCGCGACGCGATCATGTTGAAGACGTGGTCCTCGGTGCCAAACATCATCGCCGGGCGCACGATCGTCGCCTGCGGCACGGCCTCGCGCACGAAGCGCTCGCCATGCGCCTTGGACCGCGCCATGTGCGAGCGCGCGTCCGGCCCGGCGCCCAGCATCGAGATATGGATCAGCCGCGGGACGCCGGCCTGCGCGGTCAGCCGCGCGACGCGGCGCGCGCCCTGGGCGTTGACGTTGCCCAGCTTCTGCGGCCCCGATGGCCCGCGGATTCCGACCAGGTTGATCACGATATCGGCCCCGGCCACCGCCCGCGCGGTCGAGGCGTCGTCGCGGATATTGGCCTGGATCGGCACGATCTGCCCGACTCCGCCCAGCGGCTGGAGGAAATTGGCCAGGTGCGGTCGCCGTACCGCGACCCGGATGCGATAGCCGCGTGCGGCCATGCGCTTGATCAGATACCGGCCGAGGAAGCCGGAACCGCCGAATACCGTGATCGTTGGGTTGAGCATGACGTGTGCTTCGGTCGGGATGGGGAACGGCCTGAATACAAGCTAAGCCCGGCGAATGGTAGCGCCAATCGCCGACACACCGGCTCGTGCCGCGGGCCGGGCGGATTTTCGCTGGCGAGCGAGGCTGCCCTGTATAGGATCAGCCGAGCAGCATGGCCGGACGCGCGGGCACAACGTGCGCCGGGCGGGCCAAGGGCCGCCCGAAGCGGCCATGACCCAATCACCGGGAGGAAGCAGCATGGCGGAACAGTTGAAGGACAAGGTCATCCTTGTGACCGGCGGCGGCTCGGGCATCGGCCGCGCGACGTCGCTGGGGCTGGCGCGCGAGGGCGCCAAGGTCGTGGTCTGCGACCTGAACGAAGCCGGCGGCGAGGAGACCGTCGGCTTCATCACCCAGAAAGGCGGTCAGGCCACCTTCATCAAGGCCGACGTGACGAACAAGGACCAGGTCGAGGCGCTGATCGACGGCGTGGTCAAGGCCTACGGCCGGATCGACGGCGCCTTCAACAATGCGGGGATCGAAGGCCAGACCAGTACGATCGCCGACTGCACCGACGAGAATTTCGACCGGATCGCATCGGTCAACATCAAGGGCGTGTGGCTGTGCATGCGCGCCGAGCTGCGTCAGATGCAGAAGCAGGGCAAGGGCGGCGCGATCGTCAACACCGCCTCGGGCGCCGGGCTGGTCGGCGTAGCGGGGCTCGGCGTCTACAGCGCCAGCAAGCACGCGGTGGTCGGCCTGACCAAGACCGCCGCGCTCGAATTCGCCAAGTCCGGCGTGCGCGTCAATGCCGTCTGTCCCGGCCTGATCGACACGCCGATGGCCGCCCGGCTGATCGACGGCGCGCCGGAAATGGGCGACATGATCGCGGCCATGCATCCGATCGGCCGCACGGGCAAGCCCGAGGAGATCGGCGACGCGGTGACCTGGCTTCTGTCCGACCAGGCGTCGTTCGTCACCGGTGTGTCGATGCCGGTTGACGGCGGCCTCGTCGCGCAATAGCCGGCCCGGTCCGGCCGCCGGTTTGCGATAGCCTCGCCCGGCGCACCCGGTACAATCGACCGGCGTCACGCCCGATCCGGGTTTCCTGACGCCCAGATCACAACCGCCCGACCATACGGGCAGAGGGAGAGAAGCCATGGCTGGAACATTGCAGGACAAGGTCGTGCTGGTCACGGGCGGCGCATCGGGCATCGGCCGCGCCACCTGCCTCGCGGTCGCGCGCGAGGGCGCCAAGGTGGTCGTGTCAGACATCGACGCCAAGGGCGGCGAGGAGACGGTCGGCTTCATCACCCAGAAGGGCGGCCAGGCCACCTTCATCAAGTGCAATGTGGCCAAGAAGGACGAGGTCGAGGCGTTGATCGACGGCGTGGTCAAGGCCTATGGCCGCATCGACGGCGCCTTCAACAATGCCGGCATCGAGGGCACCCCCGCCGACACCATTGTGTGCACCGACGAGAATTTCGACAAGATCATCGACATCAACGTCAAGGGCGTGTGGCTGTGCATGCGCGCCGAGCTTCGGCAGATGCAGAAGCAGGGCAACGGCGCGATCGTCAACACCGCCTCGGTCGCCGGCCTGGTCGGGTTCGAGGGCCTGCCCGCCTATGTCGCGAGCAAGCATGCCGTGATCGGCCTGACCAAGACCGGCGCGCTGGAATTCGCCAAATCCGGCGTCCGCATCAACGCGGTCTGCCCCGGCGTGATCGAGACACCGATGATCGACCGCCTGTTTGCTGGCGTGCCCGAGGCGCGCGAGGGCTTCAAGGACAAGGAGCCGGTCGGCCGCTACGGCAAGCCGGAGGAAATCGGCGAGGCGGTGACCTGGCTTCTGTCCGATCAGGCTTCCTTCGTTACCGGCGTCGCCATGCCGGTCGACGGCGGCCTGGTCTCGCAATAGCGTCCGCACACTGTCGGGCCGGATCGTGCACGGCGGTCCGGCCCGTTACGCTTGTCCCAACACCGACGAAACACAGAGGCGACACGACATGGCAGGACGATTGGCGGGCCGGTGCGGCCTGATCACGGGCGCGGGTTCGGGTATCGGGCAGGCGACCGCCCTGGTCATGGCGCGCGAGGGCGCCAAGGTGACCGTGGCCGACGTCAACGAAGCCGGCGGCGCGGAGACCGTCGAGCAGATCCGCGCGGCCGGCGGCGAGGCGCGCTTCGTCGCCTGCGACGTGACCGACGCGGAGGCCTGCGAGGCGCTGGTGGCCGCCACCGTCGCCGCCTATGGCCGGCTGGACTGGGCGTTCAACAATGCCGGCATTGCCGGCCCCGCGGCGGCAACCGGCGAGTATTCGATCAAGAGCTGGCACCGGGTCATGGACATCAACCTGAACGGCGTCTGGTACGGCATGCGCGCCCAGCTCCAGCAGATGGTCAAGCAGGGCGGCGGCGGCGCCATCGTCAGCACCGCGTCGATCGCCGGCCTGGTCGGCATCCGCGGCGGCCCGGCCTATATCGCAGCCAAGCACGCGGTGGTCGGCCTGACCAAGAGCGCCGCACTCGAATACGCCAAGCAGAACATCCGCGTGAACGCGGTCTGCCCCGGCTACACGCGCACGCCAATCATGGACCCGGCGCTGGCGAAGCGGCCGGACCTGATCGACCGCTTCGGCGACCGGACGCCGATGGGCCGCGTCGGCCAGCCGCGCGAGATCGGCGAGGCTGTGGCGTGGCTGTGCTCGGACGATGCGGGCTTCGTCACCGGCATTGCCCTGCCGGTCGACGGCGGCGTCGTCGCCGCCTGAGCGGATCGCCGGCGATTGCGACCGCCCGCTCCCGCGCGTAGGCTATTTGTCAAAATGCCCAGCGCGGGAGCGAACCATGCGCGATGTCTCCATCGATACGATCACCAATATCGTGACCGACGCGATCGCGGCGGACGTGCCGCCGCGCCAGCGCGAAATCCTGACGGCGCTGGTCCGCCACCTGCATGCCTTCGCACGCGAGGTCGACCTGACCCATGCCGAATGGCTTGAGGGCTGCCGGTTCCTGTACGAGGCCGGGCGCGACTCCGATGACCGGCGCAACGAGTTCATCCTGCTGTCCGACATCCTCGGCCTGGAGGTGCTGGTCGACATGCTCGACCATCGGGTGACCGAGGCCGAGACCCCGTCCACCGTGCTTGGCCCCTTCTATCGCGAAGGCGCGCCGGCCTACCCGAACGGCGGCTCGGTCGTCCTGCAGCGCCATCCGGCGGCCGAGACCGTGATGGCCGCCGGACAGGTCCGCGACACCAGCGGCCGACCGCTCGCCGGCGCCGTGCTCGACATCTGGGAGACCGACGCCAACGGCCTGTACGAGCATGAAGATCCGGCGCAGCCGGACATGAACCTGCGCGGGCGGTTCGAGACCGACGCTGACGGCCGCTATTCCTTCCAGTGCATCCGGCCGGTCAGCTACCCCATCCCCAGCGATAAGACTTGCGGCGCCATGCTGACTTTGATGAAGCGCCAGCCGACCCGGCCGGGCCATCTGCACGCCGTGATCAGCGCACCCGGCCACCAACGCCTGGTGACGCAGATCTACGATGCCGCCGACCCGCACCTCGACAGCGATGCGGTATTCGGCGTGAAACGAGGGCTGATCGCGCAGTTCACCCCCGCCCCGGCCGGCACGCCGACGGATCTGGCGTTGACGTTCGACTTCGTGCTCAGGCCGGTCGCGCAGCTCGGCGCGCAGGCGGCCTGATCGGCCGGCTCAGGGGTCAGTTGGAAAGCGGTCGGTCTCGCGCTCCGGATCGAAACCGAACAGGGACCAGCTCTCGCGCATCGGCGCGGTGAGCGGCGCGGTGACGCGTAGCAAGCCACCATCCGGGTGCGGCAGCGTGATCGCGCGGGCGTGCAGATGCAGCCTCGGGGCCAGCCCGTCGACATGCGCGTCCGCACCGCCATATTTGCCGTCGCCGATGATCGGCGTGCCGATCAACGCGCAATGGACCCGCAATTGGTGGGTGCGCCCGGTCAGAGGCAGCAGCGCGAGCCAGGTGACGCGCCGTCCGGCCCGCTCCACCGTATCGTAGAGGGTGGCGGCGTGGCGCGCGTCGCCGGCATCGGGACCGGCGGCGACCATCGCCTCGCCGCCGCTCCTGGCCGCGCCGGCGCGCTTGGCCAGCGCGGCGTCGATCCGGCCCTGCGCCGGCCGCGGCACGCCGGCGACCAGCGCCCAATAGACCTTGCGCACGTCCCGGCCGCGGAAAGCCGCCGTCAGACGGACGGCGGCACGCGCGGTGCGCGCCAGGACCAGCACGCCGCTGGTGTCGCGGTCGAGCCGATGGACCAGACGCGGCCGTTCCACCTTGCCGAAGCGCAGGGCGTCGAGCATGCCGTCGACATGCCGCGTCGTACCCGCCCCGCCCTGCACCGCCAGCCCGGCGGCCTTGTTCAGCACCAGGACGGAATCGTCGATGTGCAGGACGGCCGCCTCGATTTCGCGGGCGTCGGCGTCCGAGACCGGCTTCGGCAACCGTTTCGCCCGCACGCCGCCGTCATCGGCGCCAGCGCCGAGCGGCGGCACTCGGTCCTCCTGCCCAGCCTCCAGCCGCTGCCGGGCCTTGGCGGGGCCACCGTCGACCCGGTCCT
>JBDZUN010000121.1:0-10371 GCA_040255145.1 Hyphomicrobiales bacterium | reverse complement strand
GGCTTGAGTGGCGCCGTTTGCGCGAGGACGGCGTTCGCCGGCAGCGCGGCCAGAAGGCAGGTCACGAGAATCGCGCTGTTGCGGAAGCAATGTGTCATAGATCACCAACTCTGTTTGAGGCTGACCAGCACGCGCCGGTCATCGCCCGCGCTGCAATTGCTGGCCGAACAACTGTCGTAATATTGCTTGTCGGCGAGGTTGGTGACGTTGACCGCCAGCCGCGTGCCCGCCAGGCCGGCATTCAGACGGGCCAGGTCATAGTCCACCGCAAGATCGAGCAGCGTATAGGATGGCACATTGATGGTATTGGCGGAATCGGCCTTGGTCGTGCCGACGTAACGCACGCCCAGACCGAAGCCGAGGCCCGCAAGGCCGCCATCGATGAAGGTGTAGCGGCCCCACACCGAACCCATGTTTTCGGGAAGGCCCACGGGGCGCATCCCCAGTTCGACAGGATTGTTGCTCTTCGTAACTTTGAGGGCGTTGTAAGTGTAGGTGGCGATGACGTTGAAATTCCTCAAGAGGTTGGCAACGCCCTGAAACTCCACGCCGCGCGAGGCAATCTCTCCTGTCTGTATGCGATTGAGAGGATTGTTTGGATCGAGGGTTTGCACATTCTGCTGCCGCAGATCGAACCCCGACACCGTGACGAAACTGTCAAAGCCGACCGGCTGGTACTTGATGCCGCCTTCGATCTGCCGCCCTGTCGTTGGCTTGTAAGGATTGCCGTAAAAATCTGTGCCGACCACCGGATTGAAGGAGGTCATGTAGCTGACATAGGGAGCCAGGCCGTAATCGGCGAGATAGACGAGTCCAGCCTTCCATGTGAAGGCATCGTCTGTCTGCTTGGGAATCTTGCCCGTCAGCCTGTTGCGGGTCGATGTGTCGGACCAGTCTTGGCGGACGCCCGCCGTCGCCACCCAGCGATCCGCCAGCTTCACTTGCTGTTGCGCGTAGAGGCCGTACTGGTTGGAGGTCTGCACGGTACTGGCCGCTGGGTTCGGCGTCGGCAGCATGTGGCCGATATAGACCGGGTCGTAGAGATCGATCGTGCCGGCAGAGGGCCCGCCATTGAGGAAGTAATCTTCGTTGCTGTAACGGAAATCGAACCCAAGCAACGTCTGGAACTGCGCGATGCCGGAGGTCCATTCGGCAACCGCATTGTTGTCGAGCGACAAGGTGCTGCCGTCGATGTCGAAATGGTAGGGGACGCGGCTGAGCGTACGCTTGTCGGCCAGGAGCGCGCCCTGGATCGTCTCTCGGGAAATGTCCACATCGCCATAGCGGGCCTTGGAGCTGATGCGCCAGACATCGTTGAAGCGATGGTCGAACAGATAGGCGAAAGAATATTGATTGCGGCGGTTATCGACGTGATCGTTGAGATATGTGTCGCGCGGGATCGGCCCGTTCGGATTCGGCAGGATCGCCCCGTAAATCGGCACCACCACGCCGGGCGGGCCGAACTTGTCCCAGGTGTAATCGGCCAATAGCGTGAGCGACGTATCGGCATCGGGACGCCATGTCAGAGCAGGCGCAATGAACAGCTTGTCGTCCGGCACGAATTTGAATTGGCTATCGCTCTTGCGCGCGAGGCCCGTCAGGCGATAGCTCCAGTCGCTGCCTTCCGAAACCGGGCCGGTGAAGTCGAACTGACCCTGAATGCGGTCATAGCTGCCGCCCTCGAGTTCGACTTCATGGTAGGGCGTGTCCTGGGGACGCTTTGTAATCTGGTTGACGAGCCCACCCGGCGAGTTCTGACCGTAGAGAACCGAGCTCGGACCCCGGAAGATTTCTACCGACTCCAGCCCATACGATTCCACCCGCGGCCATGCCTGGATGGTCGTGCCGCGCAATCCGTCGCGCAACATGCCGTTGCTGCCGACGTCGAAACCGCGAATCTTGATGTCGTCGAAACTGTCATAGCGCTGGGCGGCCGACATGGAAGGCGTCGCCAGCACACCGGCGTTGTAGCGCACGGCTTCGCTGACCGATTGCACACCTTGGACGTCCATCTGCTGGCGCGTGACGACGCTGATGGAGGCGGGGGTTTCGATCAACGGCGTATCGGTCTTTGTGCCCGTGGCGCTGGTCTTGGGAATTGGTGCGGTAACGACAATGGTTTCCAATGCGGACGACCGATCGGCAGGCTCGGTGTCGGCGGCGAATGCCACGGCCGGAACCAGCGTGCAGAGAATAGATGTGCTGTAAAATAAGCGAGCCAATGCTGCCTTACGCGCGAAGCGCCGGCCCTTGAAACAACTGCCCCGAAGCATAAAAACCCCTCAAATGTGCAACTGCAATTCAGTCTCACTCAAGGGGAGTTTGAAACAAGCAATTCGACTTTAGCTGGTGGGACTTTCTCTTTCGATTGCGGGACAGCCACATGGTCATCTCTGTGACTCATCCATGCAGATCGCGCGGGGCGATGCCGAAACGCTTGCGAAATGCCACGGAAAAATGCGCCGGGCTGTAACCCACGTGATAAGCGGCAGCGGATATGCTCATCTCCCCGTCTGCAATCATCCGGTAGGCTTCCTCCAGCCGCTGCTGTTGCAGATATGCGTGAACGCTGACGCCATGCACCTTCCGGAACAGGCGTGTCAGTTTCCTGGGATGGAGCCCGACTGCACGGCCAAGCTGATCCAGCGACGGCGGGTCGTGGATCTGCGATTGCAATAGGCGTTTGGCGGCGTGGATACGGTCCCGATCAATTGACGTGATGCTATGCGGGTTCGCGGCCTGTTGATCGGCGCCCATCTGCACCACCGCATGGCCGGCAAGCTCCAATCCCTTTCCGGCTAGGTAGAGTTTCCTCGCCACGCCGTGCAGCGGACACAGGAGAATTTGGCGGCAAAGGGTGCGCAGGACAGCGGAGGCGGGCTGACAATGGAAAGCGGTCTGGCTATGCGCACCGCCTCTCGCCGCCACGGCAATGTCATTGGGTTCAACCTCCAGGCCATGCAAGAGCATGTCGTAGCCGACTTCCAGTATCGCGTAACGCAGCACCTTGCCGGGTAGGAATGTCTGATCGCCATAACGCGGAACCTCGGTATTCAGAATCGTACACAGCGATGGACCGGAAATCTCCGTCTCCGCCTGGCCTTCGATCTGGCAACGGAGACCGCCGCTCAAGATCACGACAATCTTCAGGCCATTAAACAGAAGATCGCGGCTGGCGGCGGCGTTGCCAACGTGAATGATGCCGGCCGACAATCCGAAGTCCGCGGCCACGTTCATGGACCATGTACTCATGCCGTCTTTCCCGGACGACGCGTGGTCGCACTCCGCGACTCTAATCCCCCCATCGCCTGCCATCGTCCCTCCGAAATTCGGCAAAAGTATTCGTTCCTTTCGCATCACCGCCGCGCACCGAGAGCTCAAGGCCGCCATCGAAGGGCAACGTCATGGTGCGAAAGCCATTGGCGGGATCGTCGAGAAATGCGAAATAGTCCGCATATGCGTCGCGATACTGTTCCGTATTGTCGCAGATCACGATCGCACCCGGACGCAGATGCGGCGCCACCAGTTCGAGAGCCGGTCGCGCCATCGGAATCCATATGTCGACCAGCATGAAGTCGATGGGTCCTTCAATGGTCTTGAGGGTCTCGCGCAGATCGCCCTCGAGCAGATGCACGAACCGGCTCAATCCTGCTTCGGCAATCTGCATTCGCGCAGCCGTGGCCTTCTGCGGCTCGTATTCGGTGCCGATGACGAAGGCGGTGTCGTCTGTGTGCTGGACATTGTCGCGCAGCGCCGCCGCCAGATAGAGTGTTGAAACCCCATAGGATGTGCCGATCTCAATCACACGGCGGGCTTTGATCGCGCGCAGGAGCTGATAGCAGAACTCGGCCTTGTCGCGATCGAGCGCAACCATCTTATCGGCGAGATAAGTCTTAATCTGCGCCGCTTCATCTTCGCGAGGCGGCTCGGTGCGCTTGGCGCGGTCGGTGTAATAGGCCTTCATCGCTTCAAGTTGGTCGTCGCTTTGTGCGTGCAGCGCCGCGAGGCGCTGCTCCAGTTCCGGATCTTGCAAAACACTCATTCAAGACAACTCCTGTCGAGGTGTGGCTCGTGGCGACCGTTCGCCGAACGCGACGATCCGCGAAGATTGCCTCAGGCGACGGCGAGCTTACGCTCGCACACGGTCGGCGCGTGTGTTGCGGGCAGGGCGAGGCGCAGATCGTTCACCTTCAGCGCGGTGGCCAGCGCGCCTGTGGCGATCTGCAGAACATGACGTTGGTCCGGGCGCGCCAGCCAGCGCAGATTGGCTTCGAGCAGGGCAGGGGTCTCGCTTTGCGCCGCCGCAAGCAGAGTCAAGACCTGGCGTTCGTCAGCGGTCACGAGGAGGCAGCCCGGCGGCCCGATCGTTAGCCGGCGACGGCCCGCGAAGGCGAGCGCCTTCAGAAAGATACCGAACGTGACGAAGACTTCCGGTCCGTCTTCGCCGCAGGCATCAATGAACTGGTCCACCAGCAGTGGGCATTCGCCGTGTCCGCTGCCGATGCGCCGCCAGGACCAGACGAGCAGATGCTCGCCATAGCCAAACCCCAGCGCGTTCTCGGCGGCGAGCGCCGCGACCGGTCCCATCATCATAAGACGCTCCCCTAAAGAGACGGGATCAGTCTATTTGAGATTGATTTGCAATCGCAACTCATATTCTATGGTGAGACGAGGTAATTTGGAGTCCGCCCGTGACCGTTCCGCCGCCCGTCTATCCTGCCGACACCGACGTCACCGCGCTGCGCACCGCAGAAACCCTGCTGGTTTCGACCTTACGGCTGTTCGCCTTGACCTGGACAATCCCCGGCGACAGCCATCCCGATTGGCGGGGCGGACTGCTCGCGGCCAGACTGCCTTTGTGGGCCACCAAGGCCTTCGATAGCCTGTTCAGCATCGTTGTCGTCGCGACTCGGCGCCCCCTCGATGTCCGGTGCCTCCATTGCCGTGGTCTCGGCTATGACGAAGGTCGCCTCCTGCAACTGGTCAGCCTGTTCCAACATGGCCGCCCGGAAGCGGGGGAGGCCGTTCTGGGCGACTGGCTGCCGCCCACGGCCCAGCGTCTGGCCGCATCGCCCGCCGAAGGACTCGCGGCAGCGCTTTTGCAAGGTGGCCTGGTCGTTCCCTGGCGCGGCCGTCAGCCGACGGCAGCGATCGCGGCCCATCAGGTTCACGCCAACCCTGGCCTGGTGCTGGTTCAGTGACGAGGATGGACAGAGCCGCGCAGTGGCAGGATGCGGAGTTGGTCGGCGCGACGCGAGCGGAGACCGACGAGATCGAGCGCGTGATGTGGCTGATCCGCGACCGGCTTGACGAAATTCCCCACGGTATTCCACGTCGCCACCATCCGCACTTGGCTAATGCGCTGCTGCGGGTGGCGATCGAGCGGATGCTTGCGGCGTCCCCCTCGCAGGAGATCGAAGTCCGGCTGCTCGATCTTCTGGCGTTTCTCAGCGTCCCATAAGACAACCGCCAGAGCTCCATCGACCCCACTCCACCCGCACAGCCTTAGTGCTGGGCGAACCGCGGGACCATTGACGACGCGGATTTGGCATCAGCGCCCGTTGCGCGAGCGTTCCGCTTTTTCCAACGTCGGGACCTCGTCATCATGCACCGCAGGCCGCTTTTCGTTCGCGTCGAGCGGCACCGCATAGAGTTCGAGGCGATGGCCGATCAGCGCGAAGCCGAGTTCACGGGCAATCGTCTCCTGCAAGGCCTCGATGGTTTCATTGGCGAACTCGATCACCTTGCCGCTGCGCACATTGATGAGGTGATCGTGATGTGCTTCCGATTTTTCTTCATAACGGGCTTTGCCGTCCCCGAATTCGTGACGGTCGATGATATTCGCCTCCTCGAACAGCCGGACGGTGCGATAGACGGTGGCGATCGAGATATGCGGATCGATCTTGGCGGCGCGCTTGAAGACGGTTTCGACGTCGGGATGGTCGGTCGCCGTCGACAGCACGCGCGCCACGATGCGACGCTGCTCCGTCATCTTCATGCCCTGTTCGGCGCAGCGCTGCTCAATCCGGGTGGGCATTGGAAGACCCGATCCAAAAAACGAACGGCGCTGAATACCGCCTTGATTCCATGATGAAATTGTAAAGGAGGGAGGCGACCGGCGCAAAACCCGATTGGTCACGAATAATCCCGTGTCGTTCGGCACATCTTGCACCTCGGGAAGGGGGTCAGCGCCTGTCCTGTCGGAACCGCGATGGCGTGGCGCCCGTCAGCTTGCGGAAATTCACCGCAAAATGACTGTGGCTGGCGAAACCGACGGCGAGGGATATTCCGGCAATTGTGGCTTCACTTCCGATCAAGAGACTTTTGGCGCGGTCGATGCGGCGTTCAATGACGAAGCGATGCGGCGGCCGGCCTGTCGAAATGCGGAATGCCTCTCCGAAATGATGGGCGCTGAGACCCGCCACGCCCGCCAGCTCGTGCAAGCTCAGATCTTCCGACAGATGTGCGTCGATATACTCGACGACACGGCGCAGACGTATCGCGCCGAGGCCGCCGATCAGGGGAATGCGCGGCACGATCCCATCGCTGTATTCGCGAAACAAATGCACGGCGAGCAGCGTCCCGAGGCCTTCGGCCCAAAGCCGCCCACCGGCGCCGCCTTCGTCGAGTTCGCGCCGCCAAAACGCGGCCATGTTCTCGATCACCGGGTCGCGCGTGCCGATCACGGTACGCAGGGTGGAGGCCCCACCCTCGAATGCCTCGGCGACGACGTCGTCGACAAACCACGGTTCCAGCGCCATCACGAGCACGCGCGGCGCGATGGTCCAATGCTGATGAATCGGGCGGTTTGCCGGATTGATATGGATGTCCCCGGCGACCATCCGCCGGCTCTCCTTGCGCCCGCGTTCCGGCAGGCACCAGCCCATCTCGAAGGGCGCTCCATCATGCAGCACGACGGCAAGCTGCGTGGAGCCCAGCGCGTCGCCCTCGGGGTTCGGTTGCAGCACGCAACGGCTGATCACCACGCCGTCCTGGCTGATGCGTTCGGCGTGCTCGACACGCCTCGGACGAGGCTCATCGGTAAAATTGATCAGTTCGACGCGGCTCCGGCACGCCAGTTCTGCCATTCCAAGCCTTCCATCGTAGCGAAGGCACGGCGGCAGGGGCGCAACAGGCTATCCACGCCTGTCGAACCGGCAGCCGCCCCCGGCAAATAAGACGCCTCGGGGGGCGAAAGTCGGTAATTCACCGCGGTACGATTGCCAATTGCGAATGGTTCGCAAGTGTGCGAAAGTCGGTTATTCGAGTTTGGGATAACAACGCGGTTGGGCAGTCGGCATTGGCGAGCAAGGATCTCAAAGGACTGTTCGTCGCGCACCGACGGGAACTGCAGGCCTATCTCACAGAACGATTGCATGACGGCGATGTCGCCGCTGACCTGACGCAGGAAACCTTCCTGCGCTTTGCCGAGCAGGGCGGGGCGGCGACGATCGGCCAGCCGCGCTCCTACCTCTACCGAACCGCCCGAAACCTCGCGATCGACCATGTTCGCCAAAAAGCCCGCCGCCGGACCGATAGCGTCGCCAATGACGATCTCGCACATCTCGCCGACGATACGGCCAATCCGGAAGAGGCGACCGACGCGCGCCGGCGTCTCGCGCAATTGCGCGACATCATCGCCGAACTGCCCGACCGCACCCGGCAGATATTCGTGCTGAACCGCGTCGAAGGCTTGACCTACGCCGAGATCGCCGAGCGGCTCGAGGTTTCCGAAAGTTCAGTTCAGAAGCACCTCGCCAAGGCGCTGCAGCACGTCTTGCTGCGACTGCAAACCCGATAAATCCGGCCTCCGGTTTACTGGATGCCATGCCCTCGCGCGTCCTACTCTTGCGCGAGTCGAAGCACGATTACGATAGAGGATACGATCCCAGCGTGACGACCCCGAGCGACAAAGATCAGGCGACCGACGCCAAAGCCGCCGAATGGGTCATTCGCCTTGGCGGGAATCCGCTTTTGCCGGAGGAGCGTCAGGCGTTCGAGCGCTGGCGAAGCGAAAATCCGTCGCATGCAGCCGCATTCGAGCGCGCACAGGCAACGTGGGCGGAGCTTGCCGGTTTGCGGGATGAACCGGGTACACTTACCGCCGACATACCGACGCCACGCCTCCGGCCGATGCGGACGCCTCGGCCGTGGATTCCGGTGGCGGCCATCGCCGCCAGTCTTTTGCTGCTGATTGGGGGCGGCGCCTTCTGGATCGGCGATCCGGTAATCGCGTTGACAGCCGATCATCGCACGGCGCCTGGTCAGGTCGAACACGTCACGCTCGCCGATGGCAGCGTCGTCGATCTGGGCCCGGCCAGCGCCATAGCCACTCATTTCAGCGGCGCCCAACGGCGCGTGACGCTGTTAGCCGGCGAAGCCTATTTTACGGTGGCGCCCATGGGTGGCGCGGAACATCGTCCTTTTGTCGTTGAGGCGGCGAATGGCACAGCCACCGCGCTCGGCACCCAGTTCTCGGTCGAGACGCAACCCGACGGCGCCGAGGTCACGGTCGCGGTGCATCGTGTGGGTGTTGCGCTGACCTCCCGCGACGGTGCAGACGTTGTGCTGACCGAGGGCCAGGCCGTTCGTTACGATCGGACCCATGGCATGGGCGTGGTCCGCGGCGCCGACTTGGACGCGGCGACCGCTTGGCGTCGGGGACGGCTGGTATTCGACCGCGTCCCCCTCCAGGAGGTCGTGGTCGAACTGAACCGATACCGTCGTGGCCGCATCGTCATCGCCAACAGCGCGCTGGCTGACCGCAGGGTCAGCGGCGTCTTCGAAACCGACCATCTCGATACGGCCCTGGCCGCTATCACCGGCGAGTTGGGGGTCCGGACGGCCTCGATCCCGCCCCTGGTCACGGTCCTCTACTGACCTGGCGGGGCCGATTTCCGGCTGGCCCGCGCAAAAAGTTCCGAAACCTTTACCGACTTTCCCGCCTCGCTCGTCCTACTCCCGATCCGCGAATGACTTTCATTCGCGATTGACACTGTGGATGGAAGGGAACTTTTGCAAATGGCTTCGGGGCGGGACGGATGGATCGGGGAGGCGCTCCGGCGCCGATGGTTGAGCGGCACGGTAAGCGCCATAGCGATTGTCGTCGCCGCGGCTGCGGCCGCTCCGGCGATGGCGCAGCAGGGCAACCCGCCAGCATCCCAGACCGAGCGCCGGATCACCTTGGATATACCCCCGCAGGATCTGAACGGCGCCATTCTCGCCTTTGCCGACAAGGCTGGCATCCAGGTCTTTTTCGACTCCGCGCGCGTCCAGGGACTACGCAGCAACGGTGTGATGGGCGAGGTTACGGTCGGCGAAGCACTGACGCGCATCTTGTCCGGTACCGGGCTTACCTATCGGTTCACGGGGGCCAACGCGGTAGCGCTAGAAACGCTGCCGCAAACGGGAGAGGCCGCGCCAGGCGTCATTCAGCTCGGGCCGGTGCGGATTGAGGGAGAAGCTGGCTCATCTCGCGCCGCAATTAGTGTTCCTCCACCCGCTTATGCCGGTGGACAAGTTGGCAGTGGCGGAGGCGTTGGGTTGCTAGGCAACATCCCCGTAATGGACACGCCGTTCAACCAGACCAGCTACACATCAGAACTTATCGAGAATCAACAGGCCAAGACCATCGGTGATGTCTTAGACAATGATCCCTCTATTCGTCGTGCATGGCCGGCAAGTGGATTTTACGAATATTTCCAAATTCGTGGTTTCAACGTCAACAGCCAAGATATTTCCTTCAATGGTCTATACGGCATGGTGCCGCGCTATGGTGGCGTTCCTGTCGACTTCGCGGAGCGCGTTGAGGTTCTCAAGGGCCCAAGCGCCTTACTGAACGGAATGTCTCCGAATGGCGTCATCGGTGGCGCAATAAACATTGTTCCGAAGCGGGCAGGCGATGATCCTTTGACACGTCTGACTGTGGGATTGGACTCCGATTCTCTATTTGGAGCTCATCTTGATGTGGGAAGGAGATTTGGCCCAACCAACGAGTGGGGGGTGCGCATCAATGCCAGTCTCCAGGATGGGGACACCTACATCGACGGCCAGTCTAAGAATGGCAGCAATACAGAATCGATTGCGCTTGATTATCGCGGCGATCGGCTGCGTTTGGCATTGGATGCCTTCCGCATCGAAGATCGGAATCATGGCGGTGCTTCGATGGCTGTCAGCATCGGGAGTGGTTTAACGGCAATGCCGTCAGCTCCTAGTGGAAGCACGAATATTTCGCCTTGGGGAACCGGCACTGCGAGGACGGGAGCCGTTGTTCTTAGTGGCGAGTATAACATCACCGACCATGTCACTGCTTACGCTGACGTGACCCCCGTTTTTCATCCAGCGGAAGCGAGAGTCCTGTCGTGATCTGAG
>JBDZUN010000367.1:0-2142 GCA_040255145.1 Hyphomicrobiales bacterium | reverse complement strand
CCCGACACGCGCCCGGCAAGCATGTTGAAGGCGACCAGCGCGCCGATGGTCATGGCGCCGCTGAAAACGTCGAGCGCGCCCAGACAGATGATGCCCAGTGTCATCATCTTCTCGAGAAGTCCGGTGACCGATTGCGCGGCGGCCGATATTTTCTCGACATCGAACCGCATCGACACCGACTGCGCACAGCGATCATCCCACGCCCTGCCCTGCAGCGGCTCCATGGCGAGCGACTTGACCGTTCGCATGCCGTGCACGGTCTCGACCAGGAGCGCCTGGCGCTGGCCCTCGGCATCGTAGAGCGCGCGCAGGCGGCGCCGGAAGGGACCGACCAGCAGCCCGACGAGGACGCCGACCAGCACCGTGAAGGCCAGCACCACGAGCGTCAGCTTCACGCTGTAGAACAACAGGACCGGCACGAACAC
The DNA here is from genome assembly GCA_040255145.1 of Hyphomicrobiales bacterium. Lineage (GTDB taxonomy): Bacteria > Pseudomonadota > Alphaproteobacteria > JBDZUN01 > JBDZUN01 > JBDZUN01. The sequence continues at coordinate 1,717 of JBDZUN010000367.1, read as the reverse complement.
GAACAGCGACAGGCCGTCGAGCAGGGTCAGCAGCAGCCGCCCGGTCAGGAACTCGCGGATGCGGCTGGCCTGCTGCATGTGCTTGACCAGGACGCCGGCGGAGGCGTGCTCGAACAGCGCGATCGGCAGCTTCAGGAGATGCGCGAAAGTCCGCGTCGCCACGCGGATGTCGATCCGGTTGGTGGCGTAGAGCAGGACGTAGCGTCGCAGGAACGAGAATGACGCATCGAAAATGATCGCCAGCACGATTCCGGCGCTGAGGACATAGAGCGTCGCATAGCTCTGGTGGACCAGAACCTTGTCGATGACGAGCTGGAAGAAGATCGGCGTGGCGAGGCCGAGTGCGTAAAGCACGATGGCGGCGAGAGCCACGTCCGCGAACAGCCGCTTCTGGCGGATCAGTTCGGGCAGGAACCAGCGAAACCCGAATGGCTGCTGCGGGTCCGCCAGCTTGTAGCTGCGCTTGAGCAACAGCACCGTTCCCGTCCAGCGGGCGCAGAAATCGGGCTCGGAAACGGGAAACGGCTCGGCCCGGGTCGCCAGGGGATCGTGCACCCGCACCGCGATGCCGAGCCCGGTCGGCTCCGGCTGGATCCCGACGACGAGGACCCAGTTGCCGTTGGCAAGCTGCGCCATTGCCGGATAGGCCTCGCCGAGGCCCACAAGGTCGCGCCAGGACAGCGATCGCTTGCGCGCCCGCAAGCCGCCCTCGCGCGCCATGCGCAGCAGCATCGACGCCTCGGCCGGCGCCGCGCCGACCGCATAGTCGTGACGCAGGCGGTCGGCGGCGAGGTCGAGGCCATGATGCCGCGCGACCGCCGCCAGGCATGCGAGGCCAGTGTCCGACGCAGTTGCCATGTCGTGGGATCCGGCCAGCGCGGCGCCGTCAGGGCGGCGTTGCGATCAGGAGAAATTCGGCGAGACGTTGCCGTTCGGCGCGGTGGCACTGGGTCCGGGCACGGCGCCAGCGCCGTGCTGGACGAGGCCCGCATTGGCGAGCCCGGTCAGCGCCTGCTGCATCAGGTTCACGGCATTGGCAAAGGCGTCGCCCGGCATGATGATGCGTTGGCGGACGACTGCCTGCGGGTTGTTGTTCGCGTCCTTCTGCGTCGCCGACAGGCTGACGAAGTCGATCCGGACGATGGAGCCGGTCACGGTGATCTCACCGATGCCGTCGGCATAGAGTTCTTCGCGCATATCCAACCCCCGTGCGCCGGATGTCCCCTGACAATCCCGCCCGGATCGCGGCCGCCGCAGCGGCGCGTTCCATCGGCGGGACATCACAATCCGCCCGCAAGACAGCTTCCGATAGGTGGCCGTTCGGGTAGGCCGACTGACTGGATTGGGTAAGCGATGGGTCAGGATGGCGCGCCCCGACGACCGATCCCCGCGCATGCCGGCCGCGCGGCCGCCGGCACGACCCTCGTGGGTGCGCGGAAAGCACGATGCTCCCCCGGAAGGACTAGCGACGGAGGCATCGTCTCCGCCGGATGAGCTAGCGGTCCGCACCGCCGAACGGCCGAATTGAGGCGGATACGGATCGTACATAGCCTCTGATCGCTCCCCGACGCCTGCGCCGTCAGGCCGACCGCGGCCCGGCGGTGGGCGAGCGGTAGAGCGATGGAGGCAGCGAAGGTCGTGTCGCCGCTCGCAACATCCCTGTTGAACGCATTCCTGCTTTCCGTCCTGACGATCCTGGTCACTGGCGGCAAGGCGG
>JBDZUN010000366.1:0-2142 GCA_040255145.1 Hyphomicrobiales bacterium | reverse complement strand
TGCAGGGCGCCCAAACCGCCACGCCACGCCGCACAACTTACAGTTCCAGTTATACAACTATCGGATGTGCATACGACCTATGGTCGCATTGCCTAAAATTGTCCGTACAGCAATCGCGGGTCCGACCGTTCCCGTCAAGAGAGATTACCGTTGCGGCACAGCGGGTGCCGCATGATGTAATTTATATAATATCCATAACATGTTATGTGCGAGCGTCGTCGAGGATCATGCCCGCGCCTTTTTCGGCGATCATGACCGTCGGTGCATTCGTGTTGCCGGAAGTGATTCGCGGCATCACCGAGGCATCGACCACGCGGAGCCCGTCGATGCCGCGCACCCGCAACCGCGCATCGAGAACCGCGCCCGGATCGCCGTCGATCCCCATCCGGACAGTGCCGACAGGATGGAAGATCGTCGTACCGAGCTCGCCGGCCGCAGCCAGCAGGTCGGTGTCGGAGGCGACGGCGGCGCCGGGCTTGTACTCGACGGGGTCGTATGGCGCGAGCGGTGGCTGGGCCACGATCCGGCGCACGAGCTTCAGGCTGTCCACCGCCACCCGCCTGTCTTCTTCGGTCGCCAGGTAGTTCGGCTGGATCGCCGGCTGGTGCGCCGGATCGGCGTCGGCGATATGGATGCTGCCGCGGCTCGATGGGCGCAGGTTACAGACGCTCGCGGTAAAGGCGTCGAACGAGTGAAGCCCCGATCCCCAGGCGTCGAGCGAGAGCGGCTGGATGTGGAATTCCAGGTTTGCGGTCGCGTAGTCCGGCGACGATTTGGCGAACATCCCGACCTGGGACGGCGCCATGGTCAGCGGGCCGCGCCGGCGCAAGACGTAATCGAGGCCCATCAGCGCACGGCGCGGCAGCGAGGCATAGTTAGTGTTCAGTGTGCGGATGCCGTGGACCTTGTAGACCGGTCGTATCTGCAGGTGATCCTGCAGGTTCTCGCCGACCCCGGGGGCATGGTGCACGACGTCGAGCCCGAGCGCGCGCAGCCGGTCGCCGTCGCCGATACCGCTACGCTCCAGGATGGCCGGGGAGCCGACCGAGCCGGCCGACAGAACCACTGCACCGCTGGCGGTCGCCACAAACTGCTCGCCGCCCCGCGAGAACACGACGCCAGTCGCCCGGCCGTCTTCTACCCGAATCCGGTGCACCAGCACGCCGGTTTCCAGCCGCAGGTTCGGCCGCTCCAGCGCCGGTTTGAGGAACGCCCGCGCCGCGCTGAAGCGCCGGCCGCGCTTCTGGGTGACGTGGAAATAGGACGAGCCTTCGTTGTCGCCGGTATTGAAGTCGGGAATCTTGGCGATGCCGGCGGCTTCGGCCGCGTCGCGCACGACATCGAGGATGTCCCAGCGCAGACGCGGCGGCTCCACCCGCCACTCGCCACCCGACCGATGCAGGGCATTGGGCGGCGCGGCATGATCCTCATGCCTCAGGAAATAGGGCAGTACGTCGTCCCACGCCCACCCTTCGAGGCCAAGCTGCCGCCAGCCGTCGTAATCGGCCGCCTGCCCGCGCATATAGATCATCGCGTTGATCGCCGAACAGCCGCCGATCACCTTGCCGCGCGGATAATTCAGCGCCCGGCCGCCCAGCCCGGCGACGGCCTGGGTCGTGAACATCCAGTCGGCGCGCGGATTGCCGATGGCGAACAGATAGCCGACTGGAATGTGGAACCAGATCCAATTGTCCGGCCCGCCGCCTTCCAGCACCAGTACGCGATTGCGCGGGTCCGCGGACAGCCGGTTCGCCAACATGCAGCCGGCGGACCCCGCGCCGATTACGACATAGTCATAGGCCCCGAAATCGTGTGCGTTTTCCTGCATGGCGATCGATGGTCCCAGAATCCGTTATTCGTTATCCGGTGCGGACGTGACGGCCAGCCTATGCTGTTTCGGGTAGCACTTCACACCCCGCGTCGCGTGCGATGGCGGCAATGAGCGAATACGGAATGGATGAGCGCAAGCCGTTCGCAGTCGAACCCGACGGCGTCCGGCTGGCGGTTCGGATTACGCCGAGGGCCGGCCGCGACCGGATCGACGGGGTCGCCATCGGCGCCGACGGGCGGCCCAGCCTGCATGTCCGCCTGGCCGCCGCCCCGGTCGACGGCGCGGCCAATCAGGCGCTCGACCGCGAGCTG
>JBDZUN010000120.1:0-10409 GCA_040255145.1 Hyphomicrobiales bacterium | reverse complement strand
TCCGGCCATCACCGTCTTGCCGGCGTTCTCCTCGAGCGCACCGATCCGGTCGAGTGCCTCCTTGGCGATCGGCGAGCCTGTGGCCTTCCAGACATCGTGGAAGTCACGACGAAGATGGGCCCAGCAGGCGGCTTCGCGAACGCGCACCTTCCCCGAGGCATCGGGTTTGTAGAGGTCCTTGAAGCCGGCATACGCGTCCGCCTGCAGGATGCCTTCGAACGCCGCCAGGTGCGTCCGAGGATGCTCGCCCTTCCGATCCGGTGAGAACCAGTAGGCCGCACCGGGTGGATCGCCGCCCGCCCAGGGTCGGTTGTCGCGCACATAGACCCAGATCCGGCCTTCCTTGACGCCCCGGGCGCCGCCGTGCTTCCGGCCCGGGTCGAGCACCTTGATCGGCGTGTCGTCCGCATGCAGCCGGTCGGTCTTCATGACCTCGCGTCTGATCAGTTCGCTCAATGGCCGAGCGTGGCGACGGCCTGGCCGCACCAGTCGATCAGCGTCGAGCGAGGGATCTCCGCCCCCTGCCGGGCGAGGATCTCGCGCTGGCGGTAGAGCGGGAGGTGGTCGTCGAACTTCGACACGAGGATGTGGGCGAGCAGGTTCGGTCCCGCCATGCCACGGCGGATCGGCCGCGTCGGCGCAGGCGGCTGCACGATCTTCTCGCAGACCCGGCAGGTCTTCTTCAGCCGTGCCGTATCGACGACCTTGACCGCAAGCGACCAACATTCCGATCGAGCTTTTTCTCTTGCGAGGTGGGGGCCATCCACACATGCCGATAGAGCGGCAGGTGGTCGGCGTATTTAGAGACCAGCACCTGCGCCACCATGGCCTCGATCGGCAGGCCGCCTTCGACTAACCGTGTCGGGGCGGCCGCTTGTACGACCACGTCCTGGCACGTCCGGCAGGCATATTTGGGCCAGCGCACCACGATCACGCGGAACTGGGCGGGCACGACATCGAGCCGCTCTGCGACATCTTCGCCGATCCGGTGCAGCGTGCCCGTGCAGTTCGGGCAGGCGGTGCTTTCGATATCCACGAGCGTCTCGGCCCGTGGCATGTCGGGGCCGGAAGTGCTACTGCTTGAGGCTCCAATTAGGCCAGAGGCGGAACGGTTGCCTTTGGTGCGCCTGTGCGGGGGGGCGTGACACTTCGGAGTGAGGCGTAGGGACGCGGGATTATCCGGCATTTGTCGGGCTGGGATGCGATCGCGACATCGTTTCCGCTATAACGATGTTCAGCTCAAATACAGATGGTCCGTTGACGCTGATTTTGACTTGCAGTCGGCAAACGCGAGTGACGAACGCGACGCCCTCAGGCTTCGACCGTCACATAGGAAGCCGCAGCGGCTGCAACCGATAGTACTGAAACAATCGCCACCGTGGCTGGCATTGGAAGATGGTTGCGGATCGCCCACGTGATCGGCGCGTGCCAGAGGTAGATTCCATAGGACAGTCGCCCAATTAAGACCATCGGTTTCGAACTCAGTGCCGCATTGAACGGATGATCGGTGAAGCAAGCGCCCGCGATTAGAACGAATGCCAAAAGCTCTCCCAGTGTGATTATGAAAGAGACTGCGAACAGTCCCGGCGTGATCTGCCAATACAGGTTCGGCGCGAAGAGGCAGAGCAGCAGAAAGGACGCCATCGCTGCGTAAGTCGTTGCGGCGGACGGTCGGTATCGAATGAAATACAGAGCGCATCCGAGGATCAGGCCGGAGCAATGTGTGTCGAGCCTGTTGTAGAGTGGCCCCAACTCGGTGAACGACCAGCGCCATGCCGTAACCGCGATGTAGGCCGCGCACAGCAACAAAGCAGGCCTGCGGAAGCGCAGCAGCGAAACCACCAGCAGCGGCCAGATTAGATAGAACTGCTCCTCGATCGCGAGCGACCACATGTGGCCCAGGTGTCGAGGCTGGCCGAACAGCGGCATCACGTAGTCCGCGACATAGGCGGAAGCGATGGCAGCGCTGAGAAGATGATTTTCGTCCGGCCATACGAATGGTGCCCATAGGAGCCACACGCCAAGCATCAGCAATAGCGGTGGCCCAAGACGTAGCCAGCGGCGAACGTAGAAGCGCCTCAGGTCGATTTGTCCTGATTTCTGCCATTCGGCGGCGAGCAGGGACGTGATCAGGAATCCGGAGAGGACGAAGAAGAGATCTACGCCGATGTAGCCGCCCTGCACCGCAGTGGAATGGAGCAGCACAACGGCGATGATCGCGACGGCGCGCAGGCCGTCTAATGCTGGCTCGTAACGCAAGGCGCCCCTCCCGGCCTGAGCATCATGCGGGTAGCTTAGAACGCCGCGCGAAACCAAAAATGCCCCTGCCGGCGCCCCGCATCAACGTGGCTGGGGTGAATGCCTGCTCGATCGACAGCTGACAGTTTGACCCCACTCCGCAGTAAGAGAGGCCGTCCCTAACGAGGTCGAGAGACGCGCCAACATTCCGAGCCGCGAGCTCATGACTCGTACCTTCGGCTAGCGCGCCAGCTTCCAGCTCCCCAGACTGTCACGATGGGAGAATTCTTAGGTGCGGGACAATGAACGAACGGTTGAGCTGAGCTGTCAGGACGTTCTGTGGGGCACTTCGATTGTGACCTCCCGAAGGTCGGCCAAGCGTCACGAGGCGATCAACCGCGAACCGCACTCGTCAGCGCGGCGGTGGAGAAAGGCGACTATACCGGCGCGAAATCAGGCTAGGTGCCTGCCGCCGTGTCGCTTCAAGAGAATGCCGGAAGAGCGAAAAGATAAAACGTCCTGGGGGTTTGGAGTCTCACTCGGTGAGATATAAAATTGAACAATATCAATCACTTAGGTCTGGCGGAGGGAGGGGGATTCGAACCCTCGAGACGATCGCACTTTCTAACCCTCGGAAACTACGGGCAAATTTCACCTAAGCATCTGTCTCCGTTGAGATTTCTCCGTGGAGGCGGGTAGTCACGTGCGAACGTAGTTGGGATTCATACTCAATCAGCCTGCCGCCAAGGAGGGCCCAATGGATGGTGATGTCGAACTCCTTAAGGGCATCTACGATCGCTTTAACGCACGGGACATCGACGGCGTGCTGGCCATGCTTGCCACGATGTTATCTGGGCCAACGGCATGGATGGTGGCCACGTTCAGGGACGCGAAGCAGTACGCGAGTACTGGACGCGCCAGTGGACTATGATCAGCCCGCACGTCGCGCCCGTTGGCTTTCATCGAATTCCGGATGGCGCGATTATGGTGGAGGTTCGGCAGTCCGTCCGCGACCTCGAAGGCAAACCCCTCCAGGGGCAGACGCACGGGTTGGAGGATAAGACGGTCGGACACGTCTTCCGTCTTCGAGAAGGCAAGGTGGCCCGCTTCGACATTCAGGATACTGTCTAGAATCGGATCTGACCTTTAGCGTAAGCGCAGCAATCACTCGCCACAGATTGCATAACCCGTGCGTTCACTTCTCGTTTGTCGTTGACGATTGACCAGGTCAATGTCCGTCTGAATCCGCTTCCAGATCGAACGCATCAAAGAGTAACCGTGAACCGCACTCGTCAGTCGGGCGGGGGAGAAAGGCGACTGTATCGGCGCGAAACTGACCCAGTTACTAGCGGGTGTGTCGGTCGGAGAGAATGCCGGAAGGGCGAAAGAACGTTCCGGGGGTTTGGAGCTTCATCCGGTAAGAAATACGAGTGAATAATATTAATTACTTAATTATTTCGAGCCGCTTGGGATAGAGGCGAGAACTACGCCCATGCTATATTTCTGTCATTCATGGAAAATGGCTAGGGCCTTCTAGGCCACCTTCTTATCGATGTTTGCGAACACGCTGAGCTTTAGCCAGGTGCGCAGATCGCGGGCCAGCGTGCTGCTTCCGGTCAGGACAAGCCGGCCGTCCTCGGTTGCCTGGCCGATGGCGCAATAGCCCAGCCAGATTTCGGTCATCGTCCTCAAGTCCGTCGATACGTAGAGATCGACGTCGAAGCCAGGATCGACGGTGCACAGATCCACCTCCACGTTCGGATCGACGATGAGCCAATAATTGCGTTCCGATGCAGGCTGCTCGTCGAAGATGAACTGTATGGTGCTGCGCCAACGCGGCATGGGGTCTGTGTCGATGTTCCGCTTGATGTCCCACATCAGCAGATTGGCGTCGAGCTTGCGCAACGTCGCCTCCGTTGTGACCCATCGTTGGCCCCACACGCCGACCGCCTCGATGATCGGCCGCAGTTCGCGTCCGGCCTCGGTCAAGCGGTATTCATGCACGGTAGGCTCGCGCCCGATGGGGGTCCGTGTGACGATCCCAGCCGCCTCCAGATCCTTCAGACGCCTGGAAAGCAAGGCCGGAGACATGCCGGGTAGGCCGCGCCGCAACTCGTTGAAGCGGGTCGACCCCATGACGAGTTCGCGCAGGACGAGCAGCGTCCAGCGGGAACAGACGATCTCCGCGGCCATGGCGACGGGGCAGAACTGATTGTAGCTGCTGTCCGACATGACGGGTCTTCTCCGGTCGTAGTTCCAGATGGCCAGGTCAGTTACGCTCTTTTCTTCGGCCTTCTCCAGTTCAAATTCTGTATCGGACGAATTCAGATACTGAACTAGAATCCCGCCCCGCCGCCGTGAGAACCTCCCGGCCGAATGCAATTCGTTGGTGCCAAGCAAACGGAGGTTCTCGATGTCGGTTGTATCTTCCGCCCCGGACCACACGGCGATCAAGCAGCGCCAGAAGACCGTCTGGTCGGCCGGCGACTATGCGATCATCGGCACGACACTGCAGATCGTCGGCGAATGCCTATGTGAGGCGGTGGATATCCGCGCCGGAAGCCAGGTGCTCGATGTCGCCGCAGGTAACGGCAACGCCACGCTGGCCGCAGCCCGGCGCTTCGCGCGTGTCACATCGACCGACTATGTCGGCGCACTGCTCGATCACGGCAGGAAGCGGGCTGAGGCTGAGGGCTTTTCGGTCGCATTCCAAGAGGCCGACGCCGAAGCGCTTCCCTTTGCTGACGGCAGTTTCGACGCGGTGCTCTCCACCTTTGGCGTCATGTTTGCCCCGAACCAAGAGAAGGCGGCTTCCGAACTCGTGCGCGTGGTGCGCAAAGGCGGCCGCATCGGTCTGGCTAACTGGACGCCCGACGGTTTCATCGGCGAACTGCTGAAGACCGTTGGCGGGCACGTCCCGCCTCCGGCCGGTGTCAGACCGCCGACGCTCTGGGGTACGGCAGGACGCCTTCAGGAACTGTTCGTCGGGCATGAGATTCAAATCTCCGAGCAGACCTTCACCTTCCGCTACGAGTCGCCAGAGCATTGGCTCCAAACCTTCAGAAGCTTCTATGGCCCCCTTAATCGTGCCTTCGCGGCGCTCGACGGCGAAAGGGCGGCGGCACTCGAAGCGGACATTCTCAGCCTGCTGCAGCAGCGCAACATTGGCGGCGCCACGCTGATCGTCCCTGGTGCATATCTCGAAGCCGTCATCGTCACGCCCGCAGTTTGACGGCGGACTCGCGATATCGAACAGGCAAATAATGCGCCAGGGCTTCTGGCGCGTGGCCCTAGCGCTCGTCGATATCGGTGATCGCCACCCGCGCGCCAAAAGCTCGCAGCACGCATCCGGTGGCCGCCGCGGCGCGGTGGCCCACCGGAGGATGCCATACGTCGTCTATTCCGCCGTCAAGCGCGCCGCCGGCGCGTCGATCTCCAGCTTGTAGAGCTCGGCCACGTTGTCGTGGCAGATGCGGTTGCGCTGATACTCGGTCAGGGTCTTGGTCTGCTCGGCCAGCAACGTCCTGCGACTACGGCCAAGTCGAATCCGAATGCGGGAAGTCGTTCGCCCACGTTAGGCGCTCGATATTGACCATGTTGGCGGTTTGGAACGCCACGAGGAGTGGACATTCAGGTCCAGTCGGAAATCGGACGTTCCTGCGGATCAAATGAAGGACGGACGCCGAAGGCGAGGACGGCTTTACCAGCGCAGAAATCTGCTGCGTAATTGATCGGCTCCGCCACCCGGCCGCAATCGCCGTGCGCTGTAGATTGGCGCGCAACATGCTAGCGTGCCGCGTGTCACAAGGGGGGCCGCCAGTGTCCAGTCGAATCTTCGATGCGCTTGAATTTGCGGCTCGCCACAACCGTGCCCGGCATACGATGGCCGAATGGGAGCTGGACGTGCTAGTCGGGACGTCGTTCGGCAATCAGTTCTGGTTGTCGGGCTTCCGCGGTTCGGGCGGCCCGCAGACCCTGGCGCCGTTCCTGACTGGCATGGTCACGCCCCGGATCGTGCTGCCGCTCTCCGGGGAGCCTGCGCTGCTCGGGCTCAGAAGCGCCGCGCGGGCCTATGAAATTGAGACCCACATCGCCGATATCCAGCCGATGGTCTCGCCGACTTCGGAGATGCCTAAGCTCGTCCGCACGTTGTTGGCCAAGCGCGGATTGAACGGCGGCCGCATCGGCATCGATCGGACCGCGCCCGGCGCGCTGACCGATACGGAATTCAGCCGGCTGCAGGCCGAGCTGTCCACGTTCGAGCTGATTGACGCAACCGACCTATTCGTCCGGCTGCGCATGATCAAGACCGAGGCTGAGATCGCCTGCCTGCGCCACGCGGTCGAAATCCAGAATGACGCGTTCCGTCTGTTCCTATCGCGCGCATCGCGGCGCATGTCGGACGTCGACATCAAGTGGGAGCTGATCAAGGCCCAGATGGAATCCGGCGCGTCCGAGCCCGGTCTGGTCCTGCTCGCCGGCCACCCGGCGGCCGCCCTATTCGCCGCCGCCTCCGATGAACCGTGTCCGGAAACCGGGCTGCGCTGGCTCGATTCCGGCGCGATCTACAAGGGCTACACCAGCGATTACGACATGCTGGTCGCCTGGGGCGAGCCGTCTGCCGAAGTGCTCTCGACCCACGCCGTGATGCGCGACAGCTATGACGCGGCGATGCAGGCGTGGCGGCCGGGCCGCACCTTCGTCGACATTGCCCGCGACACTGCGGCGGCCCTGCAGGACCACGGCCTGAGCGATCCCTTGGGGGGCGCCTTCATCGGCCATAATCTGGGATGTGAGGTCGTGGAGCGGCCGTGGTTCGGCATCCGTGCGCCGCGCGGCCTTGTGCTCGAGCCCGGTATGGTAATCGCGCCGGAATGGCTGACAACCACGCCGCTTGGGGAATTCCTGTGGGAGGAGAACTTCCTGGTTACCGAAACCGGTTTGGAACGGCTGACCGATTACGGGCCAGAGCTCTCGGTCGTGGCTGATTGACATCTGATCGGCTTGCAGGAGGAAGCGTTTCGTTTAATGCGCGATGGATTCCTCAGGCTGGGGAGTGGGAGGCGAAGCGCACCGTGCGGCCCGCCTCGTCGGACGCCAGGAGCACGATACAGGCAGCGAGACCCGCCGGGGGGCCGAAGCGGCCAATGGGATGCATCGACTGATTGCCTGGGATGCATCGTCATGATCATGTCGGTCGCCTTGTTGTCGACGCTGCGGATCGGGTAATCAAGAACCTGGGAGATTGGGCACGCGCAAAATCGCACGACGAAATCACGGCTGGAGGGCTTGGCTGACGCCGGATTGACCGGGCCGACGCCCCATCCTAGCGTGTGGAAAACACGGTGGGGAGGCACAATGGCGGCGATCCAGTGCGCGTGCGGGGCCGTGGAGATCGAACTCGCCATCGCAAGAGATCTGTTCCGCCTGCAATGCTGCTGCTACGACTGTAATGCCGCCTTGCGATACGCTCATAACCGAGGCGGTCCGCCCGGCCCGAGTGATCACTGCATTGACAGTAGCTGGTTCGCCAACGATTTCCGCATCCCGCGAGGTGCCAACCGGATCGGCGCGTTCAAGAATTTCGTAGACGCCGATACGACCCGCTTCTACTGCACAGAATGCTGGAGCGTGCTGTTCGGTGACCATACGGTCTATGGCGGGAAGCTGATCGTAACCCAGGCGGCCGCCTATCGCGACTTCGATGGCCTTGCCGGTGCGCAGCGCATGGCGCCCCGGGCGCGGCACTTCATCAAGGATCTGACCAGCGCCCAGCAGGCGGTGCTGCCGGCGTGGCAGGGCGATCCGTCTCACCTCTATCAGGGAGTTGCCGAGATCCTGATGGAGAGTTTCCCGACGATGATCCAAGCGGGTGCGCGAGGCGCTGAAGTGAATGCGCAGATTTTGCTGGCGAAGATCGGTGGTGTTTTCGTACCGACGGACGAGCTCTATCTGACCGCTGGCCCCCCAACATTGATGCAGCAAATGCCGGCCGAACCGCCCGAATAGCGCGGACGGAGATCCCCTGAAGAAGGCAGGATGAAGCGGGGCTGCTGGCGCCCCGGCATCTCTAGCGGAAAGGGAGGAAACTATGATCCGTCTCGAATTTGCGCTGCGTCGCAAGTCCGACATGAGCCGGGAGGAGTTTCAGAAATATTGGCGCGAGGTGCACGGGCCGCTAGTGGCGCGGCATTCGACCACCTTGCGCATCCACCGCTACATCCAGTTGCACACGCTGGACGATCCTATCGATGACGGCCTGGCCGCGGCGCGCGGCGGCATGGAACCGGAATATGACGGCGTCGCGGAAGTCTGGTTTGCGCATGTCGACGATCTGGCCGCATTCACCACCGAGCCCGGCGCGGCAGCCGGTCGCGAGCTTTTGGAGGATGAGAAGAATTTCATCGACCTGCCTAACTCACCGCTCTGGTTCGCCTACGAATATCCGCAGGTGAACCCGACCGAGTTCATGGTCGCGACCGAGCATACCGGACTGGTCAAGCTGTTCTTCTGCTTGCGTCAGTTGCCGAACCGGAGCCTCGATGAAGCTCAGCTTTATTGGCGCACGCATCACGGTCTGCTGATCCGTAGTGTCTCGACCGGATTTCGGATGCAGCGCTATCTCCAGGTCCACTATTGCGCGCATGAACTGGAGGCGGCATTGCGCAGCGGGCGCGGTACACAAGTTGCGCCCTATGCTGGCCACGCCGAGGCTTGGTTCCGGCGCGCCGACATGATGACCATGGCGGACGTTCCCGAAGCGGCGCGGGCCATGGAACTAGCCATAGCGGACGAACGACATTTCATCGACTTCAAGCGGTCAGCGATGTGGATCGGGAAAGAACACGTATTCATCGATCGGCGATAGCGCATTCATACCGCGGTTTCCTGTCGATGCTGGACTGCGCCGGCGACTCCAACCGGATGCTGGATAGGCAGCACATCACTCGCGGATCGTGTGGCTGAGGGCTCCGTGCCGCGTCCTGGCTCACGAGACCATCAACTGCGAACCGCACTCGTCAGTCGGGCGGTGGAGAAAGGCGACCATATCGGCACGAAATCGCGCTGGGTGCCAGCCGTCGTGTCGCTTCAAGAGAATGCCGGAAGGGCGAAAAGATAAAACGTCCCGGCGGTTTGGAGGCTCACCCGGACAGAGATAAAACTTAGTGATATCAATTACTTAAGTTTGGCGGGGTGGGAGGGATTCGAAACATCGAGACGATCGTATTTTCTAACCCTCGGAAACTACGGGCAAAATTCGCCTAAGCATCTCTCTCCGTTGAGGTTTCTCCGTGGAAGCAGGTAGTCGCGCGCGAACGTTGCGGCGTTTGCGCCCATCCGACTGGGAAAGCATGACTACCATCCTGGCGCTGCAACACGGTCCACGGCTCTCTTTACGCCGCGCGCTCACCGCATCCAGCTATTGGCTTTAAGACAAGGATGAACGGCGGATGGCGCGCTTCACGGACACCCTCCTTCCATAAAGAGTAAGCGCCAACCCACCGGGCCAGGACTGGGGCTATAGGTTCCGGCAGTCCGCCCGCGATCTCGAAGGCAAACCCCTCCAAGGGATCGTTACGGTGGCATTCGACTACCCTCGGAGCCACGATTCACGCTCATGAAGCGTCCGGCCGGAGTAGCTAGACCAAAACGTCGCTTGCATCGACATGGGTGACGCCGAGCAAGGTGATCTCATGCGTCGCCGCATCGCCGTTGAAGTCGAAATAGGTGTTGCCGTCCGACGAACTCGCGTGGCTCAGCGCGTCCGAAGCCGAAGCGAAGTGGAAAGCCGTCAGGTCGAGCTTGTCCTGTTCGTCGCCCGAGGCGGCGGCATGGTGGAAATCGACGACCGTGTCGAGCCCGCCGCCGACCTGGAACACGAAATGATCGTCGCCGGCGCCGCCGGTGAGGCTGTCATTGCCCGATTGGCCGAACAGGAAGTCCGCGCCGCCGCCGCCGGCGATCACGTCGTCACCGTCGCTGCCCGACAGGACGTTCGCGGAATCGTCGCCGGTCAGGTGGTCGGCCCCGCCGGAGCCGGTCAGGTTCTCGATCCCGGTCAGGTGATCGCCCGCGGCGTCGCCGCCGCTGGCCGCGCCGTCCGACAGGGCCACATTCACGCCCAGCGCGGAGGCGGAATAATCCGCCGTGTCGGTGCCGGCCCCGCCATC
>JBDZUN010000119.1:0-10466 GCA_040255145.1 Hyphomicrobiales bacterium | reverse complement strand
ATCAGCGTCGGCAGCGGCAGCGTGTCGCTGTACAGCCGGCGGGCGATCAGCACGGGGACGAACTGGAACAGCGCGCCGCACATCAGCAGGCTCAGCCAGCCGATGGCGGCGAGATGAACCAGGACCAGCGTTTCGGGCGCCCACAGGGGCGCCGAGGGAAAGCCGTATCCGGCGACCATGAGGACCTCGCCCGCGACCAGCGCGGCCAGCGCCGTGGCGAAGTAGGCCATGGTCCATCGGGAGAGCGTGACGCCCATCATGACGGTTCTCTCCGGTACGTGACGCCGGCGGTGCCGGCGTCACGGCGGAAACGGGTGAAGCGGATCAGGCTGCCTCGGCGCGCTTGCCGATCTCGACCCGCCAGACCTGCGGTCCCTGCTCGACATAGGCCCAGGAGAACTGGCCGGGATATTCGGCTTCGAGCTGGTAGTAGAGCGGCTTCGGGTCGTGGTCGTTGACCAGGATGAACGACGCGCCCGGCTTCAGCGCGTTGACGAGCGCGAAGATCTTCGCGTGCCGCTGGGCCGGCACGAGGGTGCGGACATCGACGATGTCCGCACTGGCGGCGGCTTGGGTCATTGGCATTCTCCTTCGGTTGGGTTTGCGAGCCCGCTCGCTGCGGTTCGTCACGAGTGCGGGTTTATGGGCCAGGACGCTGTTTCGACGGCCGATCGCCAACGACGGCCATGCGTTCAATGTCTTTCGTAAAAGATATAGTGTCAATATATCTTTTTGGAGTCGAGAACGCGGTTGCCGGCCGGGCGTTGAGCCGTCGCGCCGTCGCTGCCCTACAGTCGAGGCATCGGTGGGAGGAAGAGGCGCGACCTAATCAGGTCGCTTGGCCGCTCGATCGAGGATGCGGTGAACCGCGTCGAGCAGCGCGTTGGAAAGCAGCGGTTTCTCAACCAGCAGGATGCCGCCCTCGGCGGCGCGGCGCTGCAACGCCTCGGTCGGGGTGCTGATCAGGATCGCCGGCATGTCTACGCCGCGCGCGCGCAGATGGGCACAGAGGTCGAGGCCGCCCATGCCGTCCAGGAGCTCGTCCACCACCAGGCAGGCGGCGCTGCGATAGAGATCCTCGGCCAGCATGGCCTCGGCGCTTTGGTAGGCCTGGACCCGGATTCCCTCGCTTTCGAAGGCGAAGGAAATTGCGCTCAGCACCGCCAGGTCGTCATCGATCACGATTACGAATGGTTCAGGATCGCGCACATCGGCTGCCATAAATCTTAACGAGGCGGCCATGGTTAAAGGTTAACGAATCGAGGGCATTGATCGAGCGCAAAGGCCTGCCGTTCCGGAGGGCCGCGATGTGACGATTTCGGGCCGGACGTCCGCCCCGAAATCCGGCTATGCGTTGGCCAGGATCAGGTCTCGCACCTTGGGGTAGATCTGGGATTCCCAGCGCGAGCCGGCGAATACGCCGTAATGGCCGACGCCCGGCTGCTGGTAGTGCTGCTTCATGCCGGCGGCGAGCCCGGTGCACAGGTCGTGCGCGGCGGCGGTCTGGCCGAGGCCGCAGATGTCGTCGTTGACGCCCTCGACCGTCAGCAGCGCGGTGCGGCCGATTGCGCGCGGGTCGACCGCATTGCCGCGCCAGGTCAGGTCGCCGGTCGCCAGCCGCGCCTCCTGGAAGACCCACTGCACCGTCTCCAGGTAGAATTCGGCCGTCATATCGAGCACGGCGAAATAGTCGTCATAAAACGCTTTCAGCTTCGCGGCCTTGTTCATGTCGCCCATCGCCAGGCTCCAGAACATGTCGCGGTGGGCGCTGAGGTGACGCTCCAGGTTCATGGTCACGAACGCGGTGAGCTGGACGAAGCCTGGATAGACGCGGCGCCCGGCACCCGGGTAACACGCCGGCACGGTGGAGATCAGGTTGCGCTCGAACCAGTCGATCGACTGGGTGGTCGCCAGCAGGTTGACCTCGGTCGGGTTGATGCGCGGGTCGACCGGGCCGGCCATCAGGGTCATGCTGCGCGGCTGGGCCGGGTGGCCGTCCTGGGCCATCAGCGCGGCGACGGCCAGCATCTGCACACAGGGCTGGCATACCGCGACGACGTGGGCGCCGGGCCCCAGCACCTCCAGGAACTGCATCACGTGGGCGACGTAGTCGTCAAAGCCGAACAAGCCGTCGGCCAGGGGGACGTCGCGCGCATTGTGCCATTCGGTGATGAACACGTCGTGTTCGGGCAACATGGTCGCGACCGTGTCGCGCAGCAGGGTCGCGAAATGGCCCGACAGCGCGGCGATCAACAGCACGCGCGGCTGTGCGACCGCGACGTCCTTCCGGAAGTGCCGCAGGGTGGCGAACGGCGTCTGGAACGCGATCTCCTCGATGACCGGGACCTCGTGGCCGCCGACCGTGGTCGTGTCGATGCGGTAATCCGGCCGGTGGTGGGTCAGGCCGGCGCGCGCGACCATCTCGTAGGCGGCGCCCAGGCTCCGCGTCGCCGGCGTCGGGTCCCAGGGCGCGAGCGTCTCAAGCGACGCGCGCATCGCCTCCGCGGCGAAGCGTACCGGCGCAAGCAGGTCGGATTGCAGCTGATAGGCCAGATAGGTCATGGCGTGGCGTCCCCAGGCCGGCGCCCCCGAGCCGCGCCGCCGATTCCCGCGATCCCGCCGCCTGGGCGGGTTCGCAACCTAATCATATCGATGATGCACTGCGAGATATTTAATGCGCTGCAGCGAATTGCGAGTCCGAGGCTGCGCGCATGAACCCGTCATAGAGCCGCCGGGCCGCGGCGTTGAATGTCGGCATCGCGCGCGCGGCCGCGTCGCGCAGCAGGCCTGGCCCGTCGGCGCCCAGCGCGCGGCGTAGCGCATCGGCATATTCCGGCACGCACGACCATTCCGGCACCGTGTCGGGCGTGATCTCGACATGGAACTGGATGCCCCAGGCGCGCTCGCCGACGCGCAGCGCCTGGAAGCCGCCGTCGGCGCTGGTCGCCAGCGCCTCGGCGCCGGCCGGTAGGCGGCTCACGGCGGCGCCGTGCCATTGCAGGCAGTCGAAATCGCCGCCGAAGCCGGCGGTCACCGGGTCGCGCGATCCGGCCTCGGTCAGGGTCGCACGGCAGACGCCAACCTCGGGCGTGGTCATCAGCCCGACGGCGCCGCCCAGCGCGTCGGCCAGCAGCTGGTGGCCCAGGCAGATGCCCAGATAGGGGCGGCGCAAATCCTGGACCCAGTGACGGATCGTCGCTTTCTCCTGGACCAGCCAGGGATGCTCGGCCTCCTGCCACACGTCCATCGGGCCGCCCATGACCAGCAGCGCATCCCAGCGGCCGAGGTCGTCGGGGACGGGTTCGCCCGCGTCCAGCTCCACAATGTCCCAGGCGATGCCGTCGGCGCGCATGAAGTCGCGCAGGATGCCGGGATGCTCGACCGCCAGATGCTGGAAGACCAGGACGCGCATCGGCGCGCGGCTCAGTGCGCCGCCGCTTCGGTCTGAAGCGCGACCTTGCGCGTGACCTTGCCGGCCCCATCCAGCTCGTAGACCAGCGGTGCGCCGGTCGCGATCTCGACCTTGACGATCTGCTCCTCGCTCAGCGCTTCCAGCCGCATGACCAGCGCGCGTAGCGAATTGCCATGCGCCGTGACCAGCACCGACTTGCCGGCCAGCACCCTGGGCAGGATTTCGCGCTCGAAATAGGGCAGGACCCGCGCCGCGGTGTCCTTCAGGCTCTCGCCGCCCGGCGGCGCCACGTCGTAGGAGCGCCGCCAGACATGCACCTGCTCCTCGCCCCACTTCTTGCGCGCGTCGTCCTTGTTGAGGCCGGACAGGTCGCCATAGTCGCGTTCGTTCAGCGCCTGGTCCTCGACCACCGCCAGGTCGGACTGGCCGATCTCGGCGAGGATGATCGTGTTGGTCTCCTGTGCGCGCTTCAGTGCCGAGGTGTAGTCGAGATCGAAGCGGTAGCCGGCTTCCTTCAGGGCGCGGCCGGCGGCATGCGCCTCGGCGCGGCCCTTTTCGGTCAGGCCGACGTCGCGCCAGCCGGTGAACAGGTTCTTTTCGTTCCACTCGCTCTGGCCATGGCGCACGAGGACCAATCGGTTGGGCACGTTCGTCTACTCCTTGTCGAAGCCGAGCACGTCGGCCATTCCGTAAAGGCCGGGGGGCCTGCCGCGGGTCCACAGGGCGGCCTTGACCGCGCCGCGCGCGAAGATGCCGCGATCGGTGGCGCGATGGCGCAGCTCCACCGTCTCGCCGTCTGCGGCGAACAGCACGCTGTGGTCGCCCACCACGTCGCCGCCGCGCAGGGCGGCAAAGCCGATATGGCCGCGCCCGCGCGCGCCGCTATGCCCGTCGCGGCCGCGGTCGGCCATGGCGTCAAAGGCGACGCCGCGTCCATCCGCCGCCGCGCGGCCCAGCAGCAGTGCGGTACCCGACGGCGCGTCGACCTTGTGCCGATGGTGCATCTCGGCGATCTCGATGTCGTATTCGTCGTCGAGCGCGGCGGCGACCCGCCGGGTCAGCTCCGTCAGCAGGGTGACGCCCAGGCTCATATTGCCGGACTTGACGATCGGCACGCGGATGGCCGCCTTGGCGATCGCTGTGTCCTGTGCGGCGGAAAACCCGGTGGTGCCGATGACGTGCGCAACGCCGGCGCGCGCGGCATGCTCGGCATAGGCGACCGACGCCGCCGGCGCAGTGAAGTCCAGCACGGCGTCGGCGGCGTCGAACAGCCGCTCGACATTGTCCGAGACGGCGAGGCCGCATGGTTCCCGGCCGATCAAAACGCCGAGATCGGTGCCGACCGCCGCGTGTCCCGGCCGCTCCAGCCCGCCGGCCAGAACGCTGCCGGGCGTATCCGTCACCAGCCGCATCAGTGTCTGGCCCATGCGGCCGGCGCAGCCGAGCACGCCGATCCGAAGTGGGGCGTTTTCCGTCATGACCGGCCGGATATAGCAGGCAGGCGATAGGGGGTAAACGACTGGCGCGTCCACGCCCCGCCTGCGGTACGCGGTCTCGGGCTGGTGTGGCAGGGGTGGAGACGGTCGAGCACGCCGGTCAGGTGTCGGCGACGCTTTCCCGACGGGCGGTCGGTGGGTCCGCCTGCTCCAGTCCGCGTGCGGCCCAGCCGGCCTCACGCCGCCGGCGCCACATCCGCCAGCCGCGCGCCCAGGCGCGCTCGTGCAGATAGTAGACGACCATCTTCGAGACGACCTCGACCCCGACGATCGAGCCGGCGAACACCATGCTGCCGGTGATCAGATAGCTGATGATGAAGGTGTCCATGCTGGCGACGAAGCGCCAGGTGATCGCTTTCAGCACCGATTGCAACGGCGGCGGCGTCTCGTCGTCGTCGTCGTCGCGCAGCGCGCGTGGGGGCGAGCTCACCGGACGGTTCGGCCCGCGGCGCGGCCCAGCGCGAAGCGCCGCTCGACGAACTCGAACAGGACGTCGACCGCCTTGTCACGCCCGTACGCCTCGGTATCGACGGTCAGGGCCGGCGTGTCCGGCTCCTCATAGGGCGCACTGACCCCGGTGGATTCCGGAATCTTGCCGGCGCGCGCCTTGGCGTAGAGGCCCTTGGGGTCGCGGCCCTCGCAGGCCTCCAGGCTGGCGCGCACGAAGATTTCCTGGAAGCCGTCGCCGACAATGCGGCGTGCATGGTCGCGGTCGGCGCGGGTCGGCGAGATCAGCGCGACGATCGCGACGGCGCCGGCATCGGCGAACAGGCGCGCCACCTCGGCCGCGCGGCGGATGTTCTCGGCGCGGTCCTCGGGCGTGAAGCCGAGGTCGCTGTTCAGGCCGTGGCGCAGGTTGTCGCCGTCGATCACGAAGACCTGGCGGCCCCGCTCGAACAGCCGGCGGCGCAGGCCCATCGCCAAGGTCGACTTGCCCGCGCCCGACAGGCCGGTCAGCCACAGTACGCCGCCCAGATGGCCGTTGGCGGCCGCGACTTCCTCGCGCGTCACCGATTGCGCGACCGGCGTGATGTTGGCGCGCGTCGCCGCCACCGACTGCTCACCGGTGACGATGCAGCCGCCCACCAGCCGGTAGTCGCGTGCCAGCACCGCGCGGCCGGTGGCCAGGCTGTCGGCGGCACGGTCGAACCAGATCGGCGTCGGGCTGCGCAGCAGAATTTCCGCGACTTCGTTGACCTGGACCGTCTCGGCCTCGCGCCGCTCCAGGCTTTCGACGTCGATCACGCTGCGCACTGCCTCGACCGTCACCGGATGCGACGCGGTGGCCAGGCGCAGGTCGAGCCGGTCGCCTTCCTTCAGCGGCGCCCGGTCCAGCCAGAACAGGCGCACCTGCAACTGGCGCGCCTCGCGCGGCAGGTGTTCCGGATGGCTGGCGACCTGGCCGCGTTCCGCGAACACGTCGTCGTCCAGGGTGAACGCGACCGACTGGCCGGCGCCCGCCGACAGCATGGTCGGGGTGTTCCAGCCTTCGATCGAGGCGACACCGGCGCGCCGGCCGCCCGGCGAGAATTCGATGATATCGCCGACGCGCAGCCGCCCGGTCTCGATGCGGCCGACGAAGACGCGCTTCTCGTCCTCGCGATAGACATCCTGGATCGGCAGGCGCAGGGGTCGGTCGTCGGCGGCCGGGCGCGCCTGCACGGCGTCCAGCGCTTCGACCAGCACCGGGCCGGTCCACCACGGCATCGTCCGGGAGCGGTTCGACAGGTTGTCGCCCTCGCGCGCCGAGACCGGCAGGATCACGCTCGGCACGATGCCGATGCGCTTCAGATAGTGCCGGGCGTCCTCGGCCACCGCGTCGAAGCGGCCGTGGTCGTAGCTGACCAGGTCCATCTTGTTGATCACGACCACGACCTCGGCGATGCCGAGCAGGTGCAGCAGATAGGCGTGCCGCCGCGTCTGCTCGGACAGGCCCTCGGCCGCGTCGATCACCAGGATCGCGGCGTCGGCGTTGGCGGCGCCCGTGACCATGTTCTTCAAGAACTGCTTATGGCCAGGGGCGTCGATGATGACGTAGTCGCGCGCAGCCGTCTTGAACCAGATCCGGGTGGTATCCAGCGTGATGCCCTGGTCGCGCTCGACCTGGAAGGCGTCCATCACGAACGACCACTCGAACGTGGTGCCGCGCCGGTCGGACTGCGCCTTCAGCTCCTCGACCTTGCCCTCGGGCAGGCTGCCGGTGTCGTGCAGAAGTCTGCCGACCAGAGTGGATTTGCCATGGTCCACGTGACCGACGATCACGATGGGCAGCGGGGGCTGCCGGCGCTCGGAACCGCTTTGCGACACGGTCTGCCTCGTCAATGCTCGATGGAAAGGGGCGGCTCGATTGGGGGGAGGCGCGGGGCGCGCGTCACGCCCTTGGTTACATGTAACCGGCGGTGCGTAGACGCTCGAAGGCGTCCTCCGCCTCGTGGTCCATGGCGCGTCCGGCGCGCTCCGCCGTCCGCGTGTTCTCCAATTCGGCGATGATCGCGTCGATCGTGTCCGCCTCGCTGTCGATCGGGAAGGTGATCCCCTCCTCGCCGAGCGAGCGGAACCGCTTGCCGTTTCGGGCGAAATAGAGCGGCACGACCGGGATTTCTTCGCGCGCGATGTAGCGCCAGATGTCGACCTCGGTCCAATGCAGCAGCGGATGGATGCGCACGTGGGTTCCCGGCGGGAAGTCCACGTTGTACTGGTCCCAGAATTCGGGCGGCTGATCCTTGAAGTCCCAGGCGCCGTCCTCGCCGCGCGGGCTGAACACCCGCTCCTTGGCGCGGGTCGCCTGTTCGTCGCGGCGGATGCCGGCGATGATGCCGTCGAAGCGGTAGCGCGCCAGCGCCTGCTTCAATCCCAAACTCTTGCGGGCGGCGAAGCGCGAGGCGGGCGGCAGGCTGGCGTCGACCAGCTCGATCGGCGGGCACGCGTCGCCGATCAGGTCCAGGCCCCACTCTTGGACATAGCGTTCGCGGAAAGCGTAGGTCTCCGGGAATTCCTTGCCGGTGTCCAGGTGCACCACCGGGAACGGCACGCGGCCAAGGAACGCCTTGCGCGCCAGCCACAGCATCACGTTCGAATCCTTGCCGAGCGACCACAACATGCCCAGCCGCTCGAAGCGATTATACGCCTCGCGCAAAATATAGACGCTCTGGCTTTCGAGATGATCCAAGTGATTCATGGACGGTCGACCCTTAAAGCGACGCGCTGTCCAGCGACAGGTGGATACCACATTCGGTCTTATCTGTCCCGCGCCAGCGGCCGGACCGTGCGTCTTCGTCCGGTGCGACGCGGTCGGTGCACGGCATGCAGCCGATCGACAGGAAGCCGTCCGCCTCGAGCGGGTGGCGTGGCAGCTCGTGCTTCGCAAAATAATCGTCAAGGTCCGCCTTGGTCCACCCCGCCAGCGGATTGACCTTGATCCGGCCGGCATCGGCCTCGAACAACGGCAGGGCGCCGCGCAGGCCGCCCTGGAATCGCTTGCGCCCCGTGATCCAGGCGTCGAAGCCTTTGAGGGCGCGGCGCAACGGCTCCACCTTGCGCACGAAGCAGCAGCGGTCCGGCCGCTTCAGCCACAGCACGCCGTCGGGATCCTCGGCGTTCAGCGCCGTCTCGTCCGGGCGGATGACGCGCACATCGGTCAGGCCCAACCGCTCGATCAGCCGGTCGCGATAGCGCAGCGTCTCGCCGAACAGCTTGCCGGTATCCAGGAAGATGACGGGGGTCGCCTTGTCCGCCTGAGCGACCAGGTCGAGCAGCACTGCCGCTTCAGCACCGAACGACGACACCAGTGCGATCCGGCCGGGGAACGCCTCCCGCGTGACGTGGCGCAGCACGGCCAGCGCGTCGGCGCCGGCGTGGCGCTGCGCCAGCAGCGCGGCTCGGCAGGCGAGCGAATCGGGCTCTTCTTCGAGACAATCGGCAGTGGGTAGCGCGGACATCGGAAGCCTCCGTGAATTCCGACAGGAATTCGGTCTATCCTCGTGAATAACGGGTGTCAACGTATATAAATAATAATCACGATATATCAATGTGATATGAGGGGAGAAGGGATGCGGTATCATGTTACCGCAAACGGAACCGACTGATGCGGCAGGCTTTTTCACGGTCGGTGGCGTGCCGGCGATATTGACAGGCGGCAGCCCCGCCGCTATACCGCCGCGAACCGCGCGGCCTGTGCCGCCGCAGCAATTTCCGGATGCCAATGAAAACCTATTCGGCCAAGCCGTCCGAGGTCGGCAAGAAGTGGGTGCTGATCGACGCGGACGGGCTCGTGGTCGGGCGGCTTGCCGCGGTGATCGCCATGCGCCTGCGCGGCAAGCACAAGCCGATCTTCACGCCGCATGTCGATTGCGGCGACAACGTCATCGTCATCAATGCCGACAAGGTCCGGTTCACTGGCCGCAAGCGGGAGGCCAAGCGATACTACCGCCATACCGGCTATCCCGGCGGCATCAAGGATATCACGGCCGCCAAGGTGCTGGACGGCAAGCATCCGGAGCGCGTCCTGCTCAAGGCGGTGGAGCGCATGCTGCCCGGCGGGCCGCTGAGCAGGCAGCAAATGAGCAACCTTCGGGTCTATGCGGGAGCGGACCATCCGCACACCGCCCAGCAGCCCGAATCCCTGGATGTCAAGGCGTTGAACGCCAAGAACGCGCGGGACAACGCCAATGGCTGAGACGATTCGCCGCTTCGAGGACCTGCGCAACATTCCCACGGCCGGCACGCCGGCCGGCGACGCGGTGGAACGTGAGCCGGAGATCGACGCCCACGGCCGCGCCTATGCCACCGGCCGGCGCAAAAACGCTATCGCGCGCGTCTGGATCAAGCCGGGCGCCGGGCGCATCATCGTCAACGGCAAGGACGGCGACGTCTACTTCGCGCGGGCGACCCAGCGCATGATCGTGCGCCAGCCGTTCGGCCTGGCGCAGCGCGTCGACCAGTACGACGTGTTCTGCACCGTGACCGGCGGGGGGCTGTCGGGCCAGGCGGGCGCGGTGCGCCATGGCGTTGCCCAGGCGCTCACGCGCTATGAGCCGCCGCTGCGGCCGGTGCTGAAGAAGGCCGGGTTCCTGACCCGCGATTCGCGCGTGGTCGAGCGCAAGAAGTACGGCCGGGCCAAGGCGCGACGCAGCTTCCAGTTCTCCAAGCGATAGGGCGACGGTCCATATTCTTTTCCGCGGGCGCCCCTTTCGGACGATGCCCGCGGGACGGGCTCGTCCGAAATCGTTCCATGCCGCATTTTCAGGTGAAGCATAGCGCTTCGCCTGAAAATGCTATGGGCGCCCGTTTTCATTTCGGGCCTTGCACGGAGGCGATGATGACCGGCACGAACAGGGCGCGCGTCGCGATCCTCGGCGCCAGCGGCTATATGGGGGCGGAGGCGGTGCGCCTGCTGTCCCGCCATCCGCAGGTCGAAATCCGCGCCGTGACCGCCGACCGCAAGGCCGGCGCGACGATGGCCGAGGTGTTCCCGCATCTCGGCGGGCTCGACCTGCCGGCGCTTGCGGCGATCGACGGGCTCGACTGGTCGGATTACGACGTGGTGTTCTGCGCGTTGC
>JBDZUN010000118.1:0-10468 GCA_040255145.1 Hyphomicrobiales bacterium | reverse complement strand
CGCCGTCATCGACGGCGACGTCGCGGGCGGCTCGCTCATGGCCGGGCAGAGCGTCGGCATGGTGAGCAAGGAGCAGCCGACCCAGGAGATCCTCGACGAGCTGGTCGGCCAGGCGCTCTCCGGGTTGGCCGCGCGCGAGGGCGCGGCGCGCTGATGGATCCGCAGGCGGCCGCTACCGGCACCCGCCGCCTGCTCCGCCGTCTCGACCAGCGGCACCAGGATGGTGGTGAAGCCGATGTCGAGATAGAGCTTGATCAGGGTCGGGTCGCCGATCGCGACGCGCCCGACCGGGTGGACGGGATAGGCCGCCACCGCCTGCAATTGCGAGACCATGAGCGGCACGTCGTTCGGCGCGTGCTCGCCGTCCAGCACCAGCCAGTCGAAGCCGGCAGTGGCGCAGACCTCGGCCGTGTACGGCGTGGCGAGCGACTGCCACAGGCCGATCTGCAGGCGCCGCGCCTTGATGGCGGCCTTGAAGGGATTGGTCAGTTCCATCCTGGTTTCCTCATGTGAAGTGCATGGCGACCTGGCCGAGCGGGCCGTAATCGACCTGGAAGGTGTCGCCGGGCCGCGCCGGCACCGGCGCGGTGAACGAGCCGGCGAGGACCACCTGCCCCGGCTCCAGCGAAACACCGTGCGCTGACAGCTTGTTGGCCAGCCAGGCGACGCCGTTCGCCGGGTGGTTCAGCACCGCCGCCGCGACGCCCGATTCCTCGACCGCGCCGTTGCGGTAGCAGATCGCCGCGACCCAGCGCAGGTCGACGTCCATCGGCCGGACCGGGCGCCCGCCCATCACGATGCCGGCGCCGGCGGCGTTGTCGGCGATGGTGTCGACCACCTTGCGCGTCGCCTTGGTGTCGGGATCGACCTGCTGGATGCGGGCGTCGATGATCTCGACCGCCGGCACGACGTAGTCGGTGGCCGACAGCACGTCGAAGATCGTGCAGCCGGGGCCGGCGAGACGGCTTTTCAGGATGAAGGCCAACTCCACCTCCACCCGCGGCACGATGAAGCGCGCCGCCGGAATCTCCGCGCCGTCGGCGAACACCATGTCGTCGAGCAGCACGCCGTAGTCGGGTTCGGTGATGTTGGAGGCGCGCTGCATCGCCTTCGACGTCAGGCCGATCTTGTGCCCGCGCACGGCGCGCCCGGCGGTGATCTTGGCGTCGACCCAGGCGCGCTGGATCGCATAGGCGTCGTCCACATTCATGCCGGGATGGTCGAGCGACAATTGGCGAATCTGGGCGTGGGTTTTCTCCGCTTCGTCCAGGCGGCGGGCCACGGCGTCGATGAGATGCGCGTCCAGCATGCGGTCAGCCCGTCCCGGCGGGGGCGGCGGGTTTCGCCGCGAAGCGATGGTGGATGGTGTTGTGCTTGAAGGAGCCGGCCTCGTCCGCCTCCTCGACATAGAGCGACAGGGCGAGGCCGCGCCGGGCGGATAGCGGCGCGCAATGGGCCTTGATCGCCTCGAACAGCGCGCCGAAGAAGCGGCGCTTGAAATCGTCCGGGCGGCCGGCGCCGATCTTGACCGTGACGTGGATGAAGGCGTCGTCGGGCGCCGTGCCGTCGGCGATGACGTAATCCTCGGCCGCATAGGCGCGCACGCGGATGCCGCCCAGCGGGAACACGCCGCCCGAATCGCGCAGGCGCGCGGCGATGACCTGCAACAGACCGGGAATGTCGGCGGCGTCACGCAGGTTGGCGGAATATTCGACGATGGCGTGCGGCATGACTAGCGCGAGTTGGGATTAGCGTAATCAGACATCATGTTGTCATACCTCCGGCGGCCGTCCGAAACCGGCGCTTTACGCCGGCCCCGGAGCCTCGGCCGCCTCCGCCAGCCAAGCGGCCGTGGGCCGCGCGAGCCGGGATCCAGTAAACGCAAAGTCAGCGAGAACCCTCCGTGATCGGAGTTCACTGGATCCCCGCTTTCGCGGGGATGACATCGGAGTGTAGGGCGGCTCAACGTAGTCTCATCATGGTCTACCTGTCCGACGACCCCAGTTCGGCGGTTGCCTGCGCGTGCGCCAGCCTGTCGGGAATGGGGAAGATGGCGTTGATCTGGCCGGTGCCGGAGCTGGGGAAATAGTCGGTCACGATCTCGACCGGCCGGTCGTAGGCGTCCCAGCCGAGCAGGCCGAGCAGCATCGCCGTGTCGTGCATGCGCCCCTCGCCCCGGCACAGCTCGGCATATTCCGGCAGCATGTGGACGAAGGTACGGAAGTCGCCTTGGCGCCACAGCTCGACCACGCGCAAATCGACCTGGCGATAGAATTCGCGGCTGATCTCCATCATCGATTCCGGCGGGCTGCCATTGTCGTTGAAGCGGTGCGACAGCGAGCCGGAGGCGAGCACGGCGACGGTCGCGTCGCTCTGGGCAATCGCCTCGCCCAGGGCCACGCCGAATTTGCGGCTGTCATCCAGGCTGTGCCATTCGCACCAGGCGGCGACCGAGAGGACGCGGAACCGCCCGTCGGCGTTCATGTAGCGCATCGGCACCAGCGTGCCGTATTCGAGGCCGAGGCTGTCGATCTCGTGCGCGCGGGCGTTGAGGCCCAATTCGTTCGCACGCTGCGCGATGCGCCGGCCCAGCGCCGGGTCACCGGCATAATCGTATTCCAGGCCGCTGATGAAATGCGGCAGCTCGTTGCTGGAATAGACGCCGTGGAAGCGCGCGTTGCAATTGACGTGGTAGCCGGCATTGACCAGCCAGTGCACGTCGAGCACGACCACGGTATCGACGCCGAGCGCGCGGGCGCGCCGGCCGATCTCGCGATGGCCCTCGATCGCCGCGGCGCGGCAGCCGTGCAGCGGCCCCGGCTGCTCCGACAGGTACATTGACGGGACGTGCGTCACCTTGGCGGCGAGGGCGAGCGTGCCCATCCCTGGCGTCCTCCGTGGGCGTAAATTTCGCCCACAAAATTCTCGGCAGAATCAGCCGTTTACTGGATCCCGGCTCGCGCTCGGCTTTACCGTGCTTGGCCGGGATGACAACAAGAGATTCGATTTCACCTGACCACAAACCACGCTACGGGGTACCCCATTTCGGGATGGGGTGCGAGCCCATCGACACGCAGACGTTCTTGATCTCGCAGAAGGTCTCGAAGCTCGACTCGCCGCCCTCGCGGCCGACGCCGGAATCCTTGACGCCGCCGAACGGCTGGCGCAGGTCGCGCACGTTCTGGCTGTTGACGAAGACCATGCCGGCCTCGATGCCGGCGGCCAGGCGATGCGCCTTGCCGATGTCCTGCGTCCAGATGTAGGAGGCGAGGCCGTAGCGCGTCGCGTTGGCGCGCGCGAGCCCTTCATCCTCGTCCTTGAACGGGATCAGGCAGACGGCGGGGCCGAAAATCTCCTCCTGCGCGATGCGCATGCGGTTGTCGACGTCGGCGAACACGGTCGGGCGGACGAAGTGGCCGCCGGCGACGCGCGCCGGCAGGTTATCGGGCCGGTCGACGCCGCCGGCGACGATGCGGGCGCCCTCCTGTTCGGCCAGCGCGATGTAGGAGGTGACCTTCTCCCAATGCTGGCGCGTGATCATGGCGCCGAGCTGGGTGCTCGGCACACGCGGGTCGCCGACCTTGAGCCGCGCCGCGCGCGCCGCGAAATCGGCGACGAAGCGGTCGTAGATCGTGCGCTGAACGAAGATGCGCGAACCGGCGGTGCAGCGTTCGCCGTTCAGCGAGAAGATCGTGAACAGAGCGGCATCCAGTGCGCGGTCGAGGTCGGCGTCGTCGAAGACCAGGACCGGCGACTTGCCGCCCAGCTCCAGCGACAGCTTCTTGATGCCGGCCTGGCGCGTGATGCGCTCGCCCGTCACCGTGCCGCCGGTGAACGATATGGTGCGCACGTCGGGATGGCGGACCAGCGCCTCGCCGGCCGTATCGCCGTAGCCGTGGACCAGATTGAACACGCCCTTGGGCACGCCGGCCTCGAGCAGGATGCGGCCGAGGCGGTCGGCGCTCAAGGGCGACAGCTCCGACATCTTCATCACGGCGGTGTTGCCGAGCGCGAGGCACGGCGCGGTCTTCCACGTCGCGGTCATGAACGGCACGTTCCACGGCGAGATCAGGCCGCACACCCCGACCGGCTGGTACAGGGTGTAGTTCAGCATCGCGCGATCGACCGGATAGCAGCGGCCGTCCAGGCGCGTCGCGACCTCGGCGAAGAAGTGGAAGTTGTGCGCGGCGCGCGGGATCAGGGCGTGCGCGGTCTGGTCGATCGGCAGGCCGGTATCGTCGGTCTCCAGCGCCGCGATCTCGTCCGCCCGCTGCGCGATCAGGTCGCCGACGCGGCGCATGATCGCCGCGCGCTGTGCCGCCGGCATGCCGGCCCATTTCGGGAAGGCGGCCTTGGCCGCCGCGACCGCCAGGCCGATCTCGCGCTCCGTACCCGCCGCGACCTCGGCCAGCACCGCGCCGGTCGCGGGGTTCAGCGTCTCGAACCGCTCCGCGCTGTCGATCGCCTCGCCGTCGATCAGGTGGCGGACGTAGTCTGGGTGATTGGCGGCCGGCGCGGTCATGCCGCCGCCCCGTAGAAGGCGGCGTCGTCCAGCACCGTGTTTTCGAGGCGGCCGATCCCCTCGATCTCGGTCACCACGCGGTCGCCCGGCCGGACGAAGCCGACGCCGTGCGGCGTGCCCGTCAGGATCACGTCGCCGGGCCTGAGCGTCATGAAGCCGGTCAGGTATTCGATCAGGAACGGGATGTCGAAGATCATGTCCGCGGTCGTCCCCTCCTGCACGACCTTGCCTGCGACCGTGGTGCGGAGGCGGAGCGCACCTGAGTCCACGTCGTCACGATCCACCAGGAACGGGCCGATGGGTGTGCAGCCGTCGCGGTTCTTCACCCGCAGGTTCGGGCGATAATAGTTCTCCAGATAGTCGCGCAACGCATAGTCGTTGGCCACCGTGTAGCCGGCGATGCAGTCGAAGGCGTCGGCGCGGGCGACGTTGCGGGCGGTGCGCCCGATCACGACCGCGAGCTCGCATTCCGGGTGCATCTGGCGCACGTCGCCGGGCCGCCGGCTGACGCCGCGATGGCCGACCAGGGCGCCGGGTGTCTTCAGGAAGACCAATGGTTCTGCTGGCGCCTTGAAGGCGAGCTCCGCGGCGTGGTCGGCATAGTTGAGCCCCAGCGCCACGATGGTTTGCGGCTGTATGGGCGGCAGCCAGGTTACAGAATCCGCCGCCACCGTGCGGCCGTCGGCCAGACGCAGCCGGCCGGGTTCGACCTCGACCGCCGCGTGCACCGCGCCGGCAAAGGCGACGCGCGCCCGTTTCATGCCGCCCGCCGTGCGGTCGTGGCCTCGGCGACCAGGGTGCAGTCCAGCCGGCCGAGGCCATCGGCGCGGGCGGTCAGCCGGTCGCCGACCCGCGCCTCCACGCGCGCCGCCGGCAGGCCGGGCAGCAGCACGTCACCTTCCGCCAGCGTCATGAAGTCGCTGATCTCCGCGATCAGTTGCGGGATCGGCCGGATCAGCTCGGCCAGCGACCAGGCGTGGGACCGCCCGTCGAGGGTCAGTTCGACGGTCAGCGTGTCCGGCGCCGGCGCATCGGCCCGGTCGACCACCCAGGGACCGATAGGCAGGAAGCCGTCACGGCATTGCTGGCGGATCGCCGGGCGGAAGAAGCCGTCCTGCAGCTCCGACACGTCGATGGCGAGCGTGTAGCCCAGCACATGGCCGAGCGCGTCGGCCGGCGCGACGCGGCAGGCGGCGCGGCCGATCACGATTCCGACGGTCGCGGCAACCGTCAGCCGCTCGCAATCGCCGGGCACCGGCACGGCGCCGCCATGGGCGCACCAGGTGTTGGGCGGCTTGATGTAGAGGACCGGCGCGCGCGGCGGCGTCCGATAGGGCGGGGCGCGGAAGGCGTCGGCCAGGTGCTCCGCCTGCCGCCGGTTGTTCAGCGCGACGCCGAGCACGTTGCCGGCGACCGGCGCCTCGAACGCGCCGGACGGCGGCTGCGATACGTCCGCCATAATCCATTCCGCCGGCCGGCCGGGCCGCTTGACCAGGACGTGCGCCACGCCTCGCACCTCTCGCCCGATATCCCGGCCGTCATGATAAAGCGGGGGCGGGCCGAGATCGATGGGCAGCGGGCGATTGTCGATGCGGCGGGACCGCGCCAGCGGCCGGGTTCCCACAGGGGCGATCTGTGCTAGCCTGTCGATCAAGAGACCTGCGCCATATCGCATCAGGTAATGATATGAGCAATGTCTACGCGCGCGCCGCGCACAAGCTGTCCGGACTGCGCATCGGCCGCCTGGCCAAATCTGTAAGGCACGACCACCTGACTTATCTGTCGGCGGCGAAGCTGGCGCGGATCGAAGGCGCATTGCGCGACATCGAGAAGACAGGCACGGACGGCGCGTTCCTCGAATTCGGCGTGGCCCTGGGCGGTTCCGCGATCGTGATCGCGTCCGCCGCTGCGCGGGCCGGCCATCGGTTCGTTGGGTTCGACGTGTTCGGCATGATACCGCCGCCGACATCGGACAAGGACGACGCGGGATCGAAGGAGCGATACGAAGTCATCGCGTCCGGCGGCGCCTCCGGCATCCACGGCGAAACCTATTACGGCTATCACGACGACCTTTACGGCGAAGTGGTCGACGCGTTCGCACGGTATGGGCTTTCCGTCGATGGACAGTCTGTCGCCCTTTTGAAGGGATTATTTCAGGAAACGTGGCCGACCGTACAAATCCCCAGCGTCGCCTTTTGTCACATCGATTGTGACTGGTACGACCCGGTCAAGTTCTGCCTCGAACAAGTATCGCAAAAACTGTCGCCCAAAGGGGTCATCGTTCTGGACGATTACCACGATTGGGGTGGTTGCCGCGTGGCGACCGACGAATTTGTGACCGACCATCCACAGTTCTGCCTGAAAGACGGACCGAACGCGATCTTGCGCCGTGATCTTCAATGACGGCCGGGTTGCCCTGATCCCGCGATTGACCGCGCTGCGGAAGTCCGCTTCGATCCTGCGGTACCATCAGGGCGGAGGAACACCATGGACGTGCGCAAGCAGGCGTCGAGCGGATTCGATGCGAAACGGCTCGGCCGGGTCGGCGACGCGATCCGGCGCGACATCGACGCAGGAAGGGTGCACGGCGCCTGCCTGACGGTCGCGCGCCACGGCGAGGTCATCCTCGACCTGGCCGAGGGTCAGGCGGACAAGAAAGCCGCCCGCGCCATGGACCGTAACGCCGCCTTCGTCAGCATGTCGGTGGCCAAGCAATTCACCAATGTCATGGCGCTGAGCCTGGTGGAGAAGGGCCTGCTGCGCCTGCACACCCCGGTCGCCGACGTGATCCCCGAATTCGGCCGGCTGGGCAAGGAGCGGGTCAACCTGTTCCATCTGCTGACGCATACCAGCGGCATCGGCTCCGCCATCCCGCAGGTCGCGCCCGACGTGCTGACCAATATCGAGAAGCTGACCGCCTATGCCTGCGAGCGGCCGCTGGAATCGCTGCCGGGGGAGCGGGTCAATTATTCGATCCTGATCGCGCATTCGGTCATCGCGGCGATGTGCCTGCGCGTCGACGGGCGCGGGCGCAGCTTCGCGCGCATGGTCGAGGAGGACCTGTTCGCGCCGCTCGGCATGAACGACACCTGCCTCGGGCCGCGCGACGACCTGGTGAAGCGGCTGTGTCCGGTCAAGGTCGCGCAGCGCGATCCCAACGCGCTGCTGCCCGCGGAGGCGGTCGAGGCGATCGAGGCGCTGATCTGCGCGCCGGGGGCGGAACTGCCGGCCGGCGGCTATCTCACCACCATCGGCGACGTCCATCGGTTCGCCGAGATGCTGCGGCGGGGCGGCGAGCTCGACGGCGCGCGCATCCTGTCGCCGGCGATGATCGACTTCTGCGCGCGCAACCACACCGGGGAGCGGCGCAACGTGCTGTTCGATTCGAGCGCGGCGCACCGGCATTGGGAACTGGTGCCGGCCTATATCGGCATCGGCTTCTTCGTGCGCGGCGAGGGCGTGGTGCCCGGCCCGTTCGGCGTCCTGAATTCGCCCAACACGTTCGGCGGCCTCGGCGCCGGCTCGACCGCGTTCTGGGTCGATCCGCAGCGCGACATGTCGTTCGCGTTCCTGTCGACGGGCCTGTTGGAGGACAGCTATCACATCGAGCGGGTCGCACTGCTCTCCGACCTGACGATCGGGGCGCTCGTGGACTGACGATCAGCCGTCGAGGTCGAGGCCCTTGAGCAGGACGTCGGCGGCGGCGCGCGCAGTGGCGGGTACGTCGATCGCGCGCTCGCGCGCGCGCAGGATCGCGTTCCAGGCGACGTGCTCGGTGCCGCCATAGACCAGGTCGCGCATCATCGACAGGCTGAGCGGCGAATGCTTCGCGGCGTCCGGCCGCCATTTGTCCATCAGCGCGAAGAACACATCGGTATAGGCGCGGAACATGCTGCGATTGTCCGCGCGCGAATAGGTCTTGTCGGCCCGCACCTCGCGCAGCAGCATGCGGTAGAGTTCCTTGTCTTCCAGCACGATGCGGAGCTGGATCGCGATCAGGCCCTCCAGCCCCGCGCGCAGGGACGGCGCGTCGCGGACGACGCGCTCTGCCTCCGCCACGATCTGCGCCATGATGCGACCGCCGACCCGCAGCACCAGGTCGCGCTTGTCACTGAAATAATTGTAGAGCGTGCCCTCGGACAGGCCCGCCTGGCGCGCCACCATGGCCATCGACACGGCGTCATAGCCCTCGCGCCGGAACAGCGCCTGGGCCACGTCCAGGATGCCCTGTTCCCGCTCGCCCCAGCGTCCGACCGGGCGCCCGCCCGCCTTGCCGTCCATGCGATCCATTGTGTTCCCGCGGCAGGCGGGGATGTTGACGGCGTGCCGGTTTTGAGTCAACCTCATAATTGAGGATACCTCAGAAATGGCGGTCCGGCTGCGGCCGGGCTGCCATTAACCGGGAGCGCCGATGAAGACGATCTGGTTCCACATGCAGGGCTACCGCGACCTGCCCGACGATTTCGCCGAGCGGTATGACAGCGTCTGGGTCACGCCGCCGAACGACGAATTGTGCCGTTCGGAGGAGGTGGCGAAGTACCTGCGCTGGAACGTCGAGGAACTGGAGCTCGCCGACGCGCTGGGCTTCGACGGCCTGGGCATCAACGAGCATCACCAGAACGCCTACGGCTTTCCGGTCTCACCCAACCTGATCGCCTCGATCCTGGCGCGGCGGCAGTCGGACGCGGCTTTGGTCGTGCTCGGCAACACCCTGCCGCTATACCAGCCGCCGATGCGGGTCGCGGAGGAATTCGCGCTGCTCGACTGCCTGAGCGGCGGCCGGCTCGTCGCCGGCTTCCCCGTCGGCTCGCCGATGGACACGGTCGGCTGCTACGGCATCCCGCCGACCCAGGTTCGGCCGCGCTATTATGAGGCACACGACCTGATCAAGCAGGCGTGGACGCGATCCGGCCCGTTCCCGTTCAATGGCCGGTTCACCAAGCTGCGCTACGTCAACCTGTGGCCGAAGCCGCTGCAGCGGCCGCATCCGCCGATCTGGCTGGCCGGCGGCGGTTCGGTCGAGACCTGGAAGTTTGCGACCGACAACGACTACACCTACAGCTACCTGAGCTTTTCCGGCCACCGCTATGCCAAGAACCTGCTCGACGGCTATTGGCAGCAGGTCGAGAAGGCGGGCCTGGATGACAATCCCTATCGGGCCGGCTTCGCCCAGCTCGTGGTCGTCGGCGACACCGACGCCGAGGCCGAGAAGCTCTACCTGAAGCACATCCAGAACTTCTATTCGAAGTCGATGCACATCCCGACGCACATGCTGGCCATCCCCGGCTTCATGAGCAAGAAGAGCGTCGAATACAACCTGGCCAAGGGCAGCCAGAGCTTCGGCAGCCTGGTCAAGGACCCGTACAAGGCGAGCTGGAGCGACTTCACCGACAAGAGCCGGATGGTGATCGGCGGCGGGCCGGACACGGTGGCCGAACAGCTCGAGGAGGCGATCCGCAACCTGCGCGTCGGCCACCTGATGATCATCATGCAGATCCAGTCGATGGACCGCGAGCTGACCGAATACAACACCCGCCTGTTCGCGGAGAAGGTGCTGCCGCGCATCCGCGGCATCTGGGACCGCGAAGGCTATGTCGACCATTGGTGGCCGCAGGGCGCGACGCGCCATGCCCGGCCGCGCACCCAAGCGGAGGCCGCGGAATGAACGCGCCGATCCGATCCATCGCACTCGACGACGGCTTTCAGCCGAACCCCGTCCTGGTGAAGGGCGAGGGCGCAGGGGCGCCGGCCGTCTATCTCCACGGCCTTTTGGGCCAGGAATGGGACGGCGTCCTCGACGACCTGGCGGAAGGCCGGCGCGTCTACGCCCCGGCCACGCCCGGCTCGGACGAGCCGGACGAGCTCAACGCCTTCGACGGCATCTACGACCTGGTCCGCAAGGGCAAGGACAAGAACCTCGAGAGCTCGCGGAGCCTGTTCAAGAAG
>JBDZUN010000117.1:0-10482 GCA_040255145.1 Hyphomicrobiales bacterium | reverse complement strand
AGACGCCCAGCGCCGCGATCCGCGCCTTCCAGTACCTGGTACGCCATCGCGCCGGCCTCGACGCGCTGATGCAGACGCCGGCCTCGATCTCCGCCGAGTTCGACGCCGACCCCGCCGCCGCCCGCCGCATCGTGGCGGACGCCCTGGCGCAGGGCCGCAGGGCGCTGTCGCCCGACGAGGCAACGGCGCTGGCGCGGGCCTACCGCATTCCGCTGGCGTGCGAGGCGCCGGATTCGCACACCGTCCTGTACGCCGCGGCCGCGCTCGACGGCACGTTCGGGCCGGTCATCCGCCTCGGCCTCGGCGGCCCGACCGGCAGGCTGTTCCCGCGCACGCGGGTCGGCCTGCCGCCGCTGAACCAGAGCCTCGCCTGCGACCTGATCGACCAGCTTATGGCCGAGGCCATGCCGGCCGAGCCCGACACCGCGTCCCCGCTGTTCCCGGCCGAAGCGCTGGCGCTGGTTCTGGTCCAGCTCAGCCTGCTTGTCTGCGACTTCGCCGAAATCCGCGCGATCCGGCTCGACCCACTGTGGCTCGGCGCCGATTGCGTCGGCGTCGGCGGCGTGACGGTCGAGATCGCGCCGGCCTCGGCGCCGCCCGCCGCGCGGCTGGCGATCACGCCATACCCGAAGCACCTGGAGGAGGTGGTCCGGCTGGACAGCGGCATCGAGGCCCTGCTGCGCCCGATCCGGCCCGAGGACGAGCCGGCGCTGCGCGCCTTCGCCGAGCGGCTGACCGCGGAGGACGTGCGGATGCGTTTCTTCCAGCCTCTGCGCAGCCTCAGCCACGATTTCGCGGCCCGCTTGACCCAGATCGACTACGACCGGCAGATGGCCTTCGTGCTGACCGAACCGGGCCTGCCCGGCGAGGCCGATATCCTCGGCGTCGTCCGCCTGGCCCGGGACGATATCGGCGGCAGCGGCGGCGGCGCCGGCGAATACGCCCTGACCGTGCGCAGCGACCTGAGCGGGCGCGGCATCGGCCGTTTCCTGATGGCGCGCATCATCGCCTATGGCCACTCCATCGGCCTCGATCAAATCTTCGGCCTGGTACTGAACGAAAACCACGCGATGCTGACGATGTGCCGTGCGCTTGGGTTCCGGCTCGAGCCGGTGGCCGAAGACCCCACCTTGGTCCGGGCGACGCTCGCGCTCGGCGCGGCTGGCATATAATCATCTGACTACAGATTGTTCGTCATTGCGAGCGGAAGCCGAAGCAATCCATCTTCTTGAACCTCAGCCTGGATTGCTTCGTCGCTGACGCTCCTTGCAATGACGTTCACTTTCGACGTCATCCCTGCAGGCGGAGCAAGGCATCCCAGCCGCTATCCCAGCCAGGGCACCGACCACATCCCGGATTGCGTTCCGCTCGATCCGGGCCACCCGCTGGCCGCCGCCGCCGCCCCGTCCCGGATTGCTTCCGGCCCTGCGCTCCGCTAGAACGGCCGTCTCCCGATCCGCGCTTTTTTTCGAGGGCTTGCCGTGGCCTACCAATACGTATTCGTGATGCGCGACCTGTCCAAGGCCTATCCGGGCGGCAAGCAGGTCCTGTCCAACATCTCGCTGTCGTTCCTGCCCGGCGTCAAGATCGGCGTGATCGGGGCGAATGGCGCCGGCAAATCGACGCTCCTGCGCATCATGGCCGGCCAGGAGAAGGAATTCGTCGGCGAGGCGTGGGCGGCCGAGGGCATACGCGTCGGCTATCTGCCGCAGGAGCCGGTGCTCGACCCCGGAAAGGACGTGCGCGGCAACGTGATGGAGGGCGTCGCGGCGACCCGCCAGCTGATCGAGCAGTTCGAGGCCGTCTCGCTTCGCTTCGGCGACGAGCTCTCCGAAGAGGACATGAATGCGCTGATCGCCGAGCAGGCCGACCTGCAGGAGCGGATCGAGGCGCTGAACGCCTGGGATCTCGATTCACGCGTGGAGATGGCAATGGACGCGCTGCGCTGTCCGCCCGGCGACGCCGACGTCGCCACCCTGTCTGGCGGCGAGACGCGGCGGGTCGCGCTGTGCCGGCTGCTGCTCGAAGCGCCCGACCTCCTGATGCTCGACGAGCCGACCAACCACCTCGACGCGGAATCGGTCGCCTGGCTCGAACATTTCCTGAAGGACTATGCCGGCACCGTCGTGCTGGTCACGCACGACCGCTATTTCCTCGACAACGTCACCGGCTGGATCCTCGAGCTCGATCGCGGCCGCGGCATCCCCTATGAGGGCAACTACTCCGCTTGGCTCGAGCAGAAGCAGAAGCGGCTGGAGACCGAGGGCAAGCAGGAGGAGGCGCGCCAGCGCGCGCTCGGCCGCGAGCTGGAATGGATTCGCGCCTCGCCCAAGGCGCGCCAGGCCAAGAGCAAGGCGCGCATCCGCGCTTATGAGGAGCTGGTCGCCCAGGCGCGCGATCGCGCGCCCGGCGCCGCGCAGCTCGTCATCCCGGCGGGGCCGCGGCTGGGCGAGGTGGTGGTCGAGGCCGAGGGGGTGCGCAAATCCTACGACGACCGGCTTCTGGTCGAGGATCTGTCGTTCAGGCTGCCGCCCGGCGGCATCGTCGGCGTGATCGGCCCGAACGGCGCCGGCAAGACGACCTTGTTCCGCATGATCACCGGCCAGGAAAGCCCGGACAGCGGCGCGCTGCGCCTGGGCGAAACCGTGGTGCCCGGCTATGTCGACCAGTCGCGCGACGCGCTCGACGCCGGCAAGACGGTGTGGGAGGAGATTTCCGGCGGGCTCGACATCATCAGCGTCGGCGGCCGCGACATGCAGAGTCGCGCCTACGTCTCGGCGTTCAATTTCCGCGGCGGCGACCAGCAGAAGAAGGTCGGCCAGCTATCGGGCGGCGAGCGCCACCGCGTCCACCTCGCCAAGATGCTGAAATCCGGCGCCAACCTGATCCTGCTCGACGAACCGACCAACGACCTCGACGTAGAGACCCTGCGGGCGCTGGAGGACGCGCTGGCCGACTTCCCCGGCTGCGCGGTGGTGATCTCGCACGACCGCTGGTTCCTCGACCGCATCGCCACGCACATGCTTGCCTTCGAGGGCGACAGCCACGTCGAGTGGTTCGAGGGTAACTATCAGGACTATGAGGCCGACCGGCACCGGCGGCTGGGCACCGCCGCCGACCAGCCCCACCGCATCAAATTCAAGCGATTCAGCCGGGCCTGACGGCCGTCGCAGCCGCGGCGAATATACCGATAGTCGGGCCTTTCCACAGTAGCTTCGCCCGGTAGGTGCGGTCGCATTAGCAACCGCGCCTGTACAACGCCGCTATTCCGAGAATGTCTCTCTGGTAGGAAATGGGGTATGCGGGCGGGCGCTCAGCCGACGACCGCGCGCATCTTGGCGAGCAGCGCGTCGACGTTGCCGCCATTGTTGTCGATGATCGAGGCGAATTCCGAACGCTGGGTGATAGCCATGCTGATCCCCTCGACCACGATGTCGACCAGCTTGTTACCCTGCGCATCCTGACGCACGAGCCAGTCCACCGCCACCGGCGGTTGGCCGTTGGGCCGGGTGATCTGGCTGTGCACCAGCACCTGATTGTCGTTTTGCGGGGTCGCGCCGGTGACCTTGACGGTCTCGCCGGAATACTGGCTCAGGCGAGACGAATAGATGTGCACCATGTAGGTCTTGAACAGCCGCTCATATTCCTGCTGCTGCTGCGGGGAAGCCTGCCGCCAATATTTGGCCAGCGTGAACCGCGCGACGCGCGGCATGTCGACATTCTCTTCCATCAGCTTCTGGAACGCGCTCTCCAGCGCGGCGCGATCGCCGGTCTGGCGCAGGATCTGGATCGCCTGGCTCGAAACGCTCTGGACGAAGGCGGCGGCGGCCTGCGGGTCCGCGGCCTGGGCCGGCCGCGTCGGAACCAGCAGCGACAGGACGGCCAGCGCCGCGCATGCGGCGAGGGTCGCGCCGGCACGGCGCCGGGCCATCGGCATTCTCCTGATATGCATCGTCAATCCAATCGCTTGTGAAGAGTGGGGCGCGGAACGCGGCGTCCCGACTAAGAACGCATGGTGGCCATTTTTTGTCCGTATGTCGCCCCCGATCCGAAGGCCGGATCGGCCGGTGCGGGCTGGCTGGCCACATTTCAGGCGGAACGCCGCCGCATCCGCACGGCGGGCGATTGCCGCCAAGCTCAGGGTCGGCCCTCGATTTGAACAATCCGGCCCGTCGGGAAATGACGGCGGAAGCGGGCCGGATCGGCGGCCTTCAGCGCGAATCGGCCAGCCGCACGGATGTGCCGCGCCCGTCTGCGCCGTGCCGTTGAGCGGAGGCCCGCGCGGCCGCGGTCTTCGCCCGGTCGCGGGGCGACGCCCGCGTCCGGCCGGCTGTCGCCCCCGACTTCAGCCGCTCGGCTGCCGAGGCCAATGCGAATCCCGTTCGCGGCCGCTCCAGCGCGCTCGAATGGGTCACTCCGATTTTGGAGGTCGCGCCCGGCGCCAGCGGGCCGACCCAGCCGCCTTGGCTGGGCGTGCCGCCGCCGACCTCGGCCGGCGTGACCACGGCGCGGGCCTTGTCCGAGGTCGCGACCGGCTTTGGTCGATTGCCGTCACGGTCGGCGAGGTGATCGACCAGATCACGCTTCTTGGATGTCGCGGTCCGGGCCGGCCGCACCGTGCTCCGTCGCGCGACGACGTTTTTCCTGGCGGCATGTTTCTGGGCAACGCGTTTCTGGGCAACGCGTTTCTGGGCGGCATGGGTCCCACCGCGCCGGGTCGCCACCTTGTCGACGTGGCGGCTGCGGCTATGTCTGGACGCCACCGTCCGGGCGTGCCGGCTCCCTGCGCGCCCCGTCGCTACCTTCCTGGTGCCGTGGCCGGCGGCGGCCCTGGCGGCTACCTTCTTGACCGGCGCGACCTTCTCCGGCGCCGGCTGGGATCGCATCGGGGTCTCCGCCGTCGGCGCGACGGCCTCGGCGGCCGGGGCCACCGCCGCGATGCGCGGCGCGGACGCGGCGTGCGTCGTCGCAGCCGAAGAATGCTGCGCGGACGCCGCGCGCGGTTTTGCCGCGTCGCCCGGCCCGATCAACGGCGCGGCGCGATTGACGAACGGCATCGGCAGCGGGTCCGGCAATGGGATCGCGGCGGTCAGCGCCGCGGCTTCCGTCGCGGCGTGTTCGGGGCTCATCGTTGGGGTTTGGGCCGGAGCCTCGGCTTGCGCTTCGGCCGGAGGCAGGTGGCGCGCGTCCGGCTCGGGCAACGGCAGCGCCGTGCTCGGCGGCATCGCCAGCACCGCGACGCCCCGATCGGACGGCGGCGCGACGGTCGGGATCGGCGCGATGGCCGACGGGATCGGCGCCGGCGCCGCAACGACCACGGGCTGGCTCGGCGTCAGCACGGCCACCTGGGTCGCGGGCGGGTTGGCGGCCAGTATCGGGGTCGACGCGGGCGCCTGCTGTGCGGCGACCGAAACCGGCGTGCTCCAATTGGGCAGCTTCGGCGCAATGGCCATCTCAGGTTGCGCGCCGCCGCGCACGGTGGCCTGCGCGATCCGTTCGCCGAGCGACTGGTCGCCCCGATGCATGGCGCATCCGGCGCTGAGCCCCATGAGGCCGAGCACCGCCAGCGGGATCACGCATTTCCGCCAAAGCGGGAAGCGGATCGTCCCGTTGTTTGGATTGGTCCGTTCCACGCCCCAGCCTTCCGTTCGGCGTCGGCCCGGCCAACTGGCCTGCGCCCGTCGACGCGACGCCGGGATACGCTCGGCGACGCCCCGCCGCCCATGCCCATCGGGCTCCAGCGACGCAAATCCCCCTACCCCGCTCTGCTAGCACAGACCGCGCCCGCAACGCCAGCCCAACCGCACCGGCGCGGTCACATCGTGCCGGCCGCGCCGGTGCGGCCCGGCCGCCTGCGGTCCGCGTCCATTGGCAAACGACATAAAGGTATGCTTA
The DNA here is from genome assembly GCA_040255145.1 of Hyphomicrobiales bacterium. Taxonomy (GTDB): domain Bacteria; phylum Pseudomonadota; class Alphaproteobacteria; order JBDZUN01; family JBDZUN01; genus JBDZUN01. The sequence goes on along the minus strand of JBDZUN010000117.1, from coordinate 4,587 downwards.
TATGCGCAATAGACATATACGCGTGGAGCGGATGGATGGAGGAGCTGCTTTCGGTCCTGAAGGCGGCGGCGGAGCCGACCCGGCTGCGGCTGCTCGCTTTGCTGACGCACGGCGAGCTGTCGGTCAGCGAGCTGACCCAGATCCTGGCGCAGAGCCAGCCGCGCATCAGCCGCCACCTGAAGTTGTTGACCGATGCGGGCCTGATCATGCGCTGTCGCGAGGGCGCCTGGGCGTTCTACCGTTTGGCCGAGCAGGGCCCGCATGAGGCGCTGGCCCGGCTGCTGGTCGACGAGATCCGGGGCGACGAGCCCGTGGTCGCGCGCGACCGGGAGCGGCTGAAGGCGGTCCGCGCCGCGCGGGCCGAGGCGGCGGCCGCCTATTTCCGCGCCAATGCCGCGCGCTGGGACGAAATCCGCACGCTCTACCTCACTGAAAGCGAGGTGGAAGCGGCCATGCTCGACCTGATCGGGCCGGGTCCGCTCGACAGCATGATCGACCTGGGCACCGGAACCGGCCGCGTCCTGGAAATCTTCGCGCCCGTGGCGCGCCGGGCGATCGGCTTCGACGTCAATCACGAAATGCTGACGGTGGCGCGCACCAACCTGGCCGGGGCCGCGCTCAGCCACTGCCAGGTGCGTCACGGCGACCTGTTCGGCCTGCCCGCCGGCACCGGCCCGGCCGATCTCGTGACCCTGCACCAGGTGCTGCATTATCTCGACGATCCGGCCGGCGCGGTGGTCGAGGCGGCCCGTCTGGTGGCGCCGGGCGGCCGGCTTTTGATCGTCGATTTCCTGTCGCACGATTTCGACTTCCTGCGCAGTCAGCACGCCCATCGGCGCCTGGGCTTCTCGCCCCAGGAGGTGGCCGGCTGGTGCCGTCAGGCCGGGCTTCGGGCCGGCCCGCCGCAGACGCTGCCGCCCGAGGGGCCGGGCCTGACGGTCGCCCTGTGGTGCGCCCAGGCGGCGCGCGTGGTCCGCCCGGCGCAATTGGTGGCGGAATGAGCGCGGCCCCGTCGGTTTCGTTCGAGTTCTTTCCGCCGCGCACGCCGGAAATGGAGGAATCGCTGTGGCGTGCGATGCAGCGTCTGGCGCCGCTCGACCCGCGCTTCGTATCGGTGACCTATGGCGCCGGCGGTTCGACGCGCGAGCGCACCCACGCGACGGTGGAGCGCATCCTGACCGGCACCACGCTCAACCCGGCCGCCCATCTGACCTGCGTCGCCGCGGACCGGGAGACGGTCGACGCCGTGGCTCAAGCCTATTGGGGCCTGGGCGTGCGCCACGTCGTCGCCCTGCGCGGCGATCCGCCGGTGCCGGGCGAACGGTTCGCGCCGCATCCCGACGGCTATGCCAATGCGGCGGCGCTGGTCGCCGGGCTGCGCCGGATCGGCGATTTCGAGATCAGCGTCGCCGCCTATCCCGAGCGGCACCCGGATTCGCCGAGCTGGGAGCACGAGATCGCCAACCTGAAGCGCAAGACCGAAGCCGGCGCGACGCGCGCGATCACCCAATTCTTCTTCGAACCGGACCACTTCCTGCGCCTGCGTGACCGGATGGACGCGGCCGGCATCGCCATCCCCCTGGTGCCGGGCGTGATGCCGGTGACCAATTTCAAGGGAATCCAGCGGTTCGCCGCCCTGTGCGGCGCGACGATCCCGGATTGGCTGCGCGCGCGCTTCGACGGCCTCGACGACGATGCCGAGACGCGCGCCATGGTCGCCGCCCAGCTCGCCGTGGAAACCTGCACGCGCCTGCGCGACCGCGGCGTCGACCATTTCCACTTCTACACCCTGAACCGCGCCGAACTGACCTATGGCATCTGCCACATGCTGGGCGTTCGTCCCAATCCGGCGGCATCAGGTCCGGCGGCAACCGACGCCCTGATCGGCGCAAAGGAATGAGCACGATGGAACATGCGCAAAGGCGCACCTCCCTTCTCGAACGCGCGGCGCAGGAGAGAATCCTGGTCCTCGACGGCGCGATGGGGACGATGATCCAGGGTTTCGGCCTGGCGGAGAAGGATTATCGCGGCGCGCGCTTTGCCGACCATCCCCGCGACCTGAGGGGCAACAACGACCTCCTGACCCTCACCCGCCCGGACGTGGTGCGCGCGATCCACGACGAATACCTGGCGGCGGGCGCCGACATCCTGGAGACCAACACCTTCAATTCGACCGCGATCTCCCAGGCCGATTACGGGCTCGAGGCGCTGGTGCACGAATTGAACCGCGCTGCCGCCCAACTGGCGCGGGAATCGGTCGCGGCGGCCGAGCGCGCCGACCCGGCGCGGCCCCGCTTCGTCGCCGGCGTGCTCGGCCCGACCAGCCGCACCGCCTCGATTTCGCCCGACGTCAACGATCCGGGTTTCCGCAACGTCACATTCGACGAATTGCGCGCCACCTATTCGGAAGCGACCCGCGGCCTGATCGAGGGCGGTGCCGACCTGCTGCTGGTCGAGACCGTCTTCGACACGCTGAACGCCAAGGCGGCCCTGTTCGCGATCGAGGAGACGTTCGACGCGCTGGGCACGCGGCTGCCGATCATCATCTCCGGCACGATCACCGACCTGTCCGGCCGCACGCTGTCGGGCCAGACGGCGGAGGCGTTCTGGTACTCGCTGGCCCATGCCCGGCCGTTCGCGATCGGGCTGAACTGCGCGCTCGGCGCCAAGGAGCTGCGGCCCTACGTCGCCGAGTTGTCGCGGGTCGCCGACACGCGCATCAGCGCCCATCCCAATGCCGGCCTGCCCAACGCCTTCGGCGGCTATGATCAGGGGCCGGAGGAGATGGCCGGCCTGCTCGGCGAATTCGCGCGGTCGGGCCTGCTCAACCTGGTCGGCGGCTGCTGCGGCACGCGTCCTGAACACATCCGCGCGATGGCCGACGCGGTCGCCGGGCTGAAGCCGCGGCCGGTGCCGGAAATACCGGCGCGGCTGCGCCTGTCGGGGCTGGAGCCCCTGGTGGTCGGCCCCGACAGCAACTTCGTCAATGTCGGCGAGCGCACCAACATCACCGGCTCCGCCCGCTTCCGCAAGCTGATCGCCGAGGACGCCTACGACAAGGCGCTGACCGTGGGCCGCCAGCAGGTCGAGAGCGGCGCCCAGGTGCTCGACGTCAACATGGACGAGGGCATGCTCGATTCCGAGCGCGCCATGACCACCTTCCTGCGCCTGATCGCGGCCGAGCCCGACATCGCGCGCGTGCCGCTGATGGTCGATTCGTCGAAATGGTCGGTGATCGAGGCCGGGCTGAAATGCTGTCAGGGCAAGCCGATCGTCAATTCGATCAGCCTGAAGGAGGGTGAGGAGCCGTTCCTGAAGCACGCCCGCATGGTGCGCCGCTACGGCGCCGCCGTGGTCGTGATGGCCTTCGACGAGGAGGGCCAGGCCGACACTGCGGCGCGCAAGTTCGCGATCTGCGAGCGGTCCTATCGCCTCCTGACCGAGACGGTCGGCTTCCCGCCCCAGGACGTCATCTTCGACCCCAACATCTTCGCGGTCGCGACCGGGATCGAGGAGCACGCCGAATACGGCAAGGCCTTCGTCGACGCCGCGGCGCAGATCCGCACGCGCCTGCCGCACGCCCACGTCTCGGGCGGCGTGTCGAACTTCTCGTTCTCGTTCCGCGGCAACGAGGCGGTGCGCGCCGCGATGCACGCGGTGTTCCTGTACTACGCGATCAAGGCCGGCATGGATTTGGGCATCGTCAATGCCGGCGCGCTGCCGGTCTATGAGGACATCCCGGCCGAGCTGCGCGAGCGGATCGAGGACGTGCTGTTCAACCGGCGCGCCGACGCGACCGAGCGCCTGCTGCAGATCGCGGAGCAGTTCCGCGGCCAGGGCGCGGCGCCGGCGGAGGAGGACCTGGCCTGGCGCGAGCTGCCGGTCGAGGAGCGCATCACCTATGCCCTGGTCCACGGCATCGACGCCTTCGTGGTCGATGACACCGAGGCGGCGCGCCTCCGGGCGGAACGCCCGCTCCACGTCATCGAAGGCCCGCTGATGGCCGGCATGAACGTGGTCGGCGACCTGTTCGGCGCCGGCAAGATGTTCCTGCCGCAGGTCGTGAAATCCGCCCGCGTCATGAAGAAGGCGGTTGCCCACCTGATCCCGTTCATGGAGGAGGAGAAGCGCCTGACCGGCGTCGACAACCGCTCCGCCGCCGGCCGCATCCTGATGGCGACGGTCAAGGGCGATGTGCACGACATCGGCAAGAACATCGTCGGCGTCGTGTTGCAGTGCAACAATTTCGAGGTGATCGACCTCGGCGTCATGGTGCCGGCGGCCAAGATCCTGGAGACCGCGCGCGCCGAAAAGGTCGACATGATCGGCCTCTCCGGCCTGATCACGCCGAGCCTGGACGAAATGGGCTGGGTCGCGCAGGAAATGGAGCGCGAAGGCTTCGACCTGCCGCTGCTGATCGGCGGCGCCACCACCAGCCGCGTGCATACCGCGGTCAAGATCGCGCCACACTACAAGCGCGGCGCCACGGTCTACGTCACCGACGCCTCGCGCGCCGTCGGCGTCGCCCAGGCGCTGATCTCGCCCGACCGGCGCGACGACTATCTCGCGGACGTGCGCGACGAGTAC
>JBDZUN010000365.1:0-2159 GCA_040255145.1 Hyphomicrobiales bacterium | reverse complement strand
CGCATGGAGTCGAAGCGGGCGAGGGCAGCCACGCGCATCTCTTCCAGCCGGCGCATCGCCGTCAGGTCGTGGAACAGCACCAGCAGGGCCGGCCCCCTCGCATCGCTCGATCGTAGCGGCGACAGCACCGCCCGCAGGTGGCGCGCCACCGGCACCGGCAGGGTGAAGGCGACCTCGGCAACCGCGCCGCTGGCGATTGCCGCGCCGACGGCGTCGAGCAGGGCCGGATTGCGCAGCACCGACGCTAGCGCCCGGTCGGTGGTGCGCACGCCGAACAGGCGGTGCGCGGCAGGGTTGGCGTCCACCACCCAGCCGCGCGCATCCAGCAGCAGCAGCGGATCGGGGATGCTTTCGAGCAGCGTTTGGAACAGCGCCGGGGCCTGCCGCTCAGCCCGGATCCGGGCGTTGGCTGCGCGCGCGGTAGCACGATCCCGCTCCGACCGCGACAGCAGAAAAAGGAAGGCGGCGAAGCCCGCCAGCGCGACCGCGCAGGCCAGGGCGGTCATGCGGTCGAGCAGCCCGGCGGCGTTCAGGCCCACCACCAGCACGAGCCCGGCGAGGCAGGCCGGAATGCCATATCTGGCGGCGCGCCCCATGGCGGCCGCCCGCGCAATGTCTTCCTCGCCCTGTGCCATGCGCCCCCGGGGCCGAATCAGAGCCAGGATAAGAGGCGCGCGCCATGCCGTCACGCGGGCCTGTTCCGGGGGGCGGCTCGTGCTAGGCTCGGAGGAAGGGAGAAGCCATGGATCGGGCGCTTGCCACACAACCGGCCGTGGAGGCCGGGACCGTCCAGGCGATCGTGCGCGACCTCGGCGTTCGCGGCCGGCGGCCCGCGCTGGTGGCGTTCTGCGCCGAAGGCGCGGCACAACGCTGGACCTATGCCGACCTGGCGGCGGAGGTCGATCGGCTGGCGCGGGGCCTTGCCGCCGCCGGGATCGGCCCGGGCGATCCGGTCGCGATCGGCGCGGCCAGCCGGCCGGAGCCGATCATCGCGGCGCTGGCCACGATCCGCGCCGGCGCGGTTGTGGTGCCGATCGACGAGCAGTTCTCCGACCGGGCGCTCGCCCACGTCGTCGTCGACAGCGGCGCGCGGCTGCTGTTCACGACCGCGGCGGAGGCGGAGCGGATCGCCGGTCTCGCGCCGGCCGACCTGCGCATCGCCCTGCTCGATGCGCCGGATACGGACGAACGCGGCTGGCGCCGGCTGTTCGGTAGCGGCGACGCGCCGTTCCCGGACGTTGCGCCCGACGACCGCGTGGCGCTGTTCTACACCTCCGGCACCACTGGGACGCCCAAGGGCGTGCCGCTGACCCATCGCAACGTCGCGTTCGAGATCGCCGCGATCCGCACCGCGAGGGTCGTGCGCGACGACGACCGGGTACTGCTGCCGTTGCCGGTCCATCATGTCTATCCGTTCGTCGTCGGCATGCTGATGCCGCTGGCGCTCGGCCTCCAACTGATCCTGCCGCACGCCCTGACTGGGCCGGAGGTTGCCGCGGCGATGCGCGAGGGGCGGGTCACGCTGGTCATGGGCGTGCCGCGGCTCTACGCCGCGCTGCTCGACGGCATCGCCGGCCGGCTCAAGGCGCGGGGCAGGCTGGTCGCCGGCCTGTTCGGCGGGCTGATCGACTTCTCCACCTGGCTCCGCCGGCGCACCGGCCTGCGCATTGGCAGCTTGGTGGCGCGGCCGGTGGTCAAGCAGATCGGGCCCGACCTGCGGCTCCTGGTGTCGGGCGGCGCGGCACTGAAGCCGGAAATCGGCTGGCGTATCGAGGGGCTGGGCCTGTGCCTGGCCACCGGCTACGGCCTGACCGAGACGGCGCCTATCCTGACCATGGGGCCGCCGTGCCGCGCCCGGCCGGGCAGCGCGGGCATTCCGCTCGCCGGTGTGTCGCTGCGCATCGACCCGGAAGGTTTGCAGACCGACGAGGACACGGTGCATCGACTGGCCCACCTGCCGGCGGCGGTGACGGTCGGCGAGGTGCAGGCGCACGGGCCCAATGTGTTCGCCGGCTATCACAACTTGCCGGAGGAAACGGCGGCCGCCTTCACCGATGACGGCTGGTTCCGCACCGGCGACCTCGGCTATTTCGACGCCGACGGCTATCTGTGGCTGCTCGGCCGCGCCTCGACCATGATCGTCACGGCGGGCGGCGAGA
>JBDZUN010000364.1:0-2161 GCA_040255145.1 Hyphomicrobiales bacterium | reverse complement strand
CCGTGTACGGACGAGAAGCAGCGCAAGCTGACTGGCTAGCAGCTCGTCATAGGCGAGCCGGGTGCGCGCCGCGCCGGCGCGGTCCAGGTCTACCTGAGCCTTCGGCGCGTGGACGGATTCGACCGCCGCGTCCCAGTCCGGCCAGCCGCGCGCCGTGCGCCATGCGGGGTCCTGCCATTCCGGCAGGGCGGGAACGCGGGTGAGCGCCCCGGCGATCGCCTTGACCAGTGCCTTGGCGCTCAACCCCTCGGTCAGGCCATAGACCGCCTCGAAGCGGGGAAGCTCGTCGGCCCGCTCCGGCGGCACGATGTAGTCGGGGTGGGTGATCTGCTTGACGCCGCCGTAGGACTCGATCTTGCCGCTGACGATCCGCTCGACGCCGACCGGCAGGGCGCGCGCCGGATAGTCACCCTGGACGTGGAAGAAGACGACGATCAGCGTGCCGCTGTCGTCGGAGCAGGCGACCCGATAGGGTCGGCGCGGGCCGCCCGGGCGATGCTCGTCGACCGTGACCTTGAGCGTCGCGACCGCGCCTTCCGGTGCGGCGGCGACCGACGGGGTGAGTGTACGATCCACGACGCCGGTCGGTAGATGCCAGAGAAGGTCGACGACCCGCGGTCCGGCGAGCTTCTCGATCAGCGCCGCGACGCGAGGGCCCACCCCCTTCAGCGTCGTGACGGGCGCGAGCAGCGGGTCCAGGATTGCCGGCCTCATTCGGCTGGCCGGCTGCCCCGGCCCGGCATCTTCCGCATCGTTCGCCTCAGGTTACGGGTGACACGGGCGGACCCCGCGGTTATATCAGCCCGGTCGGAACCCATGATGCCCGCCCTTTCCCTTGAAACGCGCCGCAAGCGCTTGATCTTCCGGTCCTGGCGTCGCGGCTTTCGCGAGCTTGACCTGGTGCTCGGCGCGTTCGCGGACCAGCGGCTCGCCGAGCTCGATGAGGCCGAGCTTAGCGAATTTGAGGCGCTGCTCGAAGTGCAGGATCAGCTTCTCTATGCCTGGATCATCGGCCGCGAGCCGACGCCGGTGGCGTGCGAAGGCCGGGTGATGGAACGGCTGCGGCGGCTCGACTACCTAAGATGCGCGTCATGAATCCGCTCGAACGTATCATCGAGGCGCCGGGCCGGCTTACCGTCGGCGGGGCGCCGGAAGGCTTCGACGCGGCGATCGTGGCCCGGCTCGCCGCAGCCGAACGCGCGCCGCTCCTGGTGGTCGCGCGTGACCTGCCGCGTCTGGTCGCCATGGTCGAAGGCCTGCGCTTCTTCGCGCCCGACGCCGAGGTCCTGGAATTTCCGGCCTGGGACTGCCTGCCCTACGACCGCGTTTCACCCGACCCTGACATCGTCGCCCGGCGCATGGCGACGCTCAGCCGGCTCGCTAAGGGTGATCTTCGCGGCGGCGCCGTGGTCGTCACCACCGTCAACGCCGTCATCCAGCGTGTGCCGCCGCGCGATACTGTCGCCGGCGCCCATTTCCCGCTGCACCCCGGCGCGGTGCTCGACCTCGACGCGCTGAGCGCGTTCCTGGCGCGGAACGGCTATGTCCGCTCCGGCACGGTGCTCGAATCCGGCGAGTACGCCATCCGCGGCGGCATCATCGACATCTTCGCGCCGGGCGGCACGCCGGTCCGGCTCGACATGTTCGGCGACGCCCTGGAATCGGTGCGCAGCTTCGATCCGGAAAGCCAGCGCACAACCGGCACGCTGCACGGACTCGACCTCGTGCCCGCGAGCGAGGTGCCGCTGGATGACGACAGCATCCGCCGGTTCCGTGCCGCCTATGTCAGCCGATTCGGCACTGTCACCGCCGCCGACCCCCTCTACGAGGCAGTCAGCGCCGGCCGCAAGCACCCGGGCATGGAACACTGGCTGCCGCTGTTCCATGAGCGGCTGGACACGCTGTTCGACTACCTGCCCGACGCCACGCTGGTGCTCGACCATCTGGTCGAGGACGCCTGGACAGCGCGCCGGGCGACGATCGAGGACTATTACAAGGCACGTGCCGACATGCATGGCGGCACGTTCGGCGCGGTCGAATACCACGCGCTGCCGCCCGATTCGCTCTACCTGGACCAGGCCGGATGGCAGGTCGCGCTCGACGCGCGGCGGGTGCGGCAGTTCACGCCGTTCCGCGCGCCGGAGGGCGGCGTGCCGGCCGT
>JBDZUN010000116.1:0-10533 GCA_040255145.1 Hyphomicrobiales bacterium | reverse complement strand
GGTCCAGCGCGGCGCCTGGATCGCGCCGACCATCTGGACTGGACTGGCGGAAGATTCCGCCGTCGTGCGCGATGAAATCTTCGGCCCGTGCTGCCACATCCGGCCGTTCGACGATGAGGATGAGGTGATCGCGCTGGCCAACGACACGCCCTACGGCCTCGCCTCGGCGACCTGGACGCGCGATCTGTCGCGCGCCCACCGCGTGGCGGCGCAGCTCGAATGCGGCATCGCCTGGGTCAATTCGTGGTTTCTGCGCGATCTGCGCACGCCGTTCGGCGGCGCCAAGCAATCCGGCATCGGCCGCGAAGGGGGGGTCCATTCGCTCGAATTCTATACGGAGCTGCGCAACGTCTGCGTCAAGCTGTGAGGGCGTGATGCGCGACACCATGACCGCTTCGCAAAACGATGCCATCACCCAGGTCGCCGATGATCTGCGCGCAGCCTATAGCAAGGGTGCGATCGCGCCGATCCGCGACCGGCTGCCCGAAAACGACCTCGCCGCCGCCTACGCCGTGCAGAACCGCAACACGGAATATTGGCTGAAACAGGGCCGGCGCCTGATCGGCCGCAAGATCGGCTTGACCAGCCGGGTGGTGCAGCAGCAATTCGGCGTCGATCAGCCGGATTACGGCATGCTGTTCGCCGACATGGCCTATGGCGACGCCGAGGAAGTGCCGTTCGACCGCCTGCTGCAGCCCAAGGTGGAAGGGGAGATCGCCCTGGTCCTCGGCCGCGACGTGACCGAGGAGCAGCCGACGGTGCCCGACATGCTGGCGGCGATCGACTACGCGCTGCCCGCGATCGAGATCGTCGACAGCCGTATCGCCGACTGGAAGATCGGCATCGTCGACACGATCGCCGATAATGGTTCGTCTGCGGCGTTCGTGCTCGGCTCGCGCAAGACGAAGCTGGAGAAAATCGACCTGTGGCTCTGCGGCATGGTGCTGGAACATCGCGGCGAGCCGCTTTCAACCGGCGCGGGGGCGTCCTGCCTGGGCAATCCGCTCAATGCCGCCCGCTGGCTCGCCGGCACCATGGTCCGCGCCGGCCGGCCGCTCCGTGCCGGCGACGTGCTGATGACCGGCTCGCTCGGGCCGATGGTGCCGGCGGCGGCCGGCGGCGTCTACGAGGTGCGGATCAGCGGGCTCGGCGCCGTCCGCGCCGTGTTCTCGCGGTGGAACGGCTCTAAGCGGGCATAAGACCATGGAAGGCGCTTGCTGATGACAGGTCCGGTCGAGGAGATGGCGGCGATCGTCGACGAGGCGGCACTCAACGCCACGGCGATTACGCAATTGTCGGAAGCGCATGAATTCGATCTCGACACCGCCTATCGCGTCCAGTTCGCCTCTGTCCTCCGGCGATTGGCGCGCGGCGAACGCCGCGTCGGCGTCAAGATGGGCTTCACCAGTCGCGTCAAGATGGTGCAGATGGGCCTCTCGGACATGATCTTCGGTCGGCTGACCGACACCATGCTGGTCGAGGATGGCGGCGTGATCGACCTGTCCTCCTACGTCCATCCCCGCGCCGAGCCGGAAATCGCCTTTTTACTCAAGAGCCGGCTTGTTGGGCCGGTCAGCCCCGCCGAGGCGATGGCGGCGGTCGAGGCCGTGGCGCCGGCGATCGAGATCATCGACAGCCGCTACGAGAATTTCCGCTTCACCTTGGCGGACGTCGTGGCGGACAACACGTCCTCGTCCGGCTTCGTCGTCGGGCCGTGGTGCGCGCCCGACACGCCGCTCGACAATCTGGGTATCGTGCTCGCCTTCGACGGAAGGCCAGTGCAGATCAGCTCCAGCGCCGCCGTACTCGGCCATCCGGCGCGCGCGCTCGCTGCGGCGGCGCGCATGTCGAGCGCCGCGGGCGAACCGCTGGAGGCCGGCTGGATCGTGATGTCGGGCGGTGCCACGGCGGCCGAAGCGCTGCGGCCCGGCGTCCACGTGCGCGCGTCGATCGAAAAGCTGGGCAACTGCGGGTTCAGCGTGCAGTGCAGGGAGGGTTGAGCCATGCCGATCATCGAGGTGACCCTGATCGAGGGGCGCAAGCCCGAGCAGAAGCTGCGCCTGATCGAAAAGCTGACCGATGCCGCGATCGAGGCGGTCGACGCCCCGCGCGAGACCGTGCGCGTGATCCTGCGCGAGGTACCGGCCACCCATTTTGCGGTCGGCGGCAAGCCGAAGGGGTGGCTGCGAATCCCATCGGCCACTCCGACCTATGCACCCTGGCGGACGCGAAGATCGCCCGCCATGGCCCTCCCGGCCGCCGATGGCGCCGAACCGATCAGGAATTGTCCGTATTGCTCATAGGCGATGTCGCTGGCCAGCAGGTGCGTCGCGATGACGTTGAGGTCGCGCAGGCAGCGCTGCAGCACGTTGTCGAGGAACACCGCGCTCCCGCCGCCATAGCGGAACGCTGCGGTCGCGACCTCGACAGCCACGTCCGTCACCAGGGTCGCGGCGGCGCGCATCTCCGCCTGCAGGCGCGTCGGCGGCTGACCGTCGTCCGAAGCCGCCTGCCACGCCTGTGCCACCAGCTCCATCATCAAGGCACGTGCCGCGCGCAGGCGCAGGTCGTCCTTGGCCACCGCGCCCTGGAACACCGCGCGCTCGGCCAGTGCGATCCGCTTGCCGTAGCCGCGCCGCTTGGTCTGGGCCAGCCCCAGGATCGCGTCGAGCGCTCTCCGCGCCATGCCCAGTGGCGCTGCCGCGGCGACATTGATGACGTAGCCCGGCCAGCTCATGCGATAGATCGCGCCACCGCGCCGGGGGCTGGATTGTGCGATGTCGTAGGCGAATGCTTCCGGGATGAAGAGGTCGGAAACCGAGAAGTCGCAGCTTCCCGTGCCCTGCATGCCCATGACATGCCATGTATCGTGGATTTCGGCCTCGGCGACCGGCAGGTAGCAGTTGATGACGCGCGGCGCGCCGCCGCCGGCTGGCTCGACCACCGCCTGCGCGGTCAGCCATTCGGCATGGCGGATGCCGCTGCCCCACGACCAGCGCCCGGTCAGGCGATAGCCGCCCGGCGCCGGCACGGCGACGCCCGGCACCAGGGTGCCCGCCATCATCGGCGGCCGGCCCGCGGACAGCATCGCATCCAGCGTCGCGTCCGGCAGGTGGGCGCCGGCCAGGCCCAGCACGTCGGCACAGATCGCAAGGCACCAGCCGGCGGCCGGGCTGATATAGCTGACGGCCTCGATGACCTCGATCTGCGTGACCGGGTCGGCCTCCGCGCCGCCCAGGGCAGCCGGGAACTTGAGCAGGTACAGCCTTGAATCGCGCAACGCCGCGACGGAAGCGGGCGGCAAGGTGCGCAGCCGCTCGGCTTCCTCCACATCCGCGGCGAGCACGTCGGCGATATCCTCGACCGTGCGCAGCAACATGCGGCGCTTCGCGTCCCGGTCGGTTGGAAAGGCAACGTTCATCGCGTTCTCGCTCCGCGCGACCGCCTCACGTCGGCACGCCGTCCAGCAGGCCCTTGCGCGTCATCCAATCGACGCAGAGATCGACCGCCTGTTCGAGATGCGCGCGCTGGCGCAGGTAATGGTCGGCGCCGGCGATGCGGTAGCGTTCCTTGTCGGCGCCCAGGCTGGCGTGAATCCGGTCGGGATGGCTGGGCGGGCACGCGTCGTCGGCACCGTTCTCGACCACCAGGGCCGGAACGGCGACATGCGGGCCGTTCCGCTCGGTCGAACCCAGAGAGTCGTCGATGCTCCATTGCGACAGCCAACTGCGCAGGGTGGAGAAGCGGGCGAGGCCGGCAGGGCCGTTATTCACCTCCGCCGGATCGCCGAGGTAGCATCGGCCGGGGGTGCGCTCGTTCGGCTCGATCATCGGATCGAGCCAGCGTGGGTCCGCCATGGTGCCGAAGGTGACAAAGGCGCGCTCCACATCCGGGCCGCCGCGGCGTCCGAGATCGGCCAGCGTGTCCTTGACCCAGGCGGTGATGCGGCGGTTGCGCGCGACCTGCGCGGCGCGGAATTCCGCGACGAAGGCGGGATCGTAGGGCGGGGCTGCGCCGTCCGGGTCGTAGAGATCGAGCTCCGGGGCGCGGCGGGTGGGGTCGCGCTCGTCCACGATCGCGGGATCGAGCCATTCGGTCAGGATGGTCGCGCGCGAAAGATGCGCCGCGATCTGGATCAGGCCGTCTGCCGGCGGCAGATCGCCGAGGTCGATCGGGTCGCCGGCCGGCGTCGCCGTGACCGTCGGGTTGTCCGCCTGGCTCTGGTAATAAGCTGTGAGCGGTCCTCCGCCGCTCCAGCCGATCAGCACGACCTTTTCGTAGCCGAGATCCGCGCGGGCATGGCGCAGCACCCGGCCGAGGTCGATCAGCACCTTCTCCAGGATCAGGGCGGAATCGTTGTGCGGATAGCGGCTGCCGCAGCACAGCACCGCCACGCCGCGGCGGGCCAGCGCACGCGGGAACAGCAGGAGATGCAGGGTTGCGGTCGGATGCATGAATACGCAGACGGTGCGGGTCGAGGCGTCTGGCCGGCGCAGGTGGAAACCCTCGAGCACGACCAGGTCGGACGGGCCGCCATAGGTCTCCTTGAACGCGCTTGCCTCGTTGAAGGTGATCAGGACCGGGCGCTGCTCGAAACGCGCGCCGGACGGCGGCGCACTCATGCCGCCTCCCCCGCTCCGATGGCGGGATCGAGGCGCAGGGGGCGGCTGGTCTCGACCATGATGATCTCCCAGCCGATGCGTGTGTGCTCCGCCCATTCCTCGCGGCTGCGCCGATGCAGCCGTTCGTTCAAGCCGTGGTGGATGCCTTGCGGCTCGTGCGTGATCAGCCCGGTGACCATCGGCTTGCCCAGCATGGTGCCGCCGTGGATCAGGGCCACCTCGTCGTAATCGGCGTTGCGGTGGTAGAACGGCAGGCGCTCCACCCCGGCGGCGGTCTCGAACGGGCGCGGCAGCAGGTTGATGATGTTGACCCCCGGCGCGGTCAGGAACACGTGCATCGACGGCGGCAGGTGCAGGCTGTCCGACATGATCACGTTCCAGTCGCGGATGTTGAACGCGAACGGAAACAGGTCGCCCTTCCACCCGACCACGTCCCACGGGTGATAATCGACGAATACGGATGAATATTCGCCATCGTACTTGACGCGGATCTCGTGCTCGACGCCATTGGATTCGACCGGCTCCGGCTCCGGGATGCGCAGGACGTCGAGGTCGAACGGCGCGTGCCGCCCCAGGCCGGCATAGACGGGCACGCTGAGCTCACCCGTGGTCTCGCAGCCGAACAGCACGGATTCACCCGATTCGACCATCCAGCGGTGGGTGATCGCCTTGGGGATGACGACGTAGTCGCCCGGCTCGAAACGCAGCGGGCCGAACTCCGTCTCGACCACGCCGGCGCCGCGATGGACGAACCAGCATTCGTCGCCGTCGACATTGCGCCGGAACCACGGCATCGGTTGCGCCCGCCGGCTGCACCAGATCGTGCAATCGCCGTTGAAGAACAGGCGGGCCGGCAGGCCGGCCGGATTGTCGAGGTCGCCGGTCGGCAATCCGGCGGTTGGCACGGCGCTGGTGCGGAAGCGGCCGTCCGAGCGGAATTTGCGCGGATCATTGGTGCGGTAGAGCATCGCCGACGGGCCATCGAAGCCCCGTCGGGTCAAGCCGTCTTCCGCGACATTGCCGATGTCGCGATGGGCCTGGCGGGGCGTCTGACCCCGTGTGACCTGGCTGAGGCCGCGCATGGACACCTCCCACATCCGCCCTGGTTTCGACCCGGGCGATGTTTTGGCATTACGCTACGCGGCACGCCCCAACTTCGCAATCCAAGGGTGCCTCTTAGGCTCCCAGGCCCGACCGGGCCCCCGCCCCCGGCGGCGGCCGGGCCAGGGCGGCGCGGGCATGGTCAGCGGCCGACGGCGTAGCCCTGCATGCCGCGCGGGTTCGCGCCGGCCAGGATGCGGCCGTCTTCCAGGCGTACGGCGCTGAGCCGTCCCTCGCTCCAATCGCCGCCTACGACCACGTCGTGGCCGCGGGCGTGCAGCGCCGCGATGGTCGCTTCGGCGAAGCGACCCTCCAGCACCAGCCGGCGCGGGTGGGCCGTGCGCGGCCAGAAGCTGCTCGGCCAATGCTCGGAATGGAAGCTTGGCAGGTCGATCGCCTGCTGGATGCCCATGCCGTGATGCAGCATGCGCAGCAGGAAGATGAGCTGCCACTGGTCCTGTTGGTCGCCGCCCGGCGTGCCGAACGCCATCCACGCCCGGTCCCCGCGCCGCGCCAGGCTCGGCGTCAGCGTGGTGCGCGGCCGCTTGCCCGGCGCCAGGCTATTGGCCAGGCCCGGTTCCAGCCAGAACATCTGGCCGCGCGTGCCGAGCGGGAAGCCAAGGTCGGGCACGACCGGCGATGATTGCAGCCAGCCGCCCGACGGCGTCGCGCTGACCATGTTGCCCCAGCGGTCGGCGACGTCGAGATGGCAGGTGTCCCCGGGCCTGAGCCCGAGCCGTGCGGTCGGCTCGCCCTGCCCGGCGACCGGCGCCATAGGCGCCGCACCTGTGCGCACGGTCGCCAGGCGCGGCCGATGCCCGCCGGGCGTACCGGGCCGGAGGTCGGGCGAGGCATCGGTTCCGATCAGCGCCCACCGCTCTGCGCCATAGGCGTCCGACAACAGGGCCTCGATCGGCACGTCGACGAAATCCGGGTCGCCATAGAACGCCTCGCGGTCGGCGAAGGCGAGCTTGGCGCATTCGACCACCAGGTGGACGAAATCGGGCCCGAGCGGGTCGAGCGCGCCGAGGTCGGCATGGCGCAGCAAGGCGAGTTGTTGGAGCAGTACGGGGCCCTGGCTCCACGGCCCGCACTTCAGCACCTCATGGCCACGATAAGCATAGCGCAGTGGCGCCTCGACAGTCGCCGACCAGCGCGCCATGTCTTCGGCGCAGAGCAGGCCCTTGTGGCGCCGGCCCGAGGAATCAAGGATTTCGGCTTCCGCAATGAAGCGGTCGATCGCCTCGGCGACGAAGCCCTTGTACCAGGCGTCGCGCGCGGCCTCTATGCGCGCTTCGCGTGTTGCGCCAGCGGCGCCAGCGAGCCGCGCATAGGTGTCGGCCAGCGCCGGGTTGGCGAACAGCACACCGGGCGCTGGCACCCGGCCATGTGGCAGGAACACCGCGGCGCTGGACGGCCAGGCGGTTTCGAACAGCGGCTGCACACTCTTGATGGCCGCGCACGCGTCGCCGACCAACGGAACGCCGGCGCGGGCGTAGCCAATCGCGAAGGCGAGGACGTCGACCAGCTCCCACGTCCCCCAGTCGCGCAGCAGCAGGCACCAGGCATCGAACGCGCCGGGTATCATTGCCGGCAGCAGGCCGGTACCTGGCACCAGGTCCAGCCCGAGCGATTCGAAATGGGCGATCGTCGCCGCGGCGGGGGCTACGCCCTGGCCGCAGATGACGTGCTGCCGATCGGTGCCGGCGTCGTGCAGCAGGATCGGCACGTCGCCGCCCGGTCCGTTCATATGCGGCTCGGCGACCTGCAGCGCGAAACCGGCTGCGGCGGCGGCGTCGAAGGCATTGCCGCCGCGCTCCAGCACCGCCATGCCGACCTGGCTGGCCAGCCAGTGCGTACTGGCGACCGCGCCGAACGTTCCGGCAATTTCGGGGCGCGTGGTGAACATGGCGTCGGGCAAAAACGAAGGTGTATGGGCGATGCGGCGGGCGTCACTCTCTCGCCGCTGTCGTCGCGGGCGTTCCGCGGACGGACAGCGACGCGCCGCAATCATGGCGCCTGACGAACCTGAGTCAATGTGCCGCCGATGAACTCCTGCGCAACCCGCGCTTGAACGCGACGCCATGGCAACGACGCCAGTCACGGCTTTCATCTTCTGAAAGCCCGGCACCGATGGTCAATTCAAATCAGTCGCCCTGTCCACCCCGAGGGGCGCACTCCAGGTGGAATCGATCGCCGACCTGGCCCACGGTCTCGGCCTGGAGGTCACGGCCGAGGAGGACGTCGAGACGGCGACCGCGCTCGCAGCGCAGTGGGCAGCGCGCTGCCCGCCGAGGCAGGGGGGCCACAGGCGGGCGATCCATTCGCATGGAAGCTAGGCGCAATCGCTCCGACCACGAAGCGTGTCCGTCGCCTCCGCGTCCAGGATCAAGCCTTCAGGATCGCGCTCCGGATCGCCCGAGATCACGACCCCATACGCCTCGCGCGCTTTCTCGATGCTGACATAGCCGTCGCGAACGTCCGCCAAGACCCGCTCCGGCGCCCGCTGCCTTGGATCGCCCCACCCGCCGCCGCCGTTTGTGATATAGCGAGAAGCCGCGCCGGCCCGGGTGCGCCAGACACTCTGTCGCGCGAAATAGAAATAGGTTCCGTCCTCCTTGGCGGCCTTCGTATCCGGATCCAGTACGCCGGCAATTGGTGTGGTCCGGGCATAGACATCGTCCGTGACCGGAATGAGTCCGCCTTCGCGATGCAGCGCAGGATCTTCAGGATCGAACAACCAGCATGCTCCCGCACGGCCGGCTTTTCCGCTTTGCGCGCCGGTCCCGGTCGACTTCTTGAGACGAATGGGAATGCTGTAATGTTCGGCGTCGGTCAGCCAGCATGCGTCCTTCAGGACGGCAGCGCCGCCACGGTTCATGCCGGGCCCGCCGGTATCGATGACGTATTCCTTCCGTAGCAGAAGCATGGGCGTATCCTGTTCCATGCCTTCCGTGGCGGGGTCCAAACCGTTGATCATGTAGGGCACGGTGTAATTGTCGCCGTCATTGGCCTTGTCGGCGCCCCAGGGCCCATGCTCCGCGCCCGCCATGCAGATATTCGCCCAATGGCTACCATCCGGGCACACACCATGGGCATTATGAACCGCGACGACTCCGAAGTCGCCGCCGAACGCATCTTCGCCGATAACCTTGCCGAGTTCCCGGACAATGGCGCAAACGAGCGCCTGCGATACCTCCCAGTACAGCATGATGGCGCCGTCGGGCGGCATCGCGGAAACCAATGTCCCAGGAGGGACCACGATGTCGATTGGGCGGTAGGCGCCCGAACTGAACGGCGTGTGACGATCCAGCAGCAGCTTGAATGCCGCGCCGACGGCGGTCTTGACGTCTAGTGGCCCGGCATTGATACAGGTACGCGCCTGCCGTGACGAGCCGCTGCAATCCACCTCAAGGCGGCCGCGCCGCTTCACGATTTTCGCCCGCACGACCAGCGGCTCGTCATCCCCGGCGCCGTCGGCGTCGATCGCTTCTTCCGCATGATAGACGCCATCGGGCAGCCGGTTGATCGCATCGCGCATCGCCTCCGCCGCGATGTCGCAGCAATAGCGCACGGCGCCGCGATAGGCCGCTTCGCCGTAGCGCTCGATGCTCTCGACGATCAGCCTCTCGCCCAGCCTGAGCTGCTCGGCCATGGTCATGAAATCGGGCTGCAAAAGGCCCGCGAACCGCGTATTGTCAAAAAACAAGCTGAACGCCGATCGCACCGGCCGATCATGCTCGAACAGCAGCATGGGACCGAGCACGAGGCCGTTTTCGTAGACGTTCGCCTTGGTGCCGCTGAAGCCGCCCGGCGTCACCCCGCCCATGTCGATCTGGTGCGCGCGCGCGTTCACGAACGCGACCGGCCGGCCTTCGTAGAAAACAGGGCGGATGAAGCACACGTCATTGACATGCGTGCCGACCCGATAGGGATCGTTGCACATCAATATGTCGCCCGGCTTCAGCCGGTCGAACCCGTATTCCTCCACCGTGTTCCGGATGGCATCTTCCATGGTGCCAAGGAAGACCAGCAGCGAGCTGGAGACCGCCGGCATCGGATAATCCATATCGGCGGGTCCCGAGATCGTGATCGCGAAATCGTACCAGTCGCGGATCATCGGCGAGAACGCGCTGAACATCAGCCCGGTGCTCATATGCGCGACGATGTAGCGGAGCCGGTTGGACAGGACCATCGCCGTGAAGCGGTCGCATTCGTAGGTCGAACGGAATAGCTCCTCGTTCCAGTCGCGGAGGTGCTCCGGAACTTGCGGTACGACCGTATCGTGTACGGATTGAATGCTCATGGTCAGCCCTCAGACACTGCGTTCAATCAGGATTTCGCCAAGCGATCCAATCCGGCCCACCTGGTTTCGCGTGAGATAGGTGGTCGATAGCGGTTCGCGGATGATCGCCGGGCCGCGAATCACGTCGCCGGCCAGCAGTTGATCGCGAGCGTAGATTTGCGCGAGCTCCTCGGCCTCGGAGACATAGCGCAGGATGCTGGTTCCGATCGGCTTTGGCGCTCCGTCCCCTCTTCCGGGCAGGTTCGGATAGGACACTTTGGCGGTAGGCGTCGTGGCGCGCAGGCGATAGGTCACACCCTGAACCGGAATCGTGTCAAAGCGATTGCCGTTCCGCTCGAAATAGGCGTCGTGAAAATTCGCGATCATCCGGGCGATCGTCGTCGCCGTGATTTCGCCATCCGGCACGGGGATGAAGGGGGTCTCCCAGGTCTGCCCGACAAGCTGGCCGTCGAAAGCCCGCGTGATCTGAATGTCGGGCTGCCCGCCGAGACGGCTGCGCAGCTT
>JBDZUN010000115.1:0-10575 GCA_040255145.1 Hyphomicrobiales bacterium | reverse complement strand
TGCATGTGGTCGGCGGTGGGCCGGTGGTGCCGTGGCTGCTGGCCGCCGACGCGGGGCTGCACAATGGCTGCACCCCCGCGGTCGAAGGGTCCCTGCTCGGACGGCCGACCGTGGCCTACGAGCCGATCCAGCATCCTCTCTATGACATCCGGCTGCCCAACGACCTGAGCCACCGCGCCGCCGATATCGACGCGTTGACCGAGCTGCTGGTGCGCGCCGACGGCGGGGCCTTCGCGCCGACCGAGGCGCAGAGCGCGCTGGCCGGCCGCTTCGTCGCGGCGCAGGACGGCGCGACGGCGTCGGAGCGGATTGCCGTCGCCATCGACGGGCTGGTCGAGCGCGACGGCTGGTTCGGCGACACCCGCGTGAAGCCCGCCGACCGCGCCGCCGGCATGTGGCGCAACCTGCGGCGCATGCCGCGCGCCTGGCTGGGCCGCGATACCTGGTCGGACTACCTGCGCCACCGCTTCCCCGACCTGACGCCGGCCGACGTCGATGCCCGCTTCCGCCGCCTCAAGGTGGTGACCGGCCGCTTCGCCGACGTCACCCTGCGCCAGCGCGGCAAGAACATCTACGAGGCGACCAGCAAACGCGCCGCCCCGCGGTCCTGACGCGCGACAACGGCGAGCGGCTGGGCTGGAAGAACGTCGCGGTCTGCTGCTGGCGGGCGGAGATCGGCGAATATGCGTTGCGCGACACGCCGGACACCCTGGTTGCCTTGCATACCGAGGGATTGATCCGTCAGTGCACGCGGCACGATTGGGGGCCGGACCGTTCCGTGCCGGGCCGCGTTTCGGTCTGGCCGCCCGGCACCAGCGCCCGGTTCCGGAACCGCGGCACGCTCGGTGCCACGACGCTCCACCTCGACCGCCGGCGGCTGGAAGCGCTTGTCGGTGGCGACGACGCGCGACGGGCGCTCGACCGGCTTCCTCCGCGATTCGGCGTCGTCGATCCGCTAATCGCGGCCGTAATGACGGCCCTGGCCGATGCGCTGCGCCGCCCTGATGCGCACGCCGCGCAATATGCCGAGGCGATCGCCGATACGTTGGCACCTGACGGACTGCTTCCGCCGCTGGGTCGGCGCCGCGCCGGGTGAATATCGCCGCACACACTGAAGCGCGCCGCCGTTCCTGGCGCGCAAGGCTGGTGCGTCCTGTGATCCTGGAACAACGAGGTGAGAGAAAACCCGAACTGCGTCTTCGGGCGTATCTGTCGCCCTCAGGATCGGAAGACCGCAGCCGACGCCCGCCCACTCTGCGCCGCCATGCCTCGTGGGCATGGACGCCCGCAGGATGCCCGCTTAACCTCGTCGCACTTTATGTATGAGGGAGCGGGCGGCATGAAATTCGGCGTGGGCCAGGCGGTACGACGGAAGGAAGACGTCCGGTTCGTCACCGGCCGGGGTTGCTATACCGACGACCTCACCCTGCCGAATCAGGCCTACGGCGTCGTGCTGCGCTCGCCTTACGCCCATGCCGAGATCGGCGGCATCGATGTCGGGGCGGCGCGCGCCGCGCCCGGCGTCGTCGCCGTATTCACCCATGCCGAGCTCGACGCGCGCGGGGTCGGGCCGATGCCCTGCGTCGCGCCGGTCAAGAACCGCGACGGTTCCGACCAGGCCCTGCCGGCCCGCCCGGTGCTGGCGCGCGGGCGGGTGCGCTATGTCGGCGAGCCGGTCGCCTTCGTGATCGCCGACAGTGCGGAGGCAGCGCGCGACGCGGCCGAGCTGGTCGAGGTCGATTACGAACCGCTGCCGGCGGCGGGCACGATCGAGGCGGCCGTCGCTCCCGACGCGCCCCTGATCTGGCAGGAGGCGCCCGGCAACATCGCCTTCGACTGGCAGATGGGCGACGCGGCGGCGGTCGAGGCCGCCTTCGCCGCGGCCGACCGGGTCGTGCGCCTCGACCTGGTCCATAACCGGGTGGTGCCGAACCCGATGGAGCCGCGCGCCTGCATCGCCGAACACGACGCGGCGTCCGACCGGACCACCTTGCACACCTCCAGCCAGGGCGCGCACGGCCTGCGCGAGCGGCTGGCCGGCCTGGTGTTCAACGAGCCGCTGGAACGCTTGCGCGTCGTTACGCCGGATGTCGGCGGCGGCTTCGGCATGAAGATCTTCCCGTTCCCGGAGCACGTCCTGACCATCTTCGCCGCGCGCGAATTGCGGCGGCCGGTGCGCTGGACCGGCGGCCGGGACGAGGCGTTCCTGGGCGACACGCACGGGCGTGATGCCCGCACCCATGGCGAACTGGCACTCGACCGCGACGGCCGGATTCTCGCGCTGCGGGTCACCAACCGGGCCAATCTCGGCGCCTACAATTCGACCTTCGGGCCGATGGTGGCGACGGCGGCGGGGGGCCGCATCCTGGGCGGGGTCTACGACATCCCCGCCGTGCTGTTCCGGGTCGAGGGGGTCTTCACCAATTCCGGCTTGGTCGACGCCTATCGCGGCGCCGGGCGGCCGGAAGCCGCCTACATCATCGAGCGGCTGGTCGACGCCGCGGGCCGGGAGACGGGCCTCGGCCCGGCCGAAATCCGCCGGCGCAACTTCATGAAGCCGGAATCGATGCCGCATACCAACTGGTGGGGTATCCCGTTCGATTCGGGCGAATTCGCGCGCAACCTGGCCGACGCGCTGCGCTTTGCCGAATTCGACACGTTCGAGGCGCGCCGGGCCGCGGCCCGCGCACGCGGCCAGCGGCGCGGCATCGGCGTGTCCTATTACGTCGAGATCACCGGCGGCTCGCCGATCGAGCACGCGGAGATCCGGGTGCTCGACGACGCGGTCGAGGTCGTGGTCGGCACCCAGTCGAACGGCCAGGGCCACGAGACCACCTTCGCCCAGTTGTTGGCGGAGCGCCTCGGCGTGCCGTTCGACGCGGTGCGTGTCCGCTGCGGCGACAGCGACGTGCTGCCGACCGGCGGCGGCACCGGCGGCTCCCGGTCGCTGCACATGGCTGGCGGCGCGATTCGCGCGGTCGCGGACCGGATCGAGGACAAGGGGCGCCGCCTCGCCGCGCACCTGCTCGAAGCCGCCGACGCCGATGTCGAGTTCCGGGTCGAGGAGGATGGCGCCGGCCGCTTCCGCATCGTTGGCACCGACCGCGCGATCGGCCTGTTCGACGTGGCGCGCGCGGCCCGGACGCCCGACCTGCCGGAGGGGCTGGCCGACGACTTTGCGGCCGGGCTTACCGAAATCGGCGCCTATAATGCCGAGGCGTCGACGTTACCCAACGGGTGTCACGTCTGCGAGGTCGAAATCGACGATGCAACCGGCGTGGCACGCATTGTCACCTATCATGTCGTCGATGACTTCGGCCGCATCGTCAACCCGCTGATCGTCGAGGGCCAGGTGCACGGCGGCGTCGCCCAGGGCATCGGCCAGGCGCTGCTCGAAGACTGCCGCTACGAGGCCGAAAGCGGCCAGCTGATCACCGGCTCGTTCATGGATTACAGCATGCCGCGGGCCGACGACGTGCCGTGGATCCGCTTTGCCTATAACGAAATTCCGTGCCGCACCAACCCCTTGGGGGTCAAAGGCTGCGGCGAGGCGGGGACCGTCGGCGCGCTCGCGGCGGTCATGAATGCGGTGGTGGATGCGGTCGGCGTGCGGCATATCGACATGCCCGCTACCCCGGAAAAGCTGTGGCGCGCCATGCACCGCGCCGACGCCTCGTAACGGGCCGGCGAATGACCGGCGGCGGCCGCGCCGAATCCGCCCGCGCGCCGCGCCGTTCGCACCGCCGTCGGATTGGGCGTGGCCCGCGCCCGGAAGAATGCAGTTTCGGCGCGAATTCCGATGTTCCGATATTGAGTGATGAAATGTTCCTAGTGCATTGATATAACATGGTGTTTTTAACAAAAACGCCGCGAGGGCGGGCGTGATTTCCGGGCATCACGCCGCGCGCGCGGCGGTCGCACCCAGGTTTTCGCTTTGCCACGTTGGGCGCGCACTCTAAACTCCGCCGCCGTGAGCGACCGCCCGGTTCAAGGCGTCCGGGTCGGGCGGCGGCTGGTTTGAAGAGGGGGCTACATTGAACAAGAACGAACTTGTCGCAAGCGTTGCCGAAACGGCCGGCCTGTCGCGGGCCGATGCGAACAAGGCGGTGGAAGCCGTTTTCGACGCCATCACGGCGTGCCTCAAGGAAGGCGACGAAGTACGGCTGGTGGGCTTCGGAACTTTCGGCGTGGCGGAGCGGAAAGCCGGCCAAGGCCGTAATCCACGGACGGGCGAGACGATTCGGATTGCCGCATCCAAGCAGCCGAAATTCCGCGCCGGCAAGGGTCTGAAAGACGCCATCCAATAGGTGGAGTCGCGTCCGGGTCTTGTGACTGTCGGGCCGGGCGATTAGCTCAGCGGTAGAGCATCTCGTTTACACCGAGAGGGTCGGCGGTTCGAACCCGTCATCGCCCACCACGCGGCGCTCGCGTCGCGTGGTGTTCTATCGTCCCTGGCGCCATGCCGCCATGCTCCGGCGGGTCGCTTGACAGCGAACCGGGCGGCCCTTAGACCAGCCTTCGCCTCCGCGCCTTCGGCTCGGTCGGAAGAAGGGGGTGTAGCTCAGTCGGTTAGAGCGCTGGCCTGTCACGCCAGAGGTCGCGGGTTCGAGTCCCGTCACTCCCGCCACCGCCGCCTCCAGCGGCGGCCACGCCGCGCGCATCCACGCCGGAACGGCGATACCGGCACCGCTTGGGATGACGCGGGGCCGCCGCCGAACGGCCAGCATGGCGGAACCGCGGCCCGCTCCGCCGAATCGGGTCGGATACCGGGACTTTCGGCTGGGAACGCGAGACGCGCATGGAACGGCTGCTGCTGGAATACCTGCCGATAGTGATCTTCTGCGGCATCGCCGCGGTGATGGGGCTGGCCCTGCTTGCCGCCGCGCTTATCGCCGCACCGCGCGATCCCGACCCCGAGAAGGTTTCGGCCTATGAATGCGGCTTTCCCGCCTTTGAAGACGCCCGGATGAAGTTCCAGGTGCGCTTCTATCTGGTGGCGATCCTGTTCATCATCTTTGACCTTGAGGTGGCATTCCTGTTTCCTTGGGCAGTCAGCTTTCACGATATCGGCGCCTTCGGCTTCTGGTCGATGATGGCGTTCCTCGGGGTGTTGACGATCGGCTTCATCTACGAATGGAAGAAGGGAGCTCTGGAATGGGAGTGACCTCCCGGCCCATGCCGAATCTTGCCGGCGCCGGGTTCGACGCACTGTCGTCGACCGTGCCGACCCAGGTGCCGGCGGTGGACGATCCCTATTTCCGCGGCGTCAACGACAAGCTGGCCGATCAGGGCTACCTGATGACGCAGCTCGACGACCTCGTGACCTGGGCGCGTACCGGATCGTTGTGGTGGATGACGTTCGGCCTGGCCTGCTGCGCTATTGAGATGATGCATGTCAGCATGCCGCGCTACGACCTGGAGCGGTTCGGTGCCGCGCCGCGCGCCAGCCCGCGCCAGTCGGACGTGATGATCGTCGCCGGCACGCTGTGCAACAAGATGGCGCCGGCCTTGCGCAAGGTCTACGACCAGATGCCGGAGCCGCGCTACGTCATCTCGATGGGTAGCTGCGCCAATGGTGGCGGCTATTACCACTATTCCTATTCGGTGGTGCGCGGCTGCGACCGCATCGTGCCGGTCGACGTCTACGTGCCCGGCTGTCCGCCGAGCGCCGAGGCGCTGCTCTACGGCGTGCTGCAGTTGCAGAAGAAGATTCGCCGCGTCGGGACCTTGGCCCGATAGCGGCGCAGGCGGAACCAGGACTTCGAGCAGGGCATGGACGAAGCGTTGCACGAATTAGGCGAGGCGATCGGCCGCAACCTGCCCGATGCGGTGGAGGGCACGTCGGTCGCGCTCGGCTGGCTGGAGGTCCACGTCCGGGCCGCGCAAATCCTGGACGCGCTGCGCTTTCTGCGCGACGACCCGGATTGCCGTTTCACGCAATTGACCGATATTGCCGGGGTCGACCGTCCGGAGCGCGAGCGCCGCTTCGACGTCGTCTATCACCTGCTCAGCATGCATAAGAACCGCCGCATCCGCGTCAAGGTGGCGGTCGGCGAGGAAGAGGCGGTGCCGAGCGCGGTCTCGGTGTTTCCCTGCGCCGACTGGTTCGAGCGCGAGGCGTTCGACATGTTCGGCATCGTCTTTGACGATCATCCGGACCTGCGCCGCATCCTGACCGATTACGGGTTCCAGGGGCACCCGTTCCGCAAGGATTTCCCGCTTACCGGCTATGTCGAGCTGCGCTACGACGACGAGCAGAAGCGCGTCGTCTACGAGCCGGTCAAGCTCCAGCAGGAATTCCGCAGCTTCGATTTCCTGAGTCCCTGGGAGGGCGCGCGCTACATCCTGCCGGGCGACGAGAAGGCTCATGGCGAGATGCCGGGCGCGCCGACGCCGACGCCGGCCCCCGGCGGCGGCAAGGACTGAGGCGAGCCTGATGGTTGAAACCAAGATCCGAAATTTCGACCTGAATTTCGGGCCGCAGCACCCGGCGGCGCACGGCGTGCTGCGCCTGATCGTCGAACTCGATGGCGAGGTCGTGGAGCGGATCGATCCGCATATCGGCCTTTTGCATCGCGGCACCGAGAAGTTGATCGAACACAAGACCTATACGCAGGCGCTGCCCTATTTCGACCGGCTCGACTACGTCTCGCCGATGAATCAGGAGCACTGCTTCTCGCGCGCCACCGAGATGCTGCTGGGCATCGAGGCACCGCCACGCGCACAATATATCCGCGTGCTATTCGACGAGGCGACGCGAATCCTGAACCATCTTCTCAACGTCACCACGCAAGCCATGGATGTCGGTGCGATTACGCCGCCGCTATGGGGCTTCGAGGAGCGTGAGAAGTTGATGGTGTTCTATGAGCGGGTCTCCGGCGCGCGGCTGCACGCCAACTACGTCCGTCCGGGCGGGGTGCGCCAGGACATGCCGGCCGGCCTCGCGGACGACATGATGGCCTGGTGCGAGGCGTTCCCGCCGGTGCTCGACGACATCGAGGGCATCCTGACCGAGAACCGCATCTTCAAGCAGCGCAACGTCGACATCGGCGTGATCTCGGCGGACGACGCCATCGCCTGGGGTTTCACCGGCGTCATGCTGCGCGGCTCCGGCCTGGCCTGGGACCTGCGCCGGGCGCAGCCCTACAGCATCTATTCCGACCTGGATTTCGACATTCCGATCGGCAAGAACGGCGACTGCTACGACCGCTACCTCTGCCGGGTCGAGGAGATGCGGCAGAGCGTCAAGATCATGCAGCAGTGCCTGGAGCGGATGCCGGACGGGCCGGTCCTGCATCCCGACCAGAAGGTGACGCCGCCGCGGCGCGGTGAGATGAAGACTTCCATGGAAGCCTTGATCCATCACTTCAAGCTGTTCACCGAGGGGTTCCACGTGCCGGCGGGCGAGGTCTACGCCGCGCTCGAGGCGCCGAAGGGCGAGTTCGGCGTCTATCTGATCTCCGACGGCACCAACAGGCCCTATCGCTGCAAGATTCGCGCACCGGGTTTCCCGCATCTCCAGGCGATGGACTACATGACCAAAGGCCACATGCTGGCGGACATTCCGGCGATCATCGGATCGCTCGACATCGTGTTCGGCGAGATCGACCGATGAGCACGCGCAGGCTGGCCGAATACGGCAGCGGGACGTTCGCCTTCACGTCCGAGAACCTGGAATGGGCGCAGGCCCAGATTGCAAAATATCCGCCTGGGCGCCAGGCCAGCGCGGTGATCGCGCTGTTGTGGCGGGCCCAGGAGCAGAGTGACGGCTGGCTGCCCGAGCCGGCCATCCGCGCGGTCGCCGACCTGCTGCAGATGCCGTACATTCGCGTCTACGAGATCGCGACCTTCTATACGATGTTCAATCTGGCCCCGGTCGGCCGGCATTTCGTTCAGGTCTGCACTACAACGCCGTGCTGGCTGCGCGGCTCCGACGCGGTGTTGGCGGCGTGCAAGGACGTCATGGGCACCCGAGCCGATGAAGTCACCGCCGACGGGTTGTTCTCGTGGCGCGAGGTAGAGTGCCTGGGTGCCTGCGTCAACGCGCCGATGGTGCAGATCAACGCCGATTATTACGAGGACCTCGACGGCGAGAGGATGCGCGGCATCCTGGAGACGCTGAAGGCCGGCGGCACGCCGGAACCGGGGCCGCAGAACGGCCGGCGCGCGTCCGAGCCCGAAGGCGGCCCGCTGACCCTGACAGGCACCGTGCCGCACGGCGGAGAAGGCTGATGCTGAGCGACAAGGATCGCATTTTCACCAACCTCTACGGCGTCGGGGACTGGGGCCTCGAAGGGGCGCGCAAGCGCGGCGATTGGGACGGAACCAAGGATCTGATCGCCAAGGGTCGCGACTGGATCATCCAGGAGATGAAAGATTCGGGCTTGCGCGGGCGCGGCGGCGCGGGCTTTCCGACCGGGCTGAAATGGTCGTTCATGCCCAAGGAAGTTGCCGAGGGCCGGCCGCATTACCTGGTCGTCAATGCCGACGAATCGGAGCCCGGCACCTGCAAGGACCGGGACATCATGCGGCACGATCCGCACAAGCTGATCGAGGGGTGCCTGCTCGCCGGCTTCTCGATGGGCGCGCATGTCGCTTTCATCTATATCCGGGGCGAGTTCATCCGCGAGCGCGAGCGGCTGCAGGCCGCGATCGACCAGGCTTACGACGCCGGGCTCCTGGGCAAAGACGCCGCCGGCTCCGGCTGGGCGTTCGACATCGTGCTGCATCACGGCGCCGGCGCCTACATCTGTGGCGAGGAGACGGCGCTGCTCGAAAGCCTCGAAGGCAAGAAGGGCATGCCCCGCCTGAAGCCGCCCTTCCCGGCCAATGTCGGCGTCTACGGTTGCCCCAGCACGGTCAGCAACGTCGAATCGGTTGCGGTCGCGCCGACCATCCTGCGCCGCGGCGCGTCGTGGTTCGCCGGCATCGGGCGCAAGAACAACTCGGGCACCAAGCTGTTCTGCATTTCCGGCCACGTGAACAAGCCGTGCAACGTCGAGGAGGCGATGAGCATCCCGCTGCGCGAGCTGATCGAGATGCATGCCGGTGGCGTGCGCGGCGGCTGGGACAACCTGCTCGCGATCATCCCCGGCGGCGCCTCCGTGCCGCTGATCCCGAAGGCGATCTGCGACGACGTGCTGATGGATTTCGATGCCCTGCGCGACGTGCAGTCGGGCCTCGGCACCGCCGCCGTCATCGTCATGGACAAGTCGACCGATATCGTGCGCGCGATCGCGCGTCTCTCGTATTTCTACAAGCACGAGAGCTGCGGGCAGTGCACTCCATGCCGCGAGGGCACGGGTTGGATGTGGCGGGTGATGGAGCGGATGGTCACCGGCGAAGCGGCGGCCGAGGACATCGACATGCTGCTGGACGTGACCAAGGAGGTCGAGGGCCACACGATCTGCGCGCTGGGCGATGCCGCGGCGTGGCCGATCCAGGGCCTGATCCGGCACTTCCGGCCGGAGCTGGAGGCGCGGATCGCGCGACGGCGCGACGCGGCCGCGCCGGTCCGGCGCGCAGCCGAGTGACGAGGACAGAATGCCGAAGCTGACGGTCGACGGCACCGAGGTCGAGGTCGAGGCGGGGACGACCCTTCTCCAGGCCTGCGAGATGGCGGGCGTGGAGATTCCGCGCTTCTGCTATCACGAGCGACTGTCGATCGCCGGCAATTGCCGCATGTGCCTGATCGAGCTGGAGAAGTCGCCGAAGCCGGTGGCCTCCTGCGCGATGCCCGCGGCTGACGGCATGGTGGTCCACACCAACACGCCGATGGTCAAGAAGGCCCGCGAAGGCGTGATGGAGTTCCTGCTGATCAACCACCCGCTCGACTGCCCGATCTGCGACCAGGGCGGCGAGTGCGATCTGCAGGACCAGGCGATGGCCTATGGCCGCGACGGTTCGCGCTTCGCACTGAACAAGCGCGCGGTCGCCGACAAGTATATGGGTCCGCTGATCCAAACCCAGATGACCCGCTGCATCCATTGCACGCGCTGCATCCGCTTCATCAGCGAGGTCGCGGGGGTCGAGGAGATTGGCGCGATCGGCCGCGGCGAGGACATGGAGATCACCACCTATCTCGAGGAGGCGGTGACATCGGAGGTGTCGGGCAATGTGATCGACCTGTGCCCGGTCGGCGCGCTGACCTCGAAGCCGTACGCCTTCACGGCCCGGCCGTGGGAGCTGCGCAAGACCAACTCGATCGACGCGATGGACGCGGTCGGCTCCAACATCCGGGTCGACACGCGTGACTGGGAAGTGATGCGCATCCTGCCGCGCACGCACGAGGACGTGAACGAAGAATGGCTGTCCGATCGCTCCCGCTTCATCTGGGACGGCCTGCGCAGCCAGCGGCTCGACACACCCTATGTTCGGCGCGACGGCAAGCTGAAGCCGGCAACCTGGGCCGAGGCGTTCGAGGTCATCGCCGCCCGTCTCAACGGCTTGGCGCCGGAGCGGATCGCGGCGGTGGCCGGCGACCTCGCCTGCGGCGAATCGGTGAAGGCGCTAAAGGATCTGATGGGCGCGCTGGGCTCGCCCAACATCGACTGCCGGCAGGACGGCGCCGCGCTC
>JBDZUN010000114.1:0-10601 GCA_040255145.1 Hyphomicrobiales bacterium | reverse complement strand
GCCGTGCGCTTGGTGATGATGCCGGCCTTCAACAGCGTCTTGACCAGGGTGCGGAAGATGTTGGTCGAATGCTGCATGTCCCAACGGATGTTCTCGTCGGTCATCGCGGCGAGGAAGGCGGCCTGCACGTCGCGCCAGTCGAGCCCGACCTCGGCGTAGATCCACTTTTTCTGCTCCGGGCTCGACAGGTTGAACAGCAGAATCTGGAAGCACTGCCACGCCCAGTCCTCGATCTCGTCCCGTTCAGCGGCATCGAGCTTGGGGATCGTGCGGTCGGCCCAGATCTTGCCGAACTTGTGATGGAACGCCTCGTCGGTCATGACGAGCTGGCACAGCCGGACCAGCACCGGGTCGTTGCCGTAGGCGTGCATGGTGGCGAAGGCGCCCATCGCGAGGCCCTCGATCAGCATCTGCATGCCGACGATCTTCTTCCACACGATCGGGGTCTGGACCAGCTCGGTGATCAGGCCGCCGAGCGCCGGGCCGACCGGCACCGGCTTGCCCCAGCGCGCCTGGATGTAGCGCGAGAAGCCGGTGACATGGCGGGCCTCCTCGCGCGCCTGGTTGGCCGCATATTCCTGCGCGCCCGGATCGAGCAGCATGCTGCACAGGCTGGCCGACAGCGACAGCGCGCCCTGCTCGCCGTGCAGGATGCTCGACATCGACCACAGCGTCGCCAGGTTGACCAGCTTGACCTGGTTGGCCTCGGACAGCGTGTCGGTGATGCCGATCTTGGTCTCGACGATGATCTTGGGCTGGACCAACGTGTCGCGTGCCATGTCCCACGGCTGGCCGAAGTCGATGTAGTGGGGATCGAGCGGGTCCCAGAAATGGTCGTGGGTCTGCGAGATGATGCGGTCGAACGCGGCGGAGCGGCGGCCATAGCGGTCGACGTCCATCATCGCGGGAAAATCGGCCGGGTCCACCGCCTGATAGACCAAGTCCTTGGTCAACTGGTTCTGCGACACGCGCTTTCCTCCGGATATTGGTCCGGCGGATCGGGCCGCGCGGACCATTCGAGGATAGGGACGCGCCGCGACCGCTTCAAGTATTCATGACGCAGGCGTCAGCTTTCGCCGCACCCACCGCCAGCGATTCGGATCGAGCGCTCACTCTGGTGGCGCGGCCCGGTTCATGCTCGAATAGGACACATCCCATTTCAGGAGAACGATGATGGAAATCGGCGTGCAGATGGCCTTTTCGGCCTGGGGCTACGACAGCATGACGGACAGCCAGGTCTATGCCGAGGAGATCAAGCTCGGTCTCCTCGCCGAGGAGCTCGGCTTCGACGCGCTGTGGCCGGCGGAGCACCACTTCCGCGACTATTCGTTCTGCCCGGACAACACCCAGTTCCTGTCCTTCATGGCGGGCAAGACCAAGCGCATCAAGCTCGCCACCGGCGCCGTGATCATCCCGTGGAACAATCCGCTGCGCGTCGCCGAGAAGATCGCGATGCTGGACGAACTGAGCGGCGGCCGCGTCATCTACGGCATGGGCCGGGGGTTGTCGCGCAAGGAATACGGCTTCTTCGGCATCGACATGGCCGAATCGCGCGATCGCTTCGACGAACCGGCGCCGATGATCCTGGAGGCGCTGGAGACCGGCTCCATCGAGGGCGATGGGCCTTTTTACCCGCAGCCGCGCGCCGCGATCCGGCCGCGCCCGACGCGCAGCTTCAAGGATCGCATCACCTGCGTCGGCATGTCGCCCGATTCGGCCGAGGCCGCCGCCCGGATCGGCGCCCGCCTGGTCCAGTTCAGCCAGAAGAACTGGAAGGAGGTGAAGGGCTCGATCGACGGCTATAACGCGCTGTTCCGCCAGTTGCACAATCGCGAGCCGGACCTGCCGATGCTGTCCGACTTCACCTTCCTCGACGCCGATGCCGGCCGCGCCGAGGAGCGCGCGCGCAAGCACCTGACCTCCTACTTCCTGTCGGTCATGGACAATTACGAGATGGGAAGCGAGCACTTCCAGGGCACCAAGGGCTACAGCTCCTACGCCAAGGGCGCCGAGGTGATCCGCCACATGGGCCTGGAGCGCGTGGCCGAGGCCTATATCGAGGTCAACGCCTGGGGCACGCCGCAGCAGGTGCTGGACAAGCTGGAGCAGCGCCGCGCCATCGTCGGCGACTTCCACATGACCTCGTGCTTCCGCTATGGCGGCATCCCCTACGCCGAGGCGGAGAACAGCATGCGCCTCTTCGCAACACAGGTGATGCCCGAACTGCGCCGCTGGAAGGCGCAGGGCCGGACGGCCGCGGCCGCCGAGTAGCGGCGCCGGCCCTCGCCCGCAATGGCGGCTATCCTACCGCCATTGCCTATACCTTGACCGGCTCGGTCGAAGCCTCGCGGATTTCGGTCGGCGCGCGCCGCTCGGCGCGTTGCCGCGCCGGGCCGCGCGTCGACACCAGGTTATTCGCCGTGTTGACCAGCGCGATGTGGGAGAACGCCTGGGGGAAGTTCCCGACCAGGCGCTTCGCCACCGGATCGTATTCCTCCGCCAGCAGGCCGAGGTCGTTGCGCAGGCCCAAAAGCCGTTCGAACAGCCGTTCAGCGTCGTCGTGGCGGCCAAGCAACGAATAGGCGTCGACCAGCCAGAACGAGCACGCAAGGAACGCGCCCTCGTCCCCAGGCAGCCCGTCCACGCCGGTCTCCGGGCTGTAGCGCAGGATGAAGCCGTCGGAGCACAATTCACGCTCGATCGCCTCGACCGTGCCGCGCACGCGCGGATCGCTGGGCGGCAGGAAGCCGACCTGCGGCATCTGCAACAGCGCGGCGTCCAGTCCCTCGCCACCGTAATACTGGACGAAGGTGTTGCGCGACGCGTCATAGCCGTTCGCGCAGATATCGTCGTGAATGCGGTCGCGCAGGGTGGCCCATTCGTCGATCGGGCCATCCAGGCCGAACGATTCCGCCGCCTTCACGGCCCGGTCGAAGGCGACCCACGCCATCATCTTGGAATGTGTGAAATGGCGCGGCGGGCCGCGCACCTCCCAGATCCCCTGGTCCGGCTGGTCCCAGATCGACGCCAGGTGCTCGAGCAGCACCTGCTGGACGCGCCAGGAATCGTAGTCGGGGTCAAGATCGAACTTGCGCGCGACGTAGAGCGCGTCGATCAGTTCGCCGTAGACGTCGATCTGCATCTGTTCGTGCGCGGCGTTGCCGATGCGCACCGGCCGGCTGCCTTCATAGCCGGCCAGCCACGGCAGTTCCTGCTCCGAGAGCCGGCGGCGGCCGTCGATGCCGTACATGATCTGCATCTGGTCCGGGCTGCCGGCGGCGGTGCGCAGGAGCCAGCTACGCCACGCCTTCGCCTCGCCGCTATAGCCCGAGGTAATCAGGGCGTAGAGCGTCAGCGTGGCGTCGCGAATCCAGCAGAAGCGGTAATCCCAGTTGCGCGACCCGCCGAACTGTTCGGGCAGCGACGTCGTCGGCGCCGCGACCAGCGCGCCGGTGGGCTGGAACGACAGGGCCTTCAGTGTGATGAGCGAGCGGCTGACGGCGTCGTTCCAGTTGCTGCGCCGCTCCTCCTGGCCGTCGCAGCGGCCGGACCATTCGCACCACCAGCTTTCGAGTTCCTCCATCTGGGCGCGCCAGGGCGCGCCGGGCAAGCCGTCCTTGTTGGAGGCGTGGTAGGAAAGCCGAAACGGCACGGCGTCGCCCGGCCGGACGATGAATTCGGCCTCGAGGTCGATGCCGTCCTTGCGCCGGATGTGGACCGGCGTGTGGATTTCGACCATGTCGGGGCCCGCCACCGCGCTGAAGCCGTAGTCTTGACGCCGGATCCACGGTTTGTTGGCGCCATAGCCGAAGCGGATGACCCAGTCCGAGCGCATGCGCACCGCGCCGCGCTCGCCAACGACGACGCGAACCAGTTCGGCCCGCCCCTCGTCGTTGGATAGCGGCATGAAGTCGATCAGCGTGACGGCGCCGTTATCCGTCTCGAACCGCGTCTCCAGGATGGTCGTGTGCGGCCGGTAACGCCGGTGGATTCCCCGCAGCTCCCCAGTCGGCGCGAGCTTCCAGCAGCCGTCGTCGGGCGTGCCGAGCAGCGCGGTGAAGCACGCGTCCGAGTCGAAATGCGGCAGGCACAGCCAGTCGATCGAACCGTCCTTGGCGACCAGGGCGCCGGTCAGCATGTTGCCGATATAGCCGTAATCCTCGATCGGCTTGCTGGTGTGCTTCGGCGCCGCCGCCGGCCGCCGCTCAGCCATTGCCGCGGAACCCCGGATAGAGCGTCATGCCGCCGTCGACGAACATGGTGGCGCCGGTCATGTAGTCGGAATAGTCGGAGGCGAGCCACAGCACGGCATAGGCGATGTCGGCCGGTTCGCCGATGCGGCCATACGGCATTAATTGCAAAAGCTGGTTCATGCCGGCCTCCGTTCCCCAGGCGTCGTGGTTGATCGGCGTGCGGATCGCCCCCGGGGCGATCGCATTGACCCGTATCCTGCGCGGCGCCAGCTCCTGCGCGAACGATTTCATCATCAGCGATATCCCGCCTTTCGACGCCGCGTAGTTCGCCTGGAACGCCCACGGGATGACCTGGTGGACGGAGCTCATGCAGATGATCTTGCCGAGGCTCGGCGATATGTCGGGCTGGGGGCCGCGCCGCAGGAATTCGCGCACCGCCTGGCGCGCACACAGGAACTGTCCGGTCAGGTTCACGTCGATCACGCGCTGCCAGTCATGCAGGCTCATATCCTCGATCGCGCCGCCGCGCTGGATCCCCGCATTGTTCACGAGAATCTGCACGGTGCCGAATTGCCCGACGGCATCGGCGAACATGGCCTGGACCTGATCTTCGCGGCTGACGTCGGCGGCGATGGCGCAGGCGGTGCCGCCGTGATCGGTGATGTCGCGCACCACCTCGGCCGCTGCGGCGGCCTCGCTTTCGAGGTGGTTGACGACGACCGTGACGCCGGATCGGCCCAGCGCCGTCGCGGCGCCGCGGCCGAGGCCAGAAGAAGCGCCGGTGACGATGGCGACCTGTCCGCGCAGGCCGAGGTCGGGCAGGGGGTCGTGCAGGCGTTCAGGCGGGACAATCGGCAAAACGCTACCTCTCGAAATCAATCTCGCAAGTTGATCCTTTGCTGGGAAAGCGCGCCTCCGGTCCAACACGGCGCGCCATGGGGAAGTTCTTGGGGATCTGGGAGAAGCCGGCGCGCGGCGGCAAAGCGGGCGCTCAGTGCTGGCAGGTCGCGCAGAAGAAGGTGGATCGGTTGGATTGCACCAGACGACCGACCGTGCCGCGGCAACCGGGCTTCGGGCAGACGGACCCCTCCCGATCATAGACCGCGAAACGGTGTTGGAAATAGCCGAGGCCGCCGTCGGCATGGACATAATCGCGCAGGGAGGAGCCGCCCGCCGCGATCGCCTCGGTCAGCACCGCCCGAATCGCCTTGGCCAGGCGCCCCGCCTCGCGCCGGGTCAGGCCGCCGGCCGGCCGCTGCGGCGACAGCCCCGCGCGGAACATGGCCTCGCAGGCATAGATGTTGCCGATGCCGGCGATCAGCCGCTGGTCCAGCAGCGCCGCCTTCAGCGCCGTCTGCCGGCCGGCCAGAACGCCGGCCAGCGCCGCGCCGTCGAATTGGGGATCGAGCGGCTCGAGCCCGAGATGGCCCAGCAGCGGATGGGCAGCGAGCTCCTCCTCCACCGCCAGTGTCATCAGGCCGAAGCGGCGCGCGTCGCGATAGACCAGGCGCAGTCCGCCGTCGAAGGTGACCACGACGTGGGCGTGCGGATCGGCGCACGGATCGGCCGCATCCGCCGGCTCCACGAAGCCGAGCCGGCCCGACATGCCGAGATGCACGATCCAGACGAGACCGCCGTCAAGCCGGATCAGCAGGTATTTGGCGCGGCGGTCGAGCTGTTCGATCCGCCGGTCGGCCAGGCGCCCGGCGAAATCCGGCGGAAAGGCGATGCGCAGGTCGGGCCGGCGCTGGTCGACGGCGACGATGCGGCGACCGGGCAGGCGCGCTTCGAGCCCGCGGCGCACGGTCTCGACCTCGGGAAGTTCGGGCAAGGACAAGCTCCGCTGCGATATCGACCGACCGTAGCGCCGGTTTAGGCCCTGTACTATGGTCTGCGGGCATCTGGCGCGGAAATTCATGACCGGCGAAGGACAGGACGGGCAGGAAGCGGACCGGCGGGCGGCGCACGGCGGCGACAAGGCGCGCCTGGTGCGCGGCGTGTTCGAGCGGGTCGCGGCGCGCTATGACCTGATGAACGACGCCATGTCGTTCGGCGTCCACCGGCTGTGGAAGCGCGCGCTGGTCGACTGGCTCAATCCGCAGCCCGGCTGGACGATCCTGGACGTGGCGAGCGGCACGGGCGACATCGCCTTCCGCGTCGCGGCGCGGCAGCGGCGCTCCGCCGGGCCGGCGACGCCGTCACGGGTCGTGGCGATCGACCCCAACGACCGCATGCTGGCGGCCGGCCACGCCCGCGATGTCGAAGGGGCCGTCTCGTGGCTGTGCGCCGCCGCCGAGGCGCTGCCGGTCGCGGACCGGAGCGCCGACGCCTATACGGTGGCGTTCGGATTGCGCAACGCCGTCGACCTGGACCGGGCGCTGCGGGAGGCGTTCCGCGTGCTCAAGCCCGGCGGCCGGTTCATGTGCCTCGAATTCACCAGCGTTACCTTGCCGGGGCTCGACACGCTGTACGACGCCTATTCGTTCCATGTGATCCCGCGCCTCGGGCGCTGGATCGCGCGCGACGAACCGGCCTATCGCTATCTGGTCGAGAGCATCCGCCAGTTCCCCGACCAGGAGGCCTTCGCCACCCGCATCCGGGACGCCGGCTTCGCCCAGGTGCGCTATCGCAACCTGTCGGGCGGCATCGCGACGCTGCACTCCGCCTGGCGGATCTGACGCCTTGCTGCGCGCCATCCGCAACATCGTGCGGCTTCTGCGCGCGGCGCGCGTCCTCGCCCGCCACGACGCCCTGTTCGTGTTCGATGGTCTGCCCGCCGCCACCGCACCGGTCCGTCTGGCGCGGGTTCTGGCCTGGGTCCGGCTGCCGGGGGAGCCGCGACGGGACGATGCGGATGCGCGCCCCGGCCAACGGCTGGCCAATGCGCTGCAGGCGCTGGGCCCGACCTACATCAAGCTGGGGCAGTTCCTGGCGACCCGCCCCGACCTGATCGGCGAGCAGATCGCGATCGACCTTACCAGCCTGCAGGACCGGCTCGACCCGTTCCCCGAGGCGGTCGCGCGCGCGGTGGTCGAGGTCGAGCTCGGCCGCCCGATCGACAGCCTGTTCGCGACGTTCAGCCCGCCGATCGCCGCGGCCTCGATTGCCCAGGTGCACCGGGCGATCACGACCGGTATGGGCGGCCTGCCCGACCGCGAAGTCGCGGTCAAGGTGCTGCGGCCGGGCATCGAGCGGGCCTTCGCCCGTGACCTCGACATGCTGCGCTGGCTGGCGGACCTCGCCCACCGGCGTGCGAATTTCAAGAGACTGCGCCCGGTCGAGGCGATCCGCATCCTGTCCGAATCGATCCGGATCGAAATGGACCTGCGCATGGAGGCGGCGGCGGCCTCCGAATATGCCGAGCACCTGGCCGACGACCCATGGTTCCGGGTGCCCGCGGTGGACTGGACCCGCACCGCCGGCCGCGTTCTGACCGTCGAATGGGTCGACGGGCTGCCACTGACCGACCCCGCCGCGCTGCGCGCCGCCGGCATCGACGTCGCCGCGCTGGCGGCGCGGCTGGTGCAATCCTTCCTGGCACAGGCGCTGCGCGACGGCTTCTTCCACGCCGACATGCACCCCGGCAACCTGTTCGCCGACGCCGACGGGCGGCTGGTCGCGGTCGATTTCGGCATCATGGGCCGGCTTGACCGGCCGACCCGGCGCTATCTCGCGGAAATCCTGATGGGGCTTCTGGCGCGCGACTACCGGCGCGTCGCGGAACTGCATTTCCAGGCGCGGTTCGTACCCCCGGACAAGTCGGTCGACACCTTCGCCCAGGCCCTGCGCTCGATCGGCGAGCCGATCGTCGACCGGCCGGCCAGCGAAATTTCGATGGGCGGCGTGCTGGCCCAGCTGTTCCGCGTGACCGAGACCTTCGCGATGGAGACGCAGCCGCAGCTTCTGCTGCTGCAGAAGACGATGGTCACGGTCGAGGGCGTGGCGCGCCATATCGACCCGCAGCTCAATGTCTGGGAAGCCGCGCGCCCGGTGCTGGAAAGCTGGGTCCTGGAAAATCTGGGCCCCGAAGCGCGGGTACGCGAAGCCTGGGGCGCGCTGACAAGGATCGGGCACATCCTGCCCGAGGCCGCCACCATGATCGACCGCCTCTACGATCTGACCAGCGCCCGCGAGGGACTGCGCCTCCATACCGATACGCTGGCGCAGATTTCGGAGGAGGTGGCGCGCCACCTGCTGCCACACCACATTTTCCTGTTCCTGATCGTGCTGGCCGCCTGGGTCACGGCGCTGGTCATGCTGCTGCGCTGAAGGGTCACAGGCCGGGTTGGCGACACACGTCCTCGGCAACCGCGGTAAATCCGGCCATCGTCGTCTGCAGCGCGAAGAAGAAGAACAGGCAGCTGCTTACGGGCAGGCCGCGCGCAGGGCGCCCACCGCGGCGCAATCATTGCGCGAGTACGTTGGCGAATTGGCAGCTTTGCTACCCCCGCAAAAATGATTGCGCCGGAAGCGATGCCGCACCCCTATTTCCCCGCCGGGCGACGTTGAGTCTGGACAACACAAACACGACATGTGAAACTAGTCAAAATACAGACGGTGGCGCGAATGAGCTTCGTCGACAGCGTTTCCGGCAAGCGCGTTCTGCTGATCATCGGCGGCGGAATCGCCGCCTATAAAAGCCTGGACCTGATCCGCAAGCTGCGGCGCGCGGGCGCCACGGTGCGCTGCATCCTGACCCGCGCCGGTGCCGAATTCGCGACGCCGCTGTCGGTCGCCTCGCTGGCCGGCGAGACGGTGTACTCCGAACTGTTCGACCTGACCGCCGAAGCGGAGATGGGCCATATCCAGCTGTCGCGCGCGGCCGATTTGGTGATGGTCGCGCCGGCGACCGCCGACCTGATGGCCAAGATGGCGGCGGGCTTGGCCGACGATCTGGCCTCGACCGCGCTGATGGCGACCGACAAGCCGGTGCTGATCGCGCCCGCGATGAACGTGCGCATGTGGCTGCACCCGGCAACCCGGCGTAACCTGGCGCAACTGCGCGCCGACGGAATCCAGGTCGTCGGACCGGGCGACGGCGAGATGGCGTGCCACGAATACGGCCCCGGCCGCATGGCCGAACCGGATGAGATCGTCGCCGCCGCGGCGGCGCTCCTTTCCGGGGCGACCGGCATGCCCGGCCTTCTGGTCGGCCGCCGCGCGCTGGTCACGTCGGGGCCGACGCACGAGCCAATCGACCCGGTGCGTTACCTCGCCAACCGCTCGTCCGGCAAGCAGGGCCACGCCATCGCCGCGGCCATCGCGCGGCTGGGCGCCGAGACGGTCCTGGTCTCGGGCCCGAGCACGGAGCCCGACCCCGCGGGCGTCGCCACCGTGCACGTCGAGACGGCGCGGGAGATGGTGGAGGCCTGCGAGGGCGCCCTGCCGGTCGACGTCGCGGTCTGCGCCGCGGCGGTGGCCGACTGGCGGGTCGACCGGATCGCGGACCAGAAACTGAAGAAGGCCGGCGGCGCGCCGCCCAGCCTGGTCCTGGTGCCCAACCCCGACATCCTCGCCGGGCTCGCGCAGCGCAATGCCGGCCGGCCGGCCCTGGTGATCGGCTTCGCCGCCGAGACGGAGAACGTGGTCGCGCACGCCCGCGACAAAAGGCGCGCCAAGGGCTGCGACTGGATCGTCGCCAACGACGTTTCGCCCGGCACCGGGATCATGGGCGGCCCCGAGAACCGCGTCCACCTGATAACCGCCGACGGCCACGAAGAATGGCCGCCCCTGCCCAAGGCTGCCGTGGCGGCGCGGCTCGCCGCGCGCATTGCGGCGCATTTCGGGCAGGCGGACGGCACAGGCGAAGGAATCTGACCGTGCCGCGACTGACCCGGAAGATGCTGTTCGCACTCGAGGCGATCGTCGACATCGCCTACAACGCGCGCCCCGATCCCGTCCAGTCGAAGGAGATCACGCGGCGCCAAGGCATACCCCAGCGCTATCTGGAGCAGGTGATGCAGCAATTGGTGCATGCC
Source organism: Hyphomicrobiales bacterium (assembly GCA_040255145.1). Classification (GTDB taxonomy): domain Bacteria; phylum Pseudomonadota; class Alphaproteobacteria; order JBDZUN01; family JBDZUN01; genus JBDZUN01. The sequence continues at coordinate 430 of JBDZUN010000114.1, read as the reverse complement.
GGCATCCTCAAGAGCATCCGCGGCCCGCGCGGCGGCTATACGCTGGCGCGCGAGCGGCGGCGGATCAGCATCGGCGAGATCGTCCGCACCGTCGCGGACATGGACCCGGAAACGGAAGAACTGCCGCCCGGCTCGGCACTGGCGGTGCAGGTGGTGCGGCCATTGTGGGACAGCCTCTGCAACGAGATGTGGCAGCGGCTCGACTCGGTGACGATCGACGACCTGTGCCAGCGCGCGCGCGCCCAGCGGATCGGTGTGGAATCGAAAGAGCGCGCCGACTTCGCGATCTGAAGCCGACGCCGACGCCAGGAGGACTGAATGAGCCAGACGCAGAAAGCCAGCGGATCGGAGACGGCGTTCCGCCCCTATGACATGCCCGGCCGCGGCCGGGTCTATGACAGCGTCACCGGGACGATCGGCAACACCCCGC
>JBDZUN010000363.1:0-2174 GCA_040255145.1 Hyphomicrobiales bacterium | reverse complement strand
CCCCCCCGACCCCCCCCCCCCCCCCCCCGAGGGCGCGCCCGGTGTGGGCGGGCACCCCCCGCACGCCGAGAGCGCCCGCCAGCAGCAGCGCGGCGCCAGCCAGCGCGCTACTCGGCAGCAGAGCGCTGGGCCGATAGCCGGTCCACGGCCGCAGCCAATGCGGCACGACCAGCCCGACGAAGCCGATGATGCCGGCGACCGCGACAGAGGCGCCCACCGCCAAGGCGGTCCCGCCGATGACGCGGAGCCGCAGCCTGGCCATGTCGACACCGAGGCTACGCGCCGCGTCGTCGCCGAGGGTCAGCGCATCGAGGCCGCGTCCGACGCCGAGCAGCAGCGCCCAGCCGGCAACCATGAACGGCAGCGCGAAGCCGAGATCCTGAAGCGTCGCGTTGCGCAACGAGCCGAGCAGCCAGAGCAGCATCTCGCTCATCGCATAGGGGCTCGGCGACAGGTTGAGCGCAAGCGCGGTCAGCGCCCCGGCCAGACTGGACAGCGCAACGCCGGCAAGGATCAGGCTGAATGCGCTCTGGTCCCGGGCCGCCAGCACGATCAACAGCGCCATGCCGCCGAGCCCGCCGATCATGCCGGCCAGCGGCAACGCCACCGGCGCCCAGGCGGCGAAGCCGAAATAGAGCGCGATCACCGCGCCCAGCCCGGCGCTGGCCGAGATGCCGATCACCGCCGGCTCGGCCAGCGGGTTGCGCAGCAAACCCTGGAGGGCGGCGCCGGACAGGCCGAGCGAGGCACCGACCGACGCGGCCAGCAGCGCGCGCGGCAGGCGCAGCTCACGCGCGATCAGTGCGGCCGGCGAATCGCCGCCCGCGAACAAGCCGGCCAGGATGCGGCCGGGCGTGATCGGCGCATAGCCGACCAGCAGGCTCGCGGCTGCCAGTGCGACGACCAGCCCCGCCAGCACGGCGAACAGGGGCCAGGTCCGCTCCGCGTTCATCGCGCCGCCGCCGCGTCCAGCCGATCCGCCAGCTCCAGGTTCCATGGCCCCGGGCACAGTACCAGGCGCTGTGGGATCACGGTGACTTCGCGCGCCCCCTGCCGCAAGACGGGGTGGTGGATCAGCCGCCGCGCCAACGATGCGCCGCCGCCGGGGTCGAGCGCCGCGACCAAGTCGGGCCGCGCCAGCGCAACTCCTTCGAGCGGTACGGTACCGTAGGCCGAAATCCCCAATGCGTCAGCGACGTTGGTCCAGCCCGCCTGCGCCATCACGGCGCCCGGCAGGGTGTCTCGGCCGAACGTGGCGCCGTTGGGACCGTAGAGCAGCACCCGTCCCCGATGCGGCGTGTCGGCCAGCTGCGCCCAGGCCCCGTCGAGCCGGACCAGCGCCGCAGCGCCGCGGTCCGGCGCGCCGAGCCGCTCCGCCAGGTCCCGGATCATCCGGCGCAAGCCGGCAAAGTCGTCCGGCGGCACCAGTTCGTCGTAGGCGATGCCCAGGCGGGCCAGGCGGAACCGCATGCGCCCGGCGCGGCCGGCCATCGACACGACCAGATCGGGCCGCAGCGCGATCACCTCTTCCAGGCTGCCGCGGTTCAACGGATAGCGGCGCGCCTCGTCGGCGAAATTCGACAAGGCGGGGTCGGCCGCAACCCACGAGACCGAACGGATGGTCTCCGGCGCGGCCAGCGCCAGAACGAGCTGGTCGGCGCACAGGTTGATTGAAACAACCCGCTGCGGTGGCGCGGCCCGTGTCTCCCCGGTGTAGGCGACGGTGCCGGCGAGCGCGATCATCGCGACCAGCCGGCCGATCCCAGTGCGGGCACGCCGACACACGCCGACGCGCGAATGATCGGGCCGGCCAGGGCATGCCGGCCCACCGCTATCAACGCGCACCCGCGCCGGGCACGTTGACGCTGCCCTCCGTCGGTCGATTGCGGTCGTGGTCATGAACCGCTCATCGTGCCCGGCCGCGTGCGCGCGTCTCCCCGATGCAGTCGATTTGGGGACCCCCCGGTCACGGCCGCGATGCGGCCTTTCCTTAGGGATGCCATGACGGAACGCCCTTGCGCACACCATGAATCCCGCGATCGGCGAACGGGAAGCCGGCGCCGAACCGCGCCCCGTCGCGCGGCGGCGCCTCCATCCCGGCCCCGTCGGCAACGGCATATCCGGGCGCGGGCGGCCGCACCCGCCTATCCTGGCCCTGCCCGCAGGCTCCGGCG
>JBDZUN010000362.1:0-2180 GCA_040255145.1 Hyphomicrobiales bacterium | reverse complement strand
GAAGGCGCGCCAGAGCGTTTCCGGCAAAAGTGGATGCCACTTTTGCGGTTCGGAAAACGCGACAAACCAAGGGCTGGAGATCGTTCAGCGTTTCATGGAAACGCTGAACGATCTCCAGACAGGCCGGTGCCATGCCCCGTCACGTCCCCCTGCAAGACGGCTATATGCGGATTCCGGACGATCCGGCCGAGCCGCCACGCCTGCTCGGCTCCTACAGCCCGGCGGCCGACGCCTATTTCTTCCCGCGCCGCAAGCTGTGTCCGATCACGTCCGAGCCGGTGGAGGATGTGGAACTGTCGCCGCACGGCACCCTCTACGCCTGGACCTTCATCCGCATGCCGCGCATGGGCAGCCGCGCTTTGGCTGAGGGCGGCGGTTATGGCGCAGGCCAGGTCGACCTGCCGGAGGGCGTGCGTGTCCAGGCCGTCCTGGAGGGCGCGATGGGCGATTGGGAGATCGGCATGAAGATGGTGCTGAAGCCGCTGCCGGTGATGGAGGACGACGACGGCACGATGCTGTGCTCGTTCCAGTTCGCGCCCGCCGCCGATGGACAGGAGGCCGCGCGGTGAGCGAGACCCACACCCTGACCCCGATGCCGGCGACCGTGCGCACGCCGCTGCGCGACGGACGCGAGGTCTATGTGCTCGGCGTCGGCATGCACCCGTTCGGCAAGCACGGCGTGCCGCTGCGCGACCAGGCCTTCGCCGCCGGCATGGCGGCGCTGAAGGATGCCGGCGCGCGCTTCCGCGACGTCGGCGCGCTCTATACCGGCTATATCGGCGGCAAGATGATGGAGGGCGTGACCTACGCCAAGGATTTCGGCCTGACCGGGATCCCGGTGGTGCGGGTCGAGAACGCCTCGGCCACCGGCTCCTGCGCGTTTCGCGAGGCGTGCCTGCAGGTCGCCGGGGGCGCCAGCGACGTGGCCATGGCGCTGGGCTTCGACGACCTCGGCCGCATGAGCCTGGGCAGCGACCAGCGCGGCAAAGGCTCCGGCAAGAAGGACGGCGCGCCGAAGGACGCCGCCGAAGCGCCCAAGCCGCCGCGGCCGCGCAAGCGGCCGTCGATGGAGGCGCTGATCGTCCCCGCCGGGTTCTTCGCGATGTGGGCGGTGCGGCGCATGCACGATAACGGCACCACCGCAGAGACCTATGCCAGGATCGCCGCCAAGAACTGGAACCACGCGCGCTTCAACCCGATGGCGCAGCGCCAGGCGGCGAACGAAGTCACGGCGGAGCAGGTGTTGGCCTCCGACATGGTCGCCTATCCGCACACGGTGATGATGGCCTGCGCGTCGGGCGCGGGCGCGGCCTGCGCCATCGTCGGCACCCGCGAATGGGCAGAGAAGCTGGCCGCCGGCCGGCCGCTGGTCAAGGTGCGCGCCGCCCAGCTCCAGTCCGAACGCTACGCCCCCGGCCACATCTTCATGGGCGCGCTGGTCGGGCCGTCCGACCTGACCCGCACCACGGCCGAGGCCGCCTATGAGGAGGCCGGCATCGGCCCCGACGACCTCAGCCTCGTCCACGTCCACGACGCCTTCCCGGTCGAGGAGCTGATGTATTACGAGCTGCTCGGCATCTGTGGGCCGGGCGAAGGCGACAGGCTGGTCACCGAGGGCGCGACGAGCCTAGGTGGGCGCATCCCGTTCTCGACCGATGGCGGGCTGATCGCGCGCGGCCACCCCGGCGGACCGACCGGCCTCGCCCAGATCTGGGACACGACCCAGCAGTTGCGCGGCGAATCCGGCAAGCGCCAGGTCGATGGCGCACGCCTCGGCCTCGCCCACATGATGGGCGCCGGCTCCGTCTGCACCGTCCACGTCCTGGAGCGCACCGGGCGGTAGAGCGCCCTCGGCGGATTTCGCCATCCTTGCCCTCTCCCCTTGCGGGAGAGGGTGGCGGAGCGGAGCGACGCCGGGCGAGGGGTGCTAAAATCCGGCGCGCGGGATTGCGATGCGCCGCCGGCGGCGAAACAATCCGGACGGCGCAACAACAAGCCGGAGCCCGCCATGACCGAGGTGCAAACGGACACGAGCGCCACGGCCGATTACCCCGCCTCCGGCATCGCGTTCCCGATCGACGTGCTGACGCCGGCGGAGGCCGACGACGCCCGCGCGCGCTACCACGCGATGGAGACGGAGCACGGCGGCAAGCTGCCGGCGCACATCAACCACAAGCCGC
>JBDZUN010000113.1:0-10646 GCA_040255145.1 Hyphomicrobiales bacterium | reverse complement strand
TCAGATCACGACAGGACTCTCGCTTCCGCTGGATGAAAAACGGGGGTCACGTCACAGTTCGCTGAGCTGACAGCGAAGATGATTGCGGCCCGCCATGCCTCTTATCGCGACGAGCGCGAGACCTTCGAGGAAACGCTCCGGCGCCTGTCCTATGATCGAATTATTCCGAAAGAGGTCGCCGACATCTTCCATGCGCTGCGCAAGGCGGGGAATGCCGCCGTGCATGAGGCCAAGGGCGGGCACGCCGAGGCGCTGACGGCGCTAAAGTTCGCTCGCTCCCTCGGCGTATGGTTCCACCGCACCTACGGCAAGCAGCCCGATTTCAGCCCCGGCGCATTCGTGCCGCCGCGCGAGCCTGTGGACGCCGCCGTAGCCCTTCGCGCCGAAATCGAGACGCTTCGCAAGAAGGTTGCGGAGACCGAGGACGTCGCTGCCGCAGCCCGCCGAGAAATGGACGAACAGGCTCGCGCCCGCGAGACGCTCGTGGAGCGACTGCAGCGCGAGGCGGAGGAACGGGCGGCATGGGAGCAGCTTGCACAAGAGAGCGAGGCCGAGAAGGCGGCCATCGCCGCGAAGCTGGTGAGCTTGCAGGCGGAGGCGGAAGCCGCGCCCCGTGCCGAGGTTCTGGAATTGGTGGAGCGCGGCGAGGAAGCCGCCGCCAAGCTCGACCTGGACGAAGCCGAGACCCGCGCGCTGATCGACCAGCAATTGCGGGATCGCGGATGGGACGCCGACACAAAGGCATTGCGACACAGCACGGGCGTGCGTCCCGCGAAGGGCCGCAACATGGCGATTAGCGAGTGGCCGACCGCGAGCGGCCCTGCCGACTACGCACTGTTCGTCGGTACAATGCTTGTCGGCGTTGTCGAGGCCAAACGGCGGCGGAAGAACGTCTCGGCGGCGATCGACCAGGCGGAGCGATACTCGGCCGGCATCAACGACAGCGGCGGTTTCTCATTCGCGGGCGGACCATGGGGCGAGCATCATGTGCCGTTCGTCTTTGCCGCTAACGGCCGGTCGTATCTCAAGCAGATCGAGACGGAGAGCGGCATCTGGTTCCGCGACACGCGGCGTGACGCCAATCATCGCCGTGCGCTGGTGGACTGGCCGACACCGGGTGGACTTACCGGCTTGCTGGAGATCGACCAGGATGCCGCTGACGCCGCACTGAAAATCCAGCCCTTCGCGTTCGGTTTCCCGCTCCGCCATTACCAGGAGATGGCCGTCCGCGCCGTGGAGGCCGCGCTGTCGGCTGAGCAACGATCCATGCTGGTCGCGATGGCCACCGGCACCGGCAAGACCAAGACTTCCATTGCCCTGCTTTATCGGCTGTTAGCGACGAAACGCTTTCGCCGCATCTGCTTCGTCGTGGATCGCTCGGCGCTCGGCCACCAGACCGAGGGCGAGTTCTCGACCACCAAGGTCGTGTCCGGCAAAACCTTCGCCGAGATTTTCGGGCTGAAGGGATTGGAGGACGTGACCCCGGATGTGGAAACGAAGGTCCACATCTGCACGATCCAAGGGCTGGTGAAGCGGGTGCTTTACGCCGCCGACACGTCAGAAGCGCCCCCCGTCGATCAGTACGATCTCATGGTCATAGACGAATGCCATAGAGGCTACCTGCTCGACCGTGAAATGTCGGACGCCGAGCTCTCCTTCCGAGGCCAGGACGACTACATCTCGAAATACCGGCGCGTGCTGGAATACTTCGATGCGGTGAAGATCGGCCTGACGGCTACGCCCGCGCTGCACACGATCGACATCTTCGGCGAGCCGATCTTCCGTTACTCCTACCGCGAGGCGGTGATTGACGGCTTCCTGATCGACCACGAACCGCCGATCCGGATCGAGACCACCCTTGCCCAGTCGGGCATCGGTTTCTCCGAGGGCGAACAGGTCGAATTTCTCTTTCCCGAAACCGGCGAAATCGACACTGCCGTCCTGCCCGATGAAATCCATTTCGAGGTTGAGCAGTTCAACAAACAGGTGATCACGCAAGAGTTCAACCGGGTGGTCGCTGAGGAGTTGGCAAAGCACATCGACCCCGCCTTGCCCGGCAAGACCTTGATCTTCGCGGCCACGGACGCCCATGCCGACATCGTGGTGGACGCCATCAAGACGGCGTTCGCCGACGCCTATGGGGCGGTCGACGATGCTGCGGTCAGAAAGATCACCGGAAGCGTCGATAGGGTGCGGACCCTGATCCGCTCCTTCCGCAACGACGCCGATCCCAAGATCGCCGTCACTGTCGATCTGCTCACCACCGGCATCGACGTGCCGAAGATCGTCAATCTCGTTTTCCTCCGCCGGGTCAACAGCCGCATCCTCTACGAGCAGATGATCGGGCGGGCGACGCGCCGCTGCGATGAGATCGGCAAGGAGGTCTTTCGCATTTTCGACGCCGTGGACCTCTATCCGCATCTCCAGAACCTGACCGACATGAAGCCGGTTGTGGTCAACCCGTCGATCAGCTTTGAGCAGCTGGTCGGCGAAATGGTCAGGTTGACCGACGATGCGCAGCGCGAAGCGATCCGCGAGCAGTTGATCGTCAAGCTGCGTCGCCGCCTGAAAAAGCTGCCGAACGAGGCGCGGGAACGGTTCGAAGCCGTGGCGGGCGAGACGCCTGAAGCGATGCTCCAGCGCTTGCTGTCAGGCACGGCACCTGACCTTGCGGCGTGGCTGAAGGACCGTGCCGCGATCGGCCCGATCCTCGACTGGCAGGCGGATGGCGACAATCCACGCTTCGTGCCGATCTCGCATCATGCCGACGAGATCGTTGCGGTGACGCGAGGCTATGGCGACGCCGAGAAGCCAGAAGATTTTCTCGACGGCTTCTCCGCCTTCGTTCGCGACAACATCAACACGATCGCCGCCATGAAGCTGGTGGTGCAGCGTCCGCGTGACTTGACCCGCGCCGACCTTAAGGCGCTTCGACTCGCGCTCGACCGCAAGGGCTATTCCGAGGCGAACCTGCGCCGGGCATGGGCGGATGCCAGGAATGAGGAAATCGCCGCCTCGATCATCGGATTTGTGCGCCAGGCCGCCGTCGGCGACCCGCTGGTGCCCTATGAGAACCGCATGAAAGCCGCCATGCGGTCGATCGTGGCGAGCCGCCAGTGGACCGACCCGCAGAAACGATGGCTGAGGCGCATCGGCGAGCAGATCGAAAAAGAGGTTGTCGTTGACCGCGAGGCGATCGACAAGGAGCCATTCATCGCCGATGGCGGGTTCAACCGGCTCAACAAGGTGTTCGGCGGCGAGCTTGAGGCCATCCTCGCCGAGATCAACGAAAAAATGTGGAAGAAATCCGCCTGATGCCTGACGCGACCGCCACCGCCACCACCGATATCGTCGCCAAGCTTTGGGGCCTGTGCAACGTGCTCCGCGACGACGGCGTCACCTACAACGAGTATGTGACGGAACTCACCTACCTGCTCTTCCTCAAGATGCTGGAGGAGACGAAACGCGAGAATCGCCTGCCGGACGGCTGGCGGTGGAGCATCCTCGCCAAGAAGGAGGGCATGGAGCAGCTCGACTACTACAAGGCCATGCTGCTCGACCTCGGCAAGGCGAAAGACGGCCTCGTCGCCGCGATCTTCACCGACGCACAGACGCGGCTCAGAAAGCCGACCAACCTCAAGGCGCTGACCTCGAACATCGACCAGCTCGACTGGTTCTCCGCCCGCGAGGAAGGGCTGGGCAAGATGTACGAGGGGCTGCTGGAGAAGAACGCGGCCGACAAGAAGTCCGGCGCGGGCCAGTACTTCACGCCGCGCCCGTTGATCGACTGCATCGTGCGGCTGATGCGGCCGCAAGCGGGCGAGACGGTGCAGGACCCGGCGGCGGGCACGGCCGGCTTTCTGGTCGCCGCCGACCGCTACATCAAGGATCACACCGACGATCTCTACAAGCTGCCGCAGGAACAGGCCCATTTCCAGCGCAACGGGGCCTTTGTCGGGGCGGAGCTTGTGCCCGACACGCATCGCCTGTGCCTGATGAACCTGCTTCTGCACGGCATCGAGGGTGGCGGCGTGGACGACATCGACACGCTGTCGCCGGATGGCGAGGCGCTGCCCAAGGCCGACCTGGTCCTCACCAACCCGCCTTTCGGCACCAAGAAGGGCGGCGGTCGCCCGACCCGCTCCGACTTCTCGGTGACGGCGGACACGTCGAACAAGCAGCTTGCCTTTGTGGAGCATATCGTCCGGGCCCTGAACCCCGGTGGCCGCGCCGCCGTGGTGGTGCCAGACAATGTGCTGTTCGAGGACAATACCGGCCGCCGCCTGCGCGCGTGGCTGATGGAACTTTGCAACTTGCACACCGTCCTGCGGCTGCCGACCGGCATCTTCTATGCGCAGGGGGTCAAGACCAACGTGCTGTTCTTCCAGCGCGGCAGGACGGACCGGGGCAATACGGGCGCCGTCTGGGTCTATGACATGCGGGCCAACATGCCAGCCTTCGGCAAGACCCGGCCGCTGACGGTCGCCGACTTCGCCGGCTTCGAGGCCGCCTATGGCGCCGATCCGAACGGCGGAGCCGAGCGGCGGGAAACGGGAGAGGACGGGCGGTGGCGAATGTTCACCCGCGAGGCTATCGCCGCCCGCAACGACAACCTCGACATCGCCTGGCTGCGCGATACCGAGGCCGAAGCCGAGGAGGCGCTGACCGAGCCGGAAGACATCGCCGCCGCCATCGTCGGCCACCTCAAGGCCGCGCTGGAGGAGATCGAGGCGCTGTCGGAAGGGATCGAGCTGGATAATGTCGAGGAGGCCGCCGCCGTCGCGGTGGCGGCGGAGTGACTGGCCGGCCAGCGTCGGATGCAGTGATTCCGGGCCGCGCAGCAATTTCGGTCGGCAATCCAAATATGCCGCTTCCGTCCGGCTGGGTATGGACGGCTTTAACTTCCATCGCCGAATTGGGCACGGGACACACGCCGAGCCGAAAGCATCCTGAATACTGGGGTGGAGATGTTCCATGGGTCGGGATACGCGATGCCGGCGCGCATCATGGGGGGGGTAATCCGCGACACGCTCCAGCGCATTAATCAACTTGGCCTAGACAACTCCTCTGCTCGGCTGCTGCCGAGAGATACGATCTGCCTGTCTCGCACTGCATCCGTTGGCTACGTGGTGAAGATGGGATGTGATATGGCCACTAGTCAGGATTTCGTCACGTGGTCATGTACCGAAGCCCTCGATCCCGACTTTCTGATGCAGGCGCTTCTTGCTGAGGGAGAAGACATCCGACGCTTCGGCGAGGGCTCAACCCACACCACGATCTATTTCCCGGAGGTCAAGGCGTTCAACATCGCTCTACCCCCACTTCCTGAACAGCGGCGGATCGTCGCGAAGATCGACAGCCTGACCGGCAAATCCAGACGCGCCCGCGATCACCTCGACCACATCCCCCGCCTCGTCGCGAAGTACAAGCAGGCAGTTCTTGCGGCGGCGTTCCGGAGCGTCTCTTCAGGCGGCCCCCGTCGCAAGCTAGGCGACCTGGCTGAGTTTATAACGAGTGGTTCACGAGGTTGGGCAAAGTACTATTCCGATCATGGCCCTCTGTTCATACGGGTAGCCAACGTGATGAGGGGGGACATCGGATTGTCATTTTCTGACACTCAGCATGTCTCGCCGCCAATAGGCGCTGAAGGGCAGCGTACCCGTGTGCATGCTGCAGACATCGTGATTACCATTACGGCTGACTTGGGGCGGGTGGGGCTAATCTCCTCGGACCTCGGCGATGCTTACGTGAGCCAACACGTCGCACTGGTGAGGCTACATGATCGCGATTTTGGACGCTTCATCGCCTGGTATCTGGCAAGTAAAGTCGGTCAACAGCAAATGCTGGAGAAGAATCGAGGGATGACCAGAGCTGGTCTTGGGCTCGATGACATCCGGAATGTGATGCTCCCGCTCCCGTCGGTTGCGGATCAACGGAAGACGATCGAACTGATCGAAGCTACCCATGCTTGGATCGACCGCCTCGCCGCCGAGGCGACCAGCGCCCGCCACCTGATCGACCGGCTCGATCAGGCTGTACTCGCCAAGGCCTTCCAGGGCGAGCTTGTGCCGCAAGACCCGGCCGACGAACCCACCAGCGCGCTGCTGGCGCGGATCAGGGCGGAACGCGCGGACTCGCCCGGAAAAGCCGAGAGGCGATCAAGAGGCCGCCGCGCCCGATGAGCGAATGGGAAGCGAAGTCGCCGGCTGATGCCAAGGCCCGTCGATCGGAACCGACCGACGCGCGCCCCACGCGCCGGCGCTCGCCTCCGCTCGCTTGGCTATCCTCGCATAAGCTCGGACGCGCTTGCCAAAGCCCGATGAGTCGAGCGCGCATCGGACCTTGGTACTCCCCGCCATGGGCCGGCGCATGCGGCGCGGTGGCGCATGTGCTATCGTCCCGGAACTAAGAAGCGGGCGAAAGGGACGGATTTCGATTTGTTGGTACATTCGTTGGTCTTTCTAAAAACCCCATCTAAAAAATTATTGTAATTCAATCCGCTAAGCGGTCAGTTGGATGCCTCTCCTGCACCACTTCTCCGGACGGCTAATCCTCCCAAACAGGCTTGGGCGGCGATCTGTCCGGGCGTCATGCTTGCCAGTGTCGTGCCGCGCGTCAGTCCCTTGACGCCGTGGCGTTTCCCGCCGCTTTCCCGCGCTTTGCCGTGGCCGCCTCCGCGGTTCGCTCCTGGGCCGCCGCGGCATCGCGCGACATGCGCAGTTCCCTGAGCCGCTGAGTCTTGACCTGGCTCGCGGTGCGCACGGTGTCGTGCGCTTCATTGGCGGCTTTTGCGGCTGCTGCAAACTGGGCGCGGGCGGTCTGCCGCGCGGTCTGATTGACCGGTGGGCGGCTGCTCGAATTCCAGTTCCAGCGCTGGGGCCGCGTCTGCCTTGTCGGTTCGCTGGGCATGATGGCTTCTCCCGTCTTCTGAAAGAGGATCGAGGAAACGCTCGAGGCGCGGGGCGTGCCGTGCCTGAAGTGCGGGCGCATGAAGGAGTCTCGGCGGCTTATTCCCTGCCGGGGTCGATCTTTGCCAGTTCGGCGCGTCGCGCTTTCCGGCTCCGATGTGCCGACCGCGTGTTGACGAAGATGCCGATCAGGAACCCCGTGACCGCGACGAACACCGCAGCCAACAGGTGGTCGCGAACGGACCGGCCATAGAATCGCGAGGCGGCGACATCGCCGAGCAATGCCGCCATGGCGCCGCAAATTCCTGCCATGAGTATCCCGCCCGTTGGCTTGGGCGCGTACCGCTCCGCTCGGTTGGCGGCGAATATCTCCCGTTCACACTGGTTCATGGGCCCGGATATGTCGGGAGGAGCGGCCGTGAGGGGAGGGCGCCGTCGGCCACCCCTCGATAGGCGCACGCCTTGGTCGGCGCAGAGTATCAATTCAGTTCTGCTGCATACGCCCGCGCCTCATAAAAAATGGTCGCTACCGCTCCATATTTCAAGGGCGCAGGCGGGTGTGTCGCCCTCTCGACAAGCGGCACCCAGAAAGTAAATATGTAGTAATGTAATTATCGGCACGTTTCGATAATTCAAAAAAACGTGGAATCGTAAATGGAAAAGCTAGAGATCGTTCGAACCACGCAAACCGACCAGTTTTCGATTGTCCTGTCCCGCGGGAACGACACCATACGGTGCATGGTGACCGTTGAAGCAGGCTGGCAACATTCCGACGAAGAGAAGCACCGCGCCGCTCTTTTGAAGGCCAGGGCGCTCGCCAGGGCTCTGGACGCCGCGATAGCGGACCGATAGCGCCCCGATCAGGAGCGGGATTTCTCTGCGGCTCCCTTTCGGTGAGACGCAGGCGGGCGGTGCGTTGCGGGTGCGGTGCCGCTGTGCTACAAACTGCCCGGAGCGGCGAGAATTATTTCGTAAATTCAATGGATTATATGGCTTCAGGCGTGATCTTCCCCCGGGTATCACAGCGTTTGGCCGCGGGCGTTCGGGGCGCGAATCCGTGACAGATGCCGCACCCACCGGCGAGGGGCCGACCATCGTGCTGCACCAGCGCGACCTGCCGGCCGACCTGCGGCTCGGGCCCGTCGTGGCGATCGATACCGAGGCGATGGGTCTCGACCCGGCGCGCGACCGGCTGTGTCTGGTGCAGCTCTCGGCGGGCGACGGTACCTGCCATCTGGTCCAGCTCGGGTCGCCGCCGCTCGACGCGCCGAACCTGAAGCGGCTCCTGGAAGACCCGGCGGTGCTGAAGCTGTTCCACTTCGCCCGCTTCGACATCGCGATGATGAAGGCGCATCTGGGCGCCGACACCGCGCCGGTCTACTGCACCAAGATCGCATCGCGGCTCGCCCGCACCTATACCGACCGGCATTCGCTCAAGGACCTGTGCCGTGAACTGCTCGGCGTTGAGCTGAGCAAGGAGCAGCAGAGTTCCGACTGGGGTGCGGCGACCCTGTCCCAGGCGCAACTCGGCTATGCCGCGTCCGACGTGCTGTATCTGCACCGGGCGCGCGAGGCGCTGGATCGGATGCTGGCGCGTGAAGGCCGGGCCGACCTGGCGCAAGCCTGCTTCGCGTTCCTGCCGACGCGCGCCGCGCTCGACCTGCGCGGCTGGCCCGATCGTGATATCTTCGCACACTGAACGCGTTGCGCCAGCGGTCTGAGACGGCGCCGTAGCATAAGCCTGGGGCGCCGGCGTGGCCGCCCGTCCTGGCGGCGGCCGGACTTCGGCGGAATGGGGGCAGGGGCATGAACGACCGCACGATGGGGGAGCGGAGCTTTGGATGGGGGCTGCGGCTCAGCCGCGGCGGGTTCGCGCTGGCGGACGCCGGCGCCTTGGTCGCGGCGGCGGCGGGACCGTCCTATCGCTTCGGGCTGCTGCCGTTCGAACCGGCGATCGTCATGCTCGCGGTTGGCGCCGGTATCGGGATCTTCGCCTCGCTGTTCTGCGTCGTCGGCGCCAACATGCTGCGGCGCCCCGGCCAGTTCCGCTCCTATGCGCTCGGCTGGTTCGGCGTGCTGGTCGGCGCCGGCACCTTCATGGCCGTCTATACGCTGTACCAGCAGGCCCATTCGACCCCGCCGATCCACGACATCACGACCGATCCGGCGAACCCGCCGGCCTTCGTCGTGCTGCGGCCGGAGCGGCTGAAATCACCCAACGGCGTGGCCTACGACGCCGAGCACAACGTCCCGCTGCAGCTCCAGGCCTATGCCGACCTCAACCGCGTCACCGTGACCGACCGCGACCCGAAGCAGGTTTTCGCCGCCGCACTGGCGGTGGCCCGGAACCAGGGCTGGCACATCGCCGCCGCAGACGCCGATGCCGGACGGATCGAGGCGACGGCGACCTCGTTCTGGTGGGGCTTCAAGGACGACGTGGCGGTGCGGGTCGCGCGCACCAGCGAGGGCAACGTCCGGGTCGACATCCGCTCCGCCTCGCGCATCGGCGAGGGCGATCTCGGCGCCAATGCCGAGCGGGTCCGCAAATACCTGGCCGCCTTGCGTGTCAGCCTGGGCCAGCAGGCGGAGAAGTAGGCGAGAACCGCTTCCGCTCCTGGCCCGCCTATCCGGGCTGCGCGAGGATCTGATCCGCTGGTCGGCGACGATGTCCCACACGGTGCGCGACTGAAGCGCGCCGCTGGTCCGCGCTTCAGCAGCCGGCCCGCGGCAGGGGCTGGAGCCCGATCAGGCGGCCCTTGATCGCCATGTCGCCGTAGTCGAGCAGGAGGTCGGTCGAGACGCCGTTCTCGAACAGCCGGAACGAGAGCTCGTATTCCGGCACACCCTCGGTGGAGCCGTAGGGGAAATACGAGACCTCGACCATCCATGAACGCACTCCGCCCAGCACCTTGGCGGCGGCGGGCGCTGGTTTCCGGTCCTGGGCGACGGGCACGATATAGGCGTCGGCCTGGTACAACGCGGTCTCGCCCGACCCGTCGAACACGATGTCGGAGGCCCGGCGCTCTCCGGCACGGGCGGCGGCCAGGATGTGTTTGACCTGTCCGGTCGGGAACACGGTGTCCGTGGGCAGGGTCACGTTTTGCGTATCCGGCTTGGTGAAGGCGGCGCTGCCTGCGGCCCCTTGATTGCCGAGTTGGGCGCTGCCGACATATTCGCCGACCGTGTCGCGGTTGAGCTTCTGGCGCGCGGCGAAGCGCATGGTGCGGCCGTCGCGCGATTCCCATGACGAGGCAGTAAAGTCGTTTAGCGTGTCCTGGCCCAGCTCGTCGGTCGAACGGGTGACGAGCCGCTGGTTGGTGATGTAGCCGTCGCAGGACGACGTCCATTCCATCACCATCCGTCCCGACAAGGTTGCAAGATTGGTGCCCTGGCTCTGGCGCGCGAGATCCATCTGGTATTCGGCCCGGTGCGACAGAAGCGGCATCGGGGCCGCTGCGGGCACCGGGTCGGCCTTGGCGATCGAGACGAGCAGCAGGGCAGCGGCCGGGAACGCGAAACGCATGAAAGCCTCAAACCGGATCGCGACGGGCCGCCGCGGCAGGCGCGCCAGTCTAGAAGATGCGCGCGGCGGTGCAACGGATTGGGGAATCTGAAAAGCCTAGACGGGGATGGGGCCGGCGCCGTCCGCGGTCAGCAGCACGCCGTAGAGGTCGGGCCGGCGGTCGCGGAACAGGCCCCAGGCCGCCCGGTCCGTGGCGGCGGCGGCCAGATCGAAGG
>JBDZUN010000112.1:10300-10659 GCA_040255145.1 Hyphomicrobiales bacterium | reverse complement strand
GCCGCGCTTGCCGGCGCGGCGTTTGCCGCGGATGTCACCGCGCCGATCAAGGCCCCTAACGGCGACACGATCGGCGAGGTTCAGGTTACCGGCGCGCCGAACGGCGTGCTCCTGCGCGTGACCGCGGAAAAGCTCACGCCGGGCTGGCACGGCATCCACCTGCACGCCAAGGGCGATTGCGGCGACGCGCAATTCAAGAACGCTGGCGGCCATATCAGCCACGGCGATGCCATGCCGCACGGACTGCTCAACCCGGATGGTCACGATTTCGGCGACCTGCCCAACCTGTACGCTGACGCAAAGGGCAACGCGCAAGCCGAGTTCTATTCCGATTTCGTCCGCCTGAAGACGGCTGAGGG